>CALMKO010000431.1 GCA_937867415.1 uncultured Verrucomicrobiota bacterium | reverse complement strand
TCCTCCTCAGCCGCCAGTCGCAAGGACCGTTCAGGCTCGCGGGTTACTCATTCGGTGGGGTCGTAGCCCATGAGATGGGCTGCAAACTGATCGAACTTGGGCACGAGGTCGAGTTTCTCGGATTGTTCGACACGCTCAACCCTGCGACCCCCATCCGGAATTATCGCCTTGCCGAGCGCTTCAGCGTTTTCTGGCAGCAGAACCAAGAGCTGCCCTTCGGCTCACGCATCAAGCGAGTTAGAGAACGCATTTACGAAGGAACAGCCACCAAACGGCGGGTCAAGGCGGAAAACAAGGCGGCCCAACAGTCCGAACCTGCCGAAGCCTACAGTGATCTGCGCCGGATTCAGGTGCGTGAGGAAAATTGGCGCGCGATGGAGTCCTACAAGCCACGAACCTTCAAAGGCCGCATCACCCTGTTCAAAGCCGCCGTCATGAGCGACAAGGAAGAACGTCCGACTGACTACGGCTGGGCGAGCCATGCGGAGAAAGGAGTGGATGTCATCCCGGTCAATGGAGAACATTTGACGCTTTTCGCCTCGGAAAACGTTCACATGCTCAGCCAAGCCCTCACGGAGTCGCTTAAGCTTTCCGCCCGTTCCTTCTAACCGGCCCCACACCTTTCGGAGCGATGAACCCAGGAGAAGCGACCGTCTCGATCATCACTCCGGAGGCGGTTCCGCAGGAAATGGGAATGCTATATCTCACAAACGAGGAGATCGATCGGGCGTCGCGTTTTCGCTTTGCAAAGGACGCGACGCATTGGATCTCCTGCCGCGCCCAACTGCGGATGATTCTGGGCCGGGAAATCGGCCTCCCGCCGCTTGAAGTCCCGCTGATTTTTTCCGAGTTCGGCAAGCCGCTTTTGGCAGCGCCCCATGCGGGCTTGCATTTCAATCTAACACACAGCACCGAACTCGCCCTGCTTGCCGTGACTCGCGATGGCCCCCTCGGCATTGATTTCGAAAAACAACGGCGCGGAATCGAACTCCTCGGCTGCGAATCAACATTCTGCCACCCCCAGGAAATCGAGGAATTGCCAAGCGATCCGACACTCCGCGCGACCCGGCTTTTAAAAATCTGGACCCACAAGGAGGCGGTGCTGAAAGCGCTTGGCACGGGGCTGTCCTTTCCGCCCGAGAAACTTCGGGTTCTATGGGATGCCCCCATTTGTCGTGTGATTTCCGAGTTCCCGCTTGCCGCGCTGGAGCTCCAGCATTTGCAGGAACTCACCGATCCCCGACTGTTCGATTACCAAGCAGCGATCTCCACGCCATCGTCGGTCGCGCGGATCACCATTCTGGACTCCGAATAGAGGCAACCATCCGCAATGAACGTGCCACCCGGATTCCACGCCAAAGTCAAACGAGCTTCTTGAAAAACGGTCCGCAGCAAAGTTACTGTTGCCTAACACTCAAACTTATCACGAATAAAGCTTGGCAGATCCAACGTCATGATATAGCGGTTCAAGCGTCCTAATTAGCGGATGAGGTGTGAAAAACATAAACCAGAGACGGTTAGCAATGACCGTGAAATTGCTGCCAAACTGACCGAAGAGCCGGGGAAGCAGCCACGCACGTCCAGGCAGCTTTCTAAAGAGAAAAGCCAAAAGCCGCTGCGGTTGCCTTTCGTTGCCTTACTCACTCCCAATCCACCAGGACGGATTGTTACCTGGTTCCCCATGAAAATTCCATTTGTGTTCATTCACGCGTTGTTTGCACCGCTCAGTGGTCTGAACGCACAGGAAGGCGAATTCCAAAATACCGCCACCGACGGGGCACCCATTCAAGTTCCCAAACAATCTGCCCCAATTCATTTTGAAATCCTTTCTACTGAGACCAAGCGCGTTTATGTGACTGAGGCCGCCGAGATGGCCGATCTTCCGCCAACTCAGGGAATCATAAACGTGACCGTCCACCGAGTTGAAGACCCGGACTTGCCGGACCCTCCAGTTTCTCCACGTGTCTCCACGTCAAGCCACGCTGACTCGGCGCTGACTGAACCCACCGCGCTGAATCAGGAAACAGCCGTTGAAACCTCATTGATCTTAGTTTCGGCTACCGTGTATGACCACTGCCGAACTCTCGTCAGAATCTCCCCAAACGGTATTCCTGAGGATGAGATTTCCGCCTGGTCGAATGTCGATTTTAATCACTTTACAGGATTTTCTACGTTCAAGTTCACAGATGATCATGGGATTGAGCGTGAATATGCGTTGATGATGGGGATTGGAAACGAAGAAGTTTCAGACACCCGTGTGGAACAGCCTCGAATTCCGAATCTGCCAGAACTTTCCACTCAGGGCCCGTCGTTTTCGGTGGCAGAAGGAAATACTCAAGGACAGGGAATGAAGCTGCTCACCCAACTTCACGAATTCTACCAGAACAAAGGACCTGAACTCGAAGCCGCTTTTCAAGCTCGCGAGAAAGCGCAAGCGGAACGCAAGGCCTATCTTCTCGCGAATCCAGCAGTTCCCAATGATGTAACGATTCATTTCTGGAAACGCGATACTCCATTATCAGAACCGACGCAAGGAGGTGGACGATGAAGTTTTGGGGCGTCTCAGTGCTGATAGCGCTGATTCTCGTTTTGAAAACATCCATCTCAGCAGAGATGGTGACTCCGGTTCCTCAACCAGCAATATCCCTCACTCAGGGAGCGAGTGGCACATGGAACGCTGATTGGCAGGGGGTTACCGGGCGAACATATTTGATGCAGTGGACAGAGGACTTGATGAATTGGAACTACTTGCCTCTGACCACAGCTGGTGCGGGTAGCAAAAACTATGGATTCAAATCCTCAACCGAGGAATTCTTTGTTCGTCTCGACTATTCTGATGAAATTCCTGACTTGGGTAAGACTGACGCCTGGCAACCTGCTCTTTTGCTGATTGGGGGTGAATGGACCGTGGTGGCCAAGGATAAGAATGGAAGTCCTGTCAGTGACGTGGAACTTGCATTCTTCCGTTGGCCAACAAATTCCCTAAAGCCACAACCTCTATCGTCTTTTAAAGGAATTACTGCCTCGAACGGAAGATTCACTTTTAACCCCACATTACTAACCAGCGGCGAGCGAGTGGAAGTCCGCATGGCCGGAAGCCCAAACCAAAGGGTTTACCTGCCATGGTCGGAGGGTCGTCAAGGTTCTGACTTAACGATTACGCCAGGTGGAAATGGCTTGGAGCATACCAAGATCGGCGGAATTTTAGCAGGTGGCGGAACCGGTCTAAATCCAGTCACCAGCGACCTGCCAAATGACGAAGATCCTTCTGGCGAGAAAGGCGAACCCGTTTATCGACTAATCGATTACCTGACGACGAATTATAACAGAGAGAGTTTTAGCAAGGAAGAATCCCCCTTCGGTCACCACTTGGTGAAAGAGGAGGTTATCTTTAACAGCGCTGTGGTCAGTCGTATCATTCAAACTCCAGATGATTCTAGCAACTGGGACGAGCCATTCAACTTGGGCAGTGCAGGAATCGACTCCGACGAAAATCTTGAGCCATATACCTATGAAGCTAAACTCAGCGTTTCTTTGGAAAACCCAGAATCAATCATCAAGGTTCAGAGAAATATTTTCACAACTGTCGAGGAGCATCATGAGGAAGACGTGTGGCCTATACCCAATCCGGTTTACCCACCTATGCAGATCCAATTACGCGACGGCATTGCGAATCAACATGACTTGGGCATGGGAAATTTTCCCTTTAGTTTAGCCGAGTGCCCATTCGGACCTCGAGGAAAGTATCTTGGCTTGGTTAGTGGGGTCGAGTATAGTAGGCAGCTGATCTTAGGGCCGGTTCCTGCACATGTCCCAGAAGCTGTGATGGCGGGTGAAAAGTTCTATTTTACCCAATGGGACAATCCTTCCGATCCAGCGGCTGCATCAGAATTTAACAAAGTGCTCCTCGGGGCGGAATTGCCGCTCGGTAGTTGTTCGATAGAGTCCTTTTTCTCTGACCCGTTTGATCCATATCTCGTTGGGCCACCGCCGCCCGACAGACTGTTGCCAACCAAAATCATTTGGAGTGCAACCGTGAACGCAGGCTCTCCTGTCGTGGTGTCCATCGACACTGTTCCCCCGTCGGCGGATCCAAGTTTGGAGACGGACTTACCCAAGGTGATGCTCGAGTTCTCAAAACCGGGAGAGGATTTTATCGATTCTGACTTCAGCGTAACGGTAACGGCGCGTCTCAAAGTAGCTGTTAGCGAGACTCCAGGTCCTAACGGACAATACACTTATCATTTTGCCGAGCACGACCTTGGTTCGTTTACGACGGATTTTAAATATGTGCCAAGGGCTAAAGAAAAATCACAAGAGCGCGATCTGAGTGGAGACAATGGTGATGCTCCGGAAAGTGCGGGATTCAATGGTGGCCAGCGCTTCAAAACACTCGAGCGCGAGCGTAAAATCGGTGTTACGGGACAGCCTGCACCTGATTCGCCCACCTTCGTAGATGCACTAACGGGAAGGTTCCACCACTCTGAAAGAGATTTCTACCTGCCAGTTCCAGGTTCCGATTTGTCGCTAGCAGTCACGCGCTCCGTTAAGGATACCAGTTGGACAAACGTTTTCGGGCTGCATCCACAGGAAGACCCGCAACTCGTTTTTGGGTCCGGCTGGGACAGCAACTTGGCGGCAGCTTTACTAAAAACTCGCGAAACTCCGATAACGGGTGGTGCGCAGCCCTTAAACTCGGCGAATTTGGCAGCTTTGAAAAATCGATTTTTGGTGCGCGATTACCAAGGAGCTTCCTACTCATTTCTTGAATACACCAATGATCAGGGTGTCACCACTTTCTTGTCAGATCCCACAATGATTCCCGAACGTGCTAATGCGGGAATCGCTTTGTCCGCATCTGGCTCAGAAAGCTATACGATGACCCAGCCGCTTTTGGGAATCACTCATATCTATCAAAAAACAGCCCTTGACTTCAAACTTGCAAACAACAGAGATGTCTTCTTGGCGGCGGGCAGTAGCGCGACCGGCTCAAGCGATCACGAATACTTCCGCCTTATCAGCGTGACTGACCGTTTCGGAGTCTCGCTATTGTATTCCTACGGGAGTGACGCCTCCAAGCTCATACCCGATTCTATTTCCGTAGTCGGACGTCCCGAGTTGCAGCTCCGCTTCCAGCAAGCAGCAGGTAAAATCCAGGCATTCTGGGATCCGGCGGGCGTTAAACACTCGTATCAATACCAGTCACGTAACCTGGGAGCCGCTGGGCAACCCAGCGCGACCCATCAAGTGCTCGCATGTCACAAGATCGGCTCCCTGATCACGGCATCCTATGGCTATCAATACATCATTGAGACGGATCCACGCCCATCCTCAATGCTGCTAGCAACCACTGCTGGGACTGCTTATACGATACCGACTTACCACATCGCGCCGAATTCAATCACTACCGGCAATGAAAACCCGTTAATCATTCATCAGCGCATCTCCGATAGTCGCTCGGCTTGGTCAAAGAGTGCCAGAGTTTATTTTCATCCGGCGGGTGACCCTCTGGTAGTGGATTCCATCACACTTCCGAACCTACGAACCGTGGATTTCGATCTCCAGCATGTTCTGAAGAACGGGAGAGCCGCGATACCTGCGAAGGGGAATATTCCTGCGATGGCCGCCATCCCCGCCAATCATTCAGTTGTCACCTTAGTTACTACCATGTCGGGTGATCACTGGCGGTATGATTTTGGCACGGCGACGCCCCTTGAATGGCGCATATCAACAAGCAATGCATGGCACTTGCCGTCTGCAACTGCTCTCTTTTTCCCTAAGCTCACCCGATCTTGTGTGGAGGTGCCGAACAGCGAGGTCGAGTTTCACTACGACGCGGCAGCAGGTTTCGCTCTTACCGCGACCAACGATGCTGCGAACAGGTCGAGCGGTTCCACTTACGGCGAGTTGTTTACACAAGCCAATCCGTTGTATCAACCGCCACTCGTTGCACCCGGCAAGACCATCCACTCACGCTTTAAACTTCCAAGTACGAGCACGGACTTCCTCAACCGAAACACGACTTTCCACTACACTCCAAACAACGGAGATATCAGTAGCCTACTTATTTCGTCCGTTGTCGATTTTAGGAACCGAATAATCACACCATCCCGTGGAATACACGAACGCACGGAGAACCTTAAAGTGGAAGCTGGTGGCGACATTCTCACTGAAGTCGATTTCGGCTACGATACGACGCTGACAGGAGCTGTTACGCAGATCACCCGCAAGGCACTCTCTGGCGCCACCGATCCGGCCTGGGTTACAGATTTGGTAAAAGATATCCAACTGGACACTTACGGTTTTCCATTGCGGGTGGGTAATGCTGCGGCCAATCTTTTCACAACAACGACCCGCAGTCCGTCTGGGCGCATCCTCTCGGTAAAAGCGCCAAATGGTGGAGTTAGCTCAAGATCCTACGATTTTTCTGGATTGCTAGAGAGTCAGAGTTTCGCGGATGGAAGCAAGCGTTCCTATCAATATGATCCTGCCGGGCGCATGGTTCTTGCTCGCGATGAACTGGGCCAAGCCACTGGAACGGTTTTTGACTCCCTTGGGCGTGTCGCCTCGACGATCCGGGACATGGACGGAAATCTGAGCTACGATCCCATCGCGGGTTTTTCAGGAGTGGCCTCGGGCACAGATCTTGTTTCATCCGCCAGCTACCTTGATGCTGCGCATGAGGTGCGCTTCACCGATCCCCGAGGATTTGTGACTGTCCGAAAATTCGATGCTTTGGCCCGAACGACCCAAATCATTTCGCCCGGAAACGAGCGCCTGCCAGGCACAATTCCGAACGCGGCAGATGATCATTTAACCTCCTTCGAATACGATCTCATCCAATCACCCAACAGCCCGGTAAGCATCACTGATCCTCTTGGCTACGAAACGATCTACAAGTTTGACGAATTTGCGCGGCTGGAGAAGGTCTTGCGCGAATACGGAACCGAAGGTGAAGACACACTCTACTCCGGCACCATTTACGAATACGATCCAGTCACCGGCCTTGCGGACGGCCTAAAGGCGATCCGCACTCCCTTGAATCACGAAGGTGAAGTCATCGGGCAAGGTGCCATGGAGCAACTCTCAACCAAAATCACCTACAACCTTTTGGATCGACCGGACAGCTCCATTTTTGCCGCAGGCACCAACAAAGAAGTCCGCACCCGTAGTTTCCATACCTCTACCGGCATCCGCTACAAAAGTGAAACTCGCGATTCCATTGCACAGGGTTCTACACCCGAGCGGTGGTCATCAAGTGAACTCGAATGCGACTCTCTAGGACGGCCGATAAAACAACTTCTTTCCCCCGTCACCGATGCTCTAACCGGTGATCTCGAAGTTCCCACGACCGAGTTGGTGTATGATTCATTCGGGCAGCTTGCGAGTCACAAGGATGCCTATGGAAATACCACTCAATTCGGATACGACGTTTTAGGGTTGCTCTGTTATCGCAAAGCTCCCGCTGTGGTCGATGCCAGATCCGGTCAAACCCGCGAACCCGTCTCCACTTATCAATACGATGCCGCCCGCAGGCTTGAGCGCACGGTTGATCCGCTTGGCTACGCATGGTCCTACCAACATGATGCGGCAAATCGTGTCAAAATAGCGACTGGCCCTATCGTCAATCCCGCCGCAGTGGCCTCCCGCCGCCGCCCCGTTTGGGAAAACTTCTACGATGCCAGGGGTAACCTTACCCAAACCATCGACGCGGAAGGCCACGGAGTCACCCGAGCCTACTATCCAAATAACCTGCTAGCCTCAATCACCACGCCAGTCACTTTTACAGACACAAGCGGAGTGCCATCCTTGGTCGATGTCGTGGAGGAGTATCAACGGGATGAGGTCGGCAACATCACCCGTGTGATCGACGGCAAGGATCAAGCCACCGCATTTACTTACGATGGTCTCCGCCGCCCACTCAGCACCACCCGAGACCCGGACGACTCACGCAGCAAAACCGAGTCAACCGAGTATGATGCCCTGCTTGCGCTCGCTACGGTGGATGCCAAAAACCAAAGGAAAGAATTTGAGTATGACGAACACTTCCTCCTCTCGCAGCTCGATGTCATCAACAATCCTGCCGAGAGCCTAACCTACTTTCGCGATCTCCAAGGCCGAATCTCCAACATAGACCCCACCATTCCCCTCACCAGCACCGTCTTGGGCAACCCAAGCATTGCCCGCACCCATGATATCCTCGGACGCCTCGCGACTGAAACCTCCAACGGCGTCACCACCACTTACGGCTACGATTTGCTGCACCGCGTTGCAAAGGTGTCCAATAGTGCCAACACCCGGCTGCTCTCTATCCAGCACGATCCCGCCGGGCGCACCGACCGTATCGTCGATCTCAATGGTGCCACTTTCACCACCACCTTCGGCCATGATCTTGCCGGAAACCCGGTGCTCGAATCCATGTCCAATGGCTTCACCAAAGAATCCGAGTTCGATCCCATCCACCGCATTACCAGCCAGCGCCTCCGCAACTCATCCACTCAGGACATCGTCAGCCAGAACGCCTACCAATACGATCTAACCTCCAACGTCACCCGCATCGAAGAATCCACCGCCGCCCTCAACGTCCCGGATCGAATCATTGAAAACACCTACAACGAGCGCCGCCAACTCCTCACCGAGACTCAAACTCAAAGCGGTGGGTCTCTCGGCACTTCCATCCATAGCCGCTCCGAAACCCACCGATACGACACGGCAGAAAACCGCATCTCCAGCCAAGCGCAAAATCTTGTGGACGGTGTCGTTTCATCAACCTTCACCCGAGCATTCGATTTTGGCGATGCAACCGACGGATTCAACAGCAACCAACTCCGCCAGTTAACCGAGGTCACCAACAACGGCCCGCCAGTTGTTTCCAGCTACGAATTCGACAACAACGGCAACCGCACCAGCAAGACCGTCGGTTCCGCAAGCGATAATTACATCTACGACTCCTTCGACCGCCTCACCCAGTTCACCCTCAATACTGCCGCACCGACAGAAAACGGCAACTATCACTATCGTTACGATCCTCTCACACGACGCATCTCAAGGACCGTGGGCGTCTCGCCCATGTCTTCCATCCCGCACCAATTCGCCTTCAGCGGCAGCACGCCCGTCCACGAGTGGGACGGAGCACTCAACAACGGCTCGCGGATCGACCACATTGGCGGCGG
>CALMKO010000430.1 GCA_937867415.1 uncultured Verrucomicrobiota bacterium | reverse complement strand
CGTGGCGGCGGATGGCATCTGGGACGAGAAACAAGCCGCCTACATGCACGGCGCCGTGAGCTGGCGAGTGAAGCTGTTAGGCTGGCGCGCGGCCTACGCCGGTGACGCGCTCGGCTGGCATGACCGTACGCGCCGCCACATCGATGGTTTCGCCTCCCGCCAGAACCAGTCCCCCGTCCCTGACAAGCTTCCCCCGGCGGACGAAGCCTTCAACCTCGCCCGCAACGAGTCCGCGCTCCACTCCAACGGAGACTTCTCCATCACCAAGCCCAACCACTACAACATGAACCTCGTGGCGGTGGATACCTTCTTCCGCCACCTGATGTGGACCGGTGACCTTCAATACGCCGCCAAGATGTGGCCTGTGATCGAGCGCCACCTCGCCCGCGAACAACGATTGTTCCGCCGACCCTTCGGCCCCGACAAGCTGCCGCTCTACGAGGCCTACGCCTGCATCTGGGCCAGCGACGAGCTGATCTACCACGGCGGCGGTGCCACCCACTCCACGGCTTACAACTATTGGCACCATCGGATGGCCGCCCGCCTCGCACGCTTGTTAGGAAAGAATCCCGAGCCCTATGAAAAGGAGGCCATGCTGATCCGCGAAGCCATGCGCCGTGAACTCTGGCTGGCGGACCGCGGCTGGTTCGCTGAATTCAAAGACCTGCTCGGCCAGCAACTGCCACACCCGAGCCCGGCGCTTTGGACATTCTACCACACGCTCGACTCCGAGGCGGCCGACCCGATGGAGGCCTGGCAGATGACCCGCTTCATCGATACCCAACTCGTCAAAATCCCGATGCAAGGGCCCAAGGTGCCGGAGGGAAATTTCAATCTACCCACCACCAACTGGATGCCTTATCGCTGGTCGATCAACAACGTGGCCCTCGCCGAGTCCACCCACACCGCGCTCGCCTGCTGGCAGGCGGGCCGTGTTGACCTCGCAGCCCCTCTCTTCAAGGGCGCCTTGCTCGACGCCATGTTCATGGGAGCCTGCCCGGGCAATGTCGGCATGACCTCACCCTCGGACATCTTTTCCGGCGAGCAATACCGCGACTTTGCAGACGCGGTCGGCATTACCGCACGGGCATTCAACGAAGGGCTTTTCGGCATCCAGCCGGACTCGTTGAATGGCGTGCTCCGCATCCGCCCCGGCTTTCCCGCAGATTGGCAGCACGCTAGCATCCGCCACCCGGACATCGACTTCGCATTCAGACGGGTGGGCCTGCAAGAGTCGTTTACCATCGAATCCAAACTGCCAAAACCCCTCAAACTCGAACTGGAAATCCCTGCCCTGCGCGACAGGGTGGCCTCCATCACCGTGAACGGAGTTTCTGCAAAATTCGAGCCGCTCACCCGACAAGTGGGACCGCCCCGCATCCAAATAGCCGCTCCCGCCGCAGCCCGCCACATGGTCGTCATCGAGTGGAAAGGAAACCCACCAGTGACCATCCCACCGACGATGCTATCACGGAATGCGGATCTAACCATCGAAACCGCTACCGCGAAAATTCTCGATGTCAAAGACCCCCAAGGGATCCTGAAACACATTTCCCAGGCCGATCACCAACTGCAAGCAAGCACCTCCGGCACCCTCGGCCACCGCACCGCATTCCTCCAGTTGTCCCAGGCCGATCTCACTTGGTGGCAACCTGTAGCGCTCGACCTGCGCGCTCCTGCCGAGCTCATTCCAGCAAAAACCCAAGACGCCACCCACCTGCGTTTTTCCCTCCGCAACAACACCCGCGATCACTGGTCGGGTTCGGCCTGCATCAGCATAGGCAGCCAGGAAATCCGCCAGAACATCATCGTCCCCGCAGGGAAAGATTCAGTCGAGATCGCCATTCCCGCCACCAAACTGCCGCCTGGATCGCATCCGATCCACGTGGATATGGGGAACGACCGCAAGATCGATGGCACGGTGGTGAATTGGAAACTCACCCCCCAACACGCTTCCACGAAATGGCAACCGACAGATCTAACGAATTCATTCAACGCCAAACTGACTGATATATTCACCAACGAATACCGCACACCCCGCTCTCCATACTGCTCGCTGGCCCTGCCGAAACAAGGCATCGGCGGCTGGTGCTACTTTTCCAGCAAAGGTGATATCGACGACTCCGGCCTCCGCGCCGCTGCCGCCGCCAACAACGGCATTTTCCAAAGCTCCCTCGGCATTCCCTTCATGACGCCCGGAACGGGAGAATCACCTAACATCATTTTCACTT
Organism: uncultured Verrucomicrobiota bacterium; assembly: GCA_937867415.1. GTDB lineage: Bacteria > Verrucomicrobiota > Verrucomicrobiia > Verrucomicrobiales > Akkermansiaceae > Luteolibacter. The sequence goes on along the minus strand of CALMKO010000430.1, from coordinate 6,984 downwards.
CGCAGTGGGACAACTACCCCCGCGAAGTCACCTTTCCGCTCAGCGGCCGCAGCTCACGCGCCGCCCTGCTCATGGCCGGCTCCACCAATGCCATGCAGTGCCGCTTCGACAATGGCGAGATCACCGCCACCTATACCGACGGCACCACAGCCACGCTCACCCTCAGCTCGCCGATCAACTGGTGGCCAATCGAGCAGGACTATCACATCGACAGCTTCGCCTACTCCCGCCCCGAGCCCGTTCCTCCTCGTCTTGATTTGAAAACCGCAAAACTCCGCGTGATGGATCCCGACGCTTGCAAGTCGCGCGGCGCCCTCATCCCCGGCGGTAGTGCCACCCTGCTCGACCTTCCACTCGACCCGACCAAGGATTTGCAATCACTGACCCTCCGAACCCTTGGAAATGAAGTCGTCATCGGCCTTTTAGCCGTCACCCTTGCCCGAGACTGAGCCCCGGTATTTCATCGGGGTCGTCTTATACCGCTTGCGAAACAAGGTCGCGAAATACTGGCTGGAATTGAATCCCACGTTCATGGCGATCTCCGTGACCGAGAGACGCGGCTTATCCCGCAACGCCCGCGCCGCATGATCCAGGCGGCATTGATTTAAAAATGCCATCGGGCCGATGTTTTCCAACTCGCGGCAATACTTCGCCATCGCCGTGACTCCCATGCCGCACTGCCTGGCCATGCCGTCGAGCGTCCATGGTTCCGCGCTACTCAACGGATTCACGACCAGATCATTCAAAAACAACTCCACCGTCCGCCGCCGCGTCACCAAGGACAAGGATTCCTCGAGCTGCTGCTCCGCAAGCACATCGAGCAACTCGACCAACAGACGATTCGCCGCGACTGCCAAGCGGGAACCCATACGAGGTTCATTCCAGCGCAACACACATTCCCCCAGCTCGCGAAACACCTCCCGCATCCTTGGATTCGCCTGCCAAACCGACTGCTCCCCCTGTCGCAGCTTCCGCGTCAGCTCCGCCAAATCTTTTTTCGAAAGCACCACCCACTCCGGCCAGACCCACTCCTGATTCGGCCGCCTCACTCCGACGTCCAGAATCAACCAAAACAAACGCCCGCGTCCGATATGCGGATCTCCCAGCTTGTGCAGCTGCCACGGCCGGGTGATTGTTAGATTTCCCGACTGCAAGCGATACCCTCTCCCGTCCACCTCGAATCCCATCCCTCCGGTCTCTAGAAAAACAATCTCCAGCCCTTCATTCCGGTGTGAATCCAAGCCCCAGTCCTGAGACCTGCTGCAATTCCAGAATCCCAAGGTCGTCAACCCCGGAAGGATGTTTGAATTCATTCGTTTTCCAGGATAGTGGCCTTTGGAAAGAGCGTGCAACTCGATCTTCCCTTCCTTCAACGCCTTGAATTGAGGCCCGCAATCGTCAATTTCAAAGTATTCCACACCACTTTGATAAATCGGAGACGGAAATACGGCTTTCATAAAATGTGCAATATTCTTCGCCGAAGAATATTGCAAGACCGAGTTACTCCGACTATCCATCGTGTCCTCAGCAACCCGCCACCCAAGACCCATCCGAAACCTAGCTTATGCAAATCAGTATCATCGACTGGACCATCATCATCATCTACCTCGCCGGAGTCGTCGGACTCGGATGTTGGGCTGGAATGAACGCCAGAAAAAAAGGCAAGCAGCAGGGCGACTCGGTCGCTGGCGAGTATTTCATGGCTGCCCACACCCTCAAGTGGCCGGTCATCGGCCTCGCCCTCTTCGCTACCAATATTTCCTGCGTGCACCTCGTCTCGCTCGCACAGTCCGGCTACGACACCGGCCTGCTCAATGGTAACTTCGAGTGGATGGCTGCCTTCACTCTCATTTTATTAGGGTTTTTCTTCGCTCCGTTTTACCTGAAGTCCAAGGTCGCCACCCTCCCGGATTTCCTCGAAAAACGTTACTGCCGCGAGTGCCGCGATCTGCTCGCCGTGGTCTCCATCGTCGCCGCCATCATATTCCACATCGCCTTCCCCCTCGCCACCGGCTGGCTCATCCTTCATGATATCTTCGGCATCGAGAAATGGACCTGCATCTTCCTGATGTGCGCCCTCACCGGGATCTATACCGTCGTCGGCGGCCTCGCTGCCGTGGCCATCACCGAGACGATCCAGACCGTCGTCCTCCTCGCCGGTGCCTTCGTGATCACCTGGTTCGCCTGGCATAAGACCGGCGGCTGGGAAGGCATGACCGCCACCTTGGACACCGCCAACGCCGCCGCGCAGGGCATCACCGATGGCAAGCTCATGAGCATGCTCCGTCCCCACGGCGATGACAGCGGCATGCCCTGGTATTCTATCTTGTTAGGTTATCCGGTGCTCGGTATCTGGTATTGGTGTGCCGACCAGACCATCGTCCAGCGCGTGCTCGGTGCCAAGTCGGAGAATGACGCCCGCGTCGGCTCCATCTTCTGCGGAATCATCAAGATCCTCCCGGTGTTCATCTTCATCGTCCCCGGCCTCATGCTCTATACGGCGGTCAAACAGGGAAACCTCGAGGGCGTCACCCAAGTCCGCCTCATTCAAACAGTGGAGAAGGAAAAAATCATCTCCGTCACCGGTGATTTCGGCGGGGCTAAAATCGACCCGATCCGTCTCAAGGCAGGCGAGGAGCTCGACCTCTCCACGCTTCCCATCACCCCTAAAGGCAAGGACGCATCACTCATCATCGGGCCGGACATTCCGGTTAAAACCATCAAAACCGCCACCGGCGAGACCATTCCCGCACCCGCCGGCATCCGGCCTTACCGCTCCAAGGAGGTCTATGCGGTCATGATCAAGAAACTCCTGCCCATGGGTGTCCTCGGCCTTCTTGCCGCCGCCCTGATGGCAGCGCTGATGGGAAATCTATCGAGCGCCTCCAACTCGATCGCCACCATGGTCAGTTATGACATCGTCAAGCGCTTCCGCCCGGCCACCAGCGACAAGCAACTCGTCTTCATCGGCCGCGTCGCCACGCTTTCCTCCATCGCCCTCGGCATCGCACTCGTGCCCCTGCTCGATCGCAAGGCCAGCATCTTCAATGCGCTCAATGAAATCATCGCCCACATGGCCCCGCCAATCACCTGCGTGTTCTTGTTAGGCGTTTTCTGGCCCGCAGCCTCCGCGCGTGGCGCCAAGTGGACGATGTGGCTCGGATCGATTCTTGGTGTCGGCATCTATTCACTCAAGGCACTCAACGACGGCTTCCCCGAAACCTTCGCTTGGGTTCCCGGTTTCTTCATTACCACTCCGTTCATGATGATGGCATTCTATATGTTTGTCGCCTGCCTTGTGCTTCAGATCGTCTTTACCAAACTCCAGCCCAAGCTCGCTGGCGAAGATGTGCAAGCACTCTACTGGCCGCATCCGCTCGACGCCCTCAAAGCCCCAGGATGGCCCGGCATTCTCAATTACAAGGTGCTCGCCGGCATCGTCATCGGCTCCATGGCCATCCTCTATGTGATTTTCCACTGATTCCATGAAAACCCTCGCCATCCTCACTCTGGCCGCGCTCGCCGCCAGCTGCGCCCCCACCCAAGTCCAGCGCCATGCCTGGGTCACCGGCCTCAAACCGGAAAAGGCCGCCTATTACCGCAAGCTCCACGCCAATCCCTGGCCCGCGGTCAATGCCAACCTCAAGGATTGCAACATCCGCAACTTCTCCATCTTCGAACGCGAGATCGCCGGAAAAACCTACCTCTTCGCCTATCTCGAATACACTGGCAACGACTTCGCCGCTGACATGAAAAAGATGGGCGAAGACCCGGAAACCCAACGCTGGTGGAAAGAAACCGACCCCTGCCAATCCCCGCTTCCCGAAGCCGCCAAGGCCGGCAAAATCTGGTCCGACACGAAAGAGCTATACCATCTCGATTGACCCAGCGATCTCAAATCTCAAATCTCAACCCCTCCCATGCTTCTCGAAAACCAAGTCATCTTCCTCACCGGCGGCTCCACGGGTATCGGCCTTGATTGTGCCAAGGCCTATGCTGCGGAGGGTGCCAAGGTGGCGCTGGTCGCCCGCAATGGTGACCTCTCCGCCCAAGCCGCCGCCGAACTCGGCCCCGACCATCTCGGCTTCGCCTGCGATGTCTCCAAAGAAGCCGATGTGAAATCCGCCATCGACCGCGTGCTCGCCCATTACGGAAAGCTCACCGCCATCCATAACAACGCCGGCATCGCCACCCCCAGCAAGCCGCTCCACGAGACCAGCGAGGATGAGTGGGACGCACTCTTCAACATCAATCTGAAAAGCGTGCTCCACACCACCCGCCATGGCATCCAGGCCCTCCGTGAAACCAAAGGCTGCATCCTCAACACCTCCAGCCTCGTCGGTGTCATCGGCCAGGAAATCCACGCCGCTTACACGGCCACCAAGGGCGGCATGAACACCCTCACCAAATCCATGGCGCTCGACTACGCAAAAGACGGCATCCGCGTGAACGCCGTCTGCCCCGCGGGCACCTGGACCCCCATGCTCCGCACCTGGGCTTCCGAACAACCGGATCCCGCCGGCATCTCCAAATACCTCGATGACATCCACCCGCTCGGCTACTGCCCGGATGGCGACGTCATCGCCGACGCCTGCGTTTTCCTCATCTCGTCCAAAGCCCGCTTCGTCACCGGCCACATCATGCATGTCTCCGGTGGCGCGGAAATCGGCTACCGCCGCTAAACTCGCAACTCGATCTAACATGAAATCATCTTTCATCATCCTCTCATCCCTTTTGTGCGCCACTCCACTGCTCGCGCAAGACACCATCCCCGCCTCACCCGCCGCCGTCAAAAACTGGCAGGACGCCCGCTTCGGCATGTTCATCCACTGGGGCCCGGTATCCCTCAAGGGCACGGAAATCGGCTGGTCACGCGGTTCTCAGGTTCCGATCGAGGAATACGACAATCTTTACAAACAATTCAATCCCACCCAGTTCAACGCCGATGAGTGGGTGGCGGTGGCCAAGGCAGCCGGGATGAAGTATATCGTGCTCACCACCAAACACCACGACGGCTTCTGCCTCTGGGATACCAAGCAGACCGACTACAACATCATGAACACGCCATTCAAGCGGGACGTGGTCAAGGAGCTCGCTGCCGCCTGCAAAAAAGGTGGCATCGCCTTCGGCACCTACTACTCCTCCTGCGATTGGCACCACCCATCCTTCCCCCTCGGCTCACCCGCTGGCCAAACCCAAAAGCCCAACCCTGATCTGAAAGCCTACGACGCCTATCTCCAGGCTCAGGTCACCGAGCTTGTCAAAAATTACGGCCCGCTCTTCACCATGTGGTTCGATGTGCCCCAATCCTACGACGGAACCTATGGCATCCCGATGGTCAACATGCTCCGCAAACTTCAGCCGGACCTCATGATCAACAACCGCCCCTACTCCGTTGGCGGAATCGGCAGCGGAATCGGCCACCAAATCGCCATTGGCGACTACGACACCCCGGAGCAAACCATCGGCGGCTTCAACATGGACCGCCCCTGGGAAACCTGCATGACCATCTGCGAACAATGGGCATGGAAACCCAACGACAGGATGAAGTCTCTTGAAGAATGCATCCACACCCTCATCCGCACCAATGGCGGCGATGGCAACCTGCTCTTCAACGTCGGCCCGGAACCCGGCGGCCTCATCGAGCCCCGCCAGGTCGAGCGCCTCAAGGAAATGGGCACCTGGCTCGCCAAAAACAGCGAAGCCGTTTATGAAACCCGCGGCGGCCCATGGAAGCCATCGAGCCGCATGGCCAGCACCCGCAAGGGCGACAAAATCTACCTCCATCTTCTCAAAAAAGTCGATGGCCCGGTCTCCCTCTCCGCCCTGCCGGTCGCCGTGAAATCCGCCAAGCTCCTCAACGGCCCGGCCATCAAGACCACCACCGCCGACGGCGAGCTCTCGTTTGAAATCCCTGCCGGCTCGTGGGATGAGATCGACACCATCGTCGAGCTCACCATCGCTGGCGACGCCATGGACATCGCCCCGCTCAAGCCAACCGCCCTCTCGAACATCCCGGGAGCCAAGGCCTCCGCCTCCGTCACCTATCAGAACGACCCGCAGTATAGCGCGGACATGGTTCTTGATGGCGACGTGGAAACCCGCTGGGCCACCCCGGAGGGCACCCGGCAATCGTGGCTGCAAATCGACCTCGCCCAGCCGACCACCATCAACGGCATCCACATCGAGGAAGCCTACGCCGGCCACTCCAGCCGCGTGAAGCAGTTCGAACTGCTGAAAAAGTCCGGCGACGCGTGGACCACCTTCCACAGCGGCACCGCCCTCGGCGCACACTTCAAGGCCACCTTCGCCCCCATCACCACCAGCGGCATCCGCCTCAAGATCCTCGATGCCAGCGAGGGCCCAACGATTTCTGAAATTTCCCTCAAGAAGCCATGATCGTCACATGAAGTTATCCCTCATCCTCTCGTCGCTGCTTCTGCTAGTTATTCCCCTTTTTGCCCAATCACCGGCTTCCGCGGACGCCAGCGCATCCTCATCCCCCGTCCGCCCGCCGGATTTCCCGTGGTGGCGTGACGGCCGCTTCGGAATGTTCATCCATTGGGGGCCCGCAGCGCTCACCGGCAAGGAGATCAGTTGGTCGAGAAGAGGCACCGGCATCGAGAAATATGACTCGCTCTACAAGGAGTTCAATCCGGTGAAATTCAACGCCACCGAGTGGGTTGCCACCGCCCAGGCGGCCGGAATGAGATATATGGTTCTCACGGCAAAGCACCATGACGGCTTCATGTTATGGAATACAAAAACCGGCGACTATAACATCATGCAAACGCCGTTCGGGCGCGATGTCGTTGCCGAACTCGCCGCCGCCGCCAAGAAGGGAGGCCTCCCATTCTGCGTGTATTTTTCTCCCGGCGATTGGAAAGACCCCGACTGCCGGAACCCCGCGACGAACACCAGATTTGTCGAGCGGATGCACGCTCAAATCACCGAGCTGCTCACCCATTACGGCCGCATCCCGCT
>CALMKO010000429.1 GCA_937867415.1 uncultured Verrucomicrobiota bacterium | reverse complement strand
CAGCAGCGGCCTGGGGGGAGACGCCCAAGCCATCTGCCTCAGCAGCGGCCTGGGGGGAGGCGGCCAAGCCATCTGCCGCGACATCGCTGCGCTCGTTGTATGGCTCCGCGAGCGCTTGCGCGACGGGGATTTCGTAGATGGCGTCTTCCGTGAGCGAAACGCGAATGGTGTCGCCGATACCGTCGGCGAGCAACGAGCCGATGCCGATGGCGCTCTTGATCCGGCCATCCTCCCCATCGCCCGCCTCGGTCACTCCGAGATGGATCGGGTAATTCCAGTCCGGGCCCTCCGCGTCGAGTCGGGCGACTAACAGGCGGTAGGCCTCGATCATGACCTTCGGATTGGACGCCTTCATGGAGAAGACGAAATTGTGGTAGCCGTTTTCCCGGGCGAGGCGTGCGAATTCGAGAGCGCTCTCACACATGCCGAGCGGGGTGTCGCCGTAGCGATTCATGATCCGGTCCGAGAGTGAGCCATGGTTGGTTCCGATGCGCATGGCGCGGCCGAGATCTTTGCAGAGTTTGACCAAAGGGGTGAATTCGGCACGGATACGGTCGAGTTCCTGCTCATACTGGGCGTCGGTGTACTCGCGGATTTCGAATTTTTTCTTATCGGCGTAGTTGCCGGGATTGACGCGGATTTTTTCCACCCATTTGGCAGCTTCGAGAGCGGCGTCCGGCTTGAAATGGATGTCAGCGACGAGCGGCACCTTGCAGCCTGCGGCGCGCACCTCGCGGGCGATGTTTTCCAGATTCGCGGCGTAGATTTTCGTTTGTGCGGTGATTCTCACCACTTCGCAGCCGGCGTCTGCGAGCCCGAGGATTTCCGCGACGCAGGCGGGGGTGTCGCGGGTGTCAGAGGTGATCATCGACTGCACGCGGATCGGGTGATGCGCGCCCACGCCGACGTTTCCGACCATCACCTCACGGGTGATGCGGCGTGAGTAATGCAGCAGATCGGGGCAGTAGCGCAGAAGTTCGGGTGAATTCATTTCCGTGAGGACGATAGATGAGAATTCGGCCGGCGGCAACGCTGGCTTTTGGGGCTGGAAACCGTGCTTCGAAGTTTGGCGTTGGCGTCGGGGCGGGTTCGATCTTAAGAGTGCGCCTCATGGAACTTTTTCCGAGTGATCCCAGCGTCAATTTGCTGCCGCTTGACGGTGTGGTGAATTACCATGGTCCGATTTTGGACCGATTGGAAATCGTTCGGTTTTATGAGACTTTGTTTCGGCAAATCCCGTGGAAGAACGATGAGGCGGTGATTTTCGGCAAACGCATCGTTACCGCGCGGAAGGTCGCTTGGTATGGGGATTCTGATTTCTCCTACACCTATTCCGGCACAACGAAGCAAGCTCTGGCCTGGACGCCGGCGCTTGCGGAGTTAAAAGGCAGGATTCAAGGACTCACGGGCACGGTTTTCAATTCCTGCTTGCTCAATCTCTATCACCATGGAGATGAGGGCATGTCGTGGCATAGCGATGATGAGAAGTCGCTGGTGACGAATTCCAGCATCGCCTCGCTCAGCCTTGGCGCTGAGCGGGAATTCCGTTTCAAGCACAAGCGGCTGGATCAAAAAATCTCCGTTCTGTTGGAAAACGGCAGTCTCCTCGTGATGAAGGGCTCCACTCAGACTCACTGGTTACACAGCATCCCCAAGTCCAAAAAAATAACCAGCCCGCGCATCAATTTGACCTTTCGTTCCATGCTCTAAGGCGGGCACGGGCAGGCTGTTTAAAAGAAATCCTGAGAATTTTCATCATTGGTATCTGCCCATTGGTTGAGCATTTTTTTGGTGTGGATGTTGTTTGCGTTGAGGACATCGAGCATCTCCCGATGCTGCTCGATTTCGGCTCGGTAGTGTAATTTGATTTGCGAAACCGGTGGGATCTTTTGAGAAAACCGATGGATGAACCGCCTGAGCGGGTGGTATTGCGGCTCGTGAATGAGTGCGATGGTTTGAGATTTCAGTTGGCTGATTTGTTCCTTCAGGACCGCGCAGTAGACTTTGAGTTTTTCATCGCTGGCGTTTTTGAGATTGGTGGCCTCTTCGCCGAGCCATTCCATTTCCAACTGGAGCATTTCACGCAGGTCGCCTGTGGAATAAGCGGAATTGAGACGCTGCATCCAGATTTCCTTGTGCGCTTTCAAGATGGGATCGATTTCAAGGTCGGGATGGAATGCTTTTGCGAGTTGTTTGAACAACGACTTGATATCTTTGTTTTTTGCTTCTTCTTGCTCGCGTTGGCGCTGCTCCTTTTCTTGTTGAGCCTTGGTGGGCTTGCGCTTTTTGGTGGTCCTGCGGGCAGGGTTCGCCTGGTCCAGTCGCTCGCGAAGCAAGCGCTCAAATTCCTCCGGATTCCCACTGGGGTCCAAGCCGCTTAAATCCAGATCTACACCTGACAACCGGGCGATTTCTTCCAGCTCTTTCCGAAGAAGGTCGAATTCGCCGTTGTCTTCCTCTTGCTCATCCTCAGGTGTGAGCAAGGCTACGATTTTTTCCAGCTTCGCGACGTCCTCGTCGCTGAGTCCCGCAGGGTCATGGATGAGTGCGCTTGCCTTGTGAGCTACAAGGTCGCTCAGCCAGTAGCGACGTTTGGCGCTGAATTTGATCACATCCATCGCCCGGTGGGTCGAGAAAATCATGTCGCGATTCGCGCGGTTCAATTCCTCAACCAACGGCATCAGCTCGGCAGCTGCAATGACCAGATGGGCATTGAGCTTCGCCTGTTCCTTCGCGTGCTTGGACCGCACGGATTCCAGGCTTTTCATCAAGCGGTTGAACTCTTTCTGTGCGCTGCTTAGAGCTTCTTCTCCTGACGGCTGAATGATTAGATCGCGTTTTTTTTGCACGAAAAAAATTCATGGCAAAAGCGGTCAGCGGTCAATCGAAACGATTCTGCTTTCGTGATTTTCATGAACCTCGGCGGGGTCTCGATGTGACAAGTCATGGAATCACGTCGCTCCGTGACGGCATGGCCCGTCTACTTAGTGAATGCGAACCAGCAAGATACGTGTCAAGAGTATGGAGAGTTTAATCTAAACGTATGAGCATCAAAGACTCACGTAATCCTTTGGCAAGCTCGGTGCTCAGCCCTTCATGCCGGAGGTTCCATTCTGCTCACGGCAGTCGTCGCCGCTGCAAACAAATCTTCATGATTTCTGTGTCTCGAGCTTACGGCGGTCATAGACGCGCCGCTACAGGCTTTCCCATTTGCCCACCGCGCCTGGGT
>CALMKO010000428.1 GCA_937867415.1 uncultured Verrucomicrobiota bacterium | reverse complement strand
CCCGCCATTGCCGTGAATCGCGCGGCACTTCCCGGCTATCTTGATGGGCAGGCGCTCGTCATCCGGCGCGACGGAGCTTTGGTCGCCAGCAACCACGAACTCTGGGCCGAGCCTCTTGATGCCGGCATTTCACGGGTCATGGCGGAAAATCTCAGCAGGCTCACCGGCTCCATGAAAATCCAGCCGGTGGAAAATTTCAGCCATTTGGACTACACCGGCCTTCTGGAACTCCGGATCAGCCGTTTCGATCCGGATTTGTCTAACAGAATCTTGCTGCAAGGTACTTGGAAGCTTCAGCCGGTGACGGGCAAGCAGGCGCGCGATCATTTTTTCCACATCACCCTACCGTTCGAGGGTGCCCCGGATGGAGTGGGGGGGCGAGTGGTGGCGATGAATCAAGCGCTTGAGAAGCTCGCACGCGAAATTGTGGCAAAAGAGAAGTTTTAATAAGTCTGACTCCAGGCTGACGCCCGGGTCGCAAACATGGAATGGGTCCACCGGCGTGCCGGAACCGAAAGCGGCGGTGACGGGAGGCTGCCTGGGCGAGGATGCCCAAAGTCCCTGCAACAGTGAAACCCCGCTCCTGGGCCAAGCGTCGGCCCTCCCACTCATCGACCAACACAGGTTCAGGCCCCACCTCGTTGCCGCCTTGCGCGGTTGGCTCAAGCCTTGCAGGCATCGTGCCGACCTGCTGCATAGGCCTGGAAGACTTTGGCGATCTCGTCGCGGACGCGCCGGAAGACGGCCATTTGCTCTTCCTCGGTTCCTGTCGCATGGGCGGGGTCATCGAAGGGCCAGTGGTGGCGGCTCATCTGGCCGGGAAACACCGGGCAGACTTGATCCGCATTGCCGCAGACGGTGATGACGGTTTCCACTTCATCGTTGAGGAATTCGTCCAGGTGCTTGGAGTGGTGGCTGGCGATGTCGATGCCGATTTCGGCCATGGCCTTGATTCCGAGCGGGTGAACGTATCCGGCAGGTTTTGAGCCCGCGCTTTCAATACGGAATCCAGCGCCCAGCGCATGGCGCAGGATGCCTTCCGCGAGGTGGGAGCGGCAGCTGTTGCCGGTGCAGAGGATGAGGATGCAGGGTGGTTTCATACGGGGAATAATTTGCGTTTCAGGAAAAATGAGACATGGACTAGGCCGATGAGTGCGGGCACTTCGATCAGCGGACCCACCACAGCGGCGAAGGCGACGCCGGAATCCAAGCCGAACACAGCGATGGCCACGGCGATGGCGAGCTCGAAGTTGTTTCCCGCCGAGGTGAAGGCGATGGATGCCGTGCGTGGGTAGTCGGAGCCCAGCTTAGCGGCCATGGCAAAGCTGATCAGGAACATCACCACGAAGTAGATCACCAGTGGAATGGCGATGCGGAGCACATCCATCGGCAGCCTCACCATCGCGTCGCCCTTATAGGTGAACATGACGATGATGGTGAACAACAAGGCGGTGAGCGTCAGTGGTGAGATCTTCGGGATGAAGACGCTTTCATACCAGGTTTCCCCTTTGAGCTTCACCAGCACCAGGCGGCTGAGCGCTCCGAGCGCGAAGGGGATCCCCAGGTAGATGAGAACACTCTGGAAAATCGATCCCATGGAAATCGGAACAATCACTCCCTGAAGTCCGACATACGGAGGGAGCACCGTGATGAAAAGCCAGGCATAGCCACTATAGAAAAGGATTTGAGCGATGCTGTTGAGTGCGACCAGGCCGGCGGCGTATTCCGTGCTGCCTTTGGCGAGTTGGTTCCACACCAGGACCATCGCGATGCAGCGGGCAAGGCCTACGAGGATCAGGCCTACCATATAGTCGGGCTGGTCACGCAGGAAGACGATTGCCAGGACCCACATCAGCACCGGGCCGATGATCCAGTTCTGCACCAGCGAAAGCCCGAGAATACGGGTATTTGCAAACACCTTGGGCAGCTCCGCATAACGGACTTTCGCCAGTGGGGGATACATCATGATGATGAGTCCGAGCGCGAGCGGGATATTGGTGCTCCCCACCGTCATCGGAGCGAAAAAGGTGGCGGGATCGGTGATGATCAGGTTTCCTAACAGGACGCCCGCGCCCATGGCCACGAAGATCCACAAGGTGAGCCAGCGGTCCATGAAGGACATGTTTTTTGAGACGGTTTCGGACATGGGGATCAAAGGTTCGGGTGGTGATCCATCAACAGCAGCCACTCGGGCCGCAGCGGTTCGACTTGCCCGGGATGGCTGGCAGGCGGAGATCCGGCAGACCACATAGCTCGGGAGCGAGGCATTCCGTATGTTTGGGGGTGAGGTGGAGGATCACCGCAGTGGGGGTGACGTCGTGTGAATCGATGGTGTATTGGGAAATCACCTCCTTTTCGTATTCGATTTCCACCGCCACGGATTCATCGGGCAGCAGCGCGGCGCCCTTGTTGAGGATTCCGGCCAGTTTGCCGGTCTCGATCCGGTGGTCGTAGTCCTCGCCCACCCACACCTGGAGTTGGCAGGTGGTGGTTTCCCGCAGGGTACCCCCACAATCGAGGAATGTCTTGTGGACACGACCGATCTCGGTGACGTGGAATGAAACAGGCACGTCAGCACCGTCGGGCAGTTGCAGGCGGAAAACGTGGTGGGGATGTCCGGCAAGCAAGGATTTCAATTCAGCGAGGTTCATGAGCGTTTGGGGCTGCGAGGTTTGGCAAGTTTGACGGGGCCGGGGCAGCAGCTGGATTCGCGGATCCGGAGACGCTGGTCGGCCTTGTCCTGGTCCTGCGCGCACGATTCCGGATCGGCGAAGTGTTTCATGAGAGTGCGCATGACGGGCAAATGCTCACGGGCGACGCGGAAATAGGTCCATTTTCCGCAGGTCTCGCTCTCCAGCAGGCCCGCTTTGCGGATGATCTGCACATGGCTGGATACCGATGATTGCGGCATGCCGAGGATATCCGCCAGCTCGCAAACGCACCACGCCCGCTCCATGATCAGGCGCACGATCCGCCAGCGTGTCTCGTCCGCCACCGCGCGGAAAAATGTAACGGGATTTGTCATGACGGAGATATTCGTAGCGAAAATATCCGTTGTGACAAGGAAAATGTCGCTAGGTCTTGCCGGCGGCCGCGCGGTGAATGCGCTCGATGGCCGCCTCCTCGATCGGGCTCTCCGGCCCGATCGCGAAGCGCATGACTTGCAAGACCCGGGTGGTCAAGGGTTGGAGCACCGCAAGGGGCAGGGACTTGAGGCCCATCATTTGTTGGTATTCGCCATCGAGCGATGCCACCGCCGCTTGGAAAAGCAGGGCATACATCGGCTTTGAAGTAGCCGGTAGAGGCGGGTTCTTGATCCACTGGATGGTTTCGAGAGTGGCATCGGTCACGGTCAGTTCCGGCCGATAGCGGTCGATGGTTTCCAGCATGGAGGCCTCGTCCATGGGCACGTCAGTCAGGCCGAGCGGGGCGACTGACTTGGACCAAAGCCGGATGTAGGCGTCAGCCCCGCCCGGCAGGGGGCGTGTCGAGTAAGTTTGATGACAGCGCAGGAAGGAGTCCATGAATGCGATGTGGACCCACAGCAGAAGGTCTGGATCGGCTGCGCGGTAGGCGGTCGGTTTGCGCTCGGCATTCTGGTAATCGCCTTTGACACGCTCGTGCATCCGATTGACGCGGTTGGCCTCGTTGGCAATCGCCTGGTGGGATCCGTAGGTGGTGATGGTGAGCCAGCGGATGGTTCCGGAGAGCCGGCCGAGAGGATCGTCCTTGTAGCGTGAGTGGCTGCGCACGCCCGCCAGGCTTCCCGGGTGGAGCGCTTGCATGAGCAAGGCTCGGATCCCGCCGACGAGGGTTGCCAAATCGCTGTGGGCGATCCACGGGGCATCATCGGGGAGGTAGAGGCCGGGGCCCACGCCCGCTTGGATCACTTCAAGCCATGGGGGGACACCATCAGGGTCGCCGGTGAGCAGGATTCGGAAGCGCTTGGAGAGATACTCTTGCACCGCGTTGTTCCGGGGACTTGGTTGTTTCATTCCGAGAAAAGATGGAGTTACTCGCGATTTTTAGATTGCTTCGGAAATTTCGTCCAGCGCGACAGCGCCACGGGCCTTGGCGACGATGACGTCTTGAATAAATCGTTTCCGGTGCTTGGTAACCCTACCACTGACCCGCTTTCTCCACATGCGAAAACTCGACGGCTTCATTTCCTTTCTCATCAGCTTGATCACCTGTGCTTCGGCAAGGCCGGTCTTTTCCTTGATCTCGTC
>CALMKO010000427.1 GCA_937867415.1 uncultured Verrucomicrobiota bacterium | reverse complement strand
GAACTCGCTATCCGCACCAGTCCCCGTACCCGCAGGGAATGTCGTCCTTTCCGGCCCAGCGCCTGGAGAAGCCTCCACTGAGCGGCCCCAGCCAGACCCAGCTCGCCAACGGGTTTTTCCTCACCAGTTTGTATATTTCGCTGCACCGCTGCGACGCTCAAGAGGCCACCCAAATTGTGCTGTCGAAGCAGATCTTCTAGCTTTTCGGCCACCCGGGAATAGGTGGGGAATTGTGGGTTGTTTTGTCGCCATTGTTGCCGCTGTTGATCCATGAATTGTGGTGCGTCCAGATACAACTGTCGTTGTTGAGGAGGAACACCATTGGCTGCCAGAACCAATTCATCGTTTGGCATTACAACTACTCCAGCCTGTTTTGCTGCTAGAATCAGAAGAGGTTCCAGAATGGTCTCAGCATGAAACTCCTGAAAGGCTAGGGCCAACGATGCGGAGCCACTGCGGGAATCAGAGAAGGCCAGTAATTTGCGGCCCTCCCCTGGCAAAGTGCGAGCGACAGGATCACCGCTGGGACCTGATTGCCTTGCCAGTTCTTCCATGGCCACCACCTTCAGGCTATCGCCAGCGGCTTCAAAGGGCGTGATAATTCCATACTGTGAAGCTGCACGAGGTAATTGCGATTCGCCACAGGTCGGACAAGTTGAGATGAATTCAGGATAGTTTGGCTGCGGCTGAGCATGACAGATCACCGGCACCCAATCGTTGTCACCTCCTCCGTTTGGAGCCCCGCGCTTGAATAATCCGTCGCGGGTATTGAGCCAGAGGTTCTGCTGATCTGCTACTGCGGCCGCGTCCATGTCCTGAGGCAAGGTTCCACGTTGCCAGATGAAAGCATGAAGGAAATGGTGCCTGACACCTCTCTCCGCCGACAATGCGAGAACATTCTGGCCATCGAGGGCAGGGGTTTCCGCATAGCCCAACGCGAAAGGTTGGCCGCAATCACGGCAAAGACCAAGTGTCAGACACTCCTCCGTTCCTGCTGGAAGAACCGTGGTTTCGACTTTCCCCAAATTATCGAGTGATAGCTGAAGGCCCGGGGCCTCAACTCCTCGGATCATCTGGTGGTAGCGCACATCCAGTAGAGGAGTCCTCTTTCCAGATTCCTTCGCCAAGGTCGCAAGTGAAACCAGTGCATCCAAACCTTCAATACCGGCGGGGTGATCGGCAAAAAGGCACTGGGCAAGACTATCCGATGTGGCCCGGCTGGCGGTTCTGACAGAATTCGTCGCCGCCAGTTCCGAGCGCAGCACGGCGAGGGCTGGATCCTCCCGCAATGCTCCCGCGAGGGTCTGCTGAAGATCCCCGGATGCCTGGGTTCCGAGCAAGTTTGCCCATCGTTGGTCCAATGCTGCTGCCAATGCTTGATCCGCCTCGTTTTCTTGTGCCAAGCGGTCTGCCAGCCTTCCGAGCGCGTCGATGCAGCTCTGCGACATTGTCACGCTCAGGGCACCGGGCTCGATTCCCGTGTCCGTGGAGGCAGCCAGTTCTGAGGCGATGCCAACCAGCCAGTCCAGCGCTTCCCATGACCACCCGGCCACCGGAGTGGCTCTCCACACGGCCAGGAGATGAAGACGATTCCCCTTGGGTTGGGGGAAATCTTGCATATCACGTTGGTAAGTATCGACCGGAATCGAGCTTGGGGAAGGATCGGATGAATCATGAAGCAAGTTTCTCCATTTGTTCCAATCGTCCAGCGGCCCGATCGAATCCCTCACCAAATTTCGAAGGTCGATGACATGATCACTAGACGCACCGAGTAAGCCTTGGCCATTTGCGGGTGGATTCAAGAGGCTGTTCCAAGCATCCTGATCCGCGGTCATGCAGACTGCGGCCGCCCGCGCGAGCGAAGTCACACTCAGCAAATCCCCCAAAGCCACGGCTCCCCCCTGAAGCTGGAGCAGGGATTCCACCTGCTTCACCACTCGCTTACGCCACGCCATCCGCCCGAGGCAGGCTTCCGATGCCCCTACTAAAGTGGCTTGGCCGTTGAAATTTGCATTGAGGATGTTGACGTAGAGCATCGGGTCAAAAGGTCCCGGATTCCCCTGAATCAATGGCACAGCGGCCGGACTGCCGAACTGCACCGCAAAGGATGTCGCCTGAGCAGGGAAAAGGCGACCGGCGAAATTGGTTTGAATTCGTTCGGCGCGCTGCGGATCGGTCAGGCCTGGATCACTGATCAGAGTGGCTGAAGTCGCCAAGAATCGCAGGCTGCCGGGCGTCACGTCAGGAGATTCCACCCTCCGTTTGACACGGCGAATCAGCCAGGCGATTTCCGTGCCCAGCGAACCACTGTAGCAATGAGCTTCGTCGAGAACCACATACTTCCACGAGGGTCCGAAAAGACTACTGTGGTCGGGCTTCAGTAGCAGACGCTCCAACATCGAATAGTTTGTCACGAGGATATGTCCTGGCTGCGCCTGCCATTTCCGGCGGCTGGTCACCTCATTGGTCAGCGCCCCCTCATCGTCGAATCCCCAGCGGGCATATTCGGGGTGAAGATGTGGCTCAAGCCCGGCAAGACTATCCTCAAGACCATCCAACGAGTCACCTTGAAGTTGTTCTTCCTCCTGGGTTTCACCCGTGAATTTTCCGAAGGTGATCTCCGGGGCCCAACGCAGGACATTCCTGAGCCGCCGGATCTGGTCGTTCACCAGCGCGTTCATGGGATACAGGATCATCGCCCTCACCCCGTCGCGCAAGGATCCCGCCTCGTGTTCCCTGACTAGAGAATCGATCACAGGAATCAGGAACGTCTCCGTCTTGCCGGACCCTGTGCCGGAGCAAACCACCAGATTCCTCCCATCACGGCACACCTGCCGGATAGCTTCCGCCTGATGGTGGTGGAGAGTCACGGATGCAGGATCCGCATTATCATGTCCCAAAAAGTAACACGCAAAAACATCAGCGGTTCTTTGCCGAATCACACCTTCATTCACAAGGGCCTGCAAGGTGGCACCGGCGAGATAGACGGGGACCGCCTCCAGGTAGGGAGCCTTGATCAACGGCGCGGTGCCTTCAAAATACTCGTCGATATGGGCGGCAAAAGCCGGAAGCGACTGGCGAACCGGTAGTGATTTGTCAATCTGCTGGCGAACGCGGGCTTCGACCGCGCGGGTGACTTGGGATGGTTTCATGGATGTATGAGCGAAAAAGAAATTATTGGAGTTGATGCAGCCAGGCGAGAGACCACTCGACAGCGGTCAGGTCGTTGATGAGAAGGTCACGTTGTTCGGGATTTGCCCAAATGTTTTGAATCACGGGAACGAGCACGTTCAACTGATCCTGGTTCAGAAACTGATAAGCAATTTCAGGAGTTACCCACGCCCGGAGCCGACAGAGCACGGCAAGCCGGAAAATCGCAGGCCTGCCGGATGCAGTCCCAAGGTAACGCCCAAACCAGGATGAGAGACACTGGAAAAAATATGCGAGATCCGTCTGCTGGCCGAAATTCCCGATCAAATTCTGGCAGTGCTGAAGAGCTTCACCAAAGCACTGGTTGATCAGATTATTAATTTGCTGAGGATAAGCAGCCACATTTCCACCGACTGGGTAATCTTGCTGAAAACGGAGTGGAAGTGTTGGCGCTTGCCCCTTAAACTGCCATTGTAGCGGTTCACGAAAACCTTCGTGGTTATCTCTCTTTGTGCGGTGCCCGTAAGAAAACTGAATGTTAGCAGCGTCCGGCATAGGGCTCTGATTGTCTTGCATCACAATCCGGTTCCGAGGAATCCACATTCTGTCACCGAAATCTCCTCGGGCGATCATCGCTAACTCTCCCAGGAGCGGGCACGGAGCGACCGCTTGCTGCCATTGCTGACTGCCGTAGTCACCCAGAACTCCGGTAAGTTCTGCCAGACGGTCGAGTAATGGAACAGACTGTTCATTTCTCCCGCCCCATTCCGGCTCGGCGAACCAGATCCGCCCCGCAGCAACCTCATCGTTGAGAAAGACCCCGATTGTCTGACTCTCGTTGTCAGCCAATTGAGCCTGTAGAACAGGTTGAGCCACAAAACTTCCCTCGCGGAACCACGCCAGAAGCCATTCGATAGTGGTAAGGTCCCGGGTCAGTGCATCCCGGCATGCGTTGTTCTGCCATGCTTCTCTTAGAAAATTCCGTACGATTTCCGACTCCCGTGAAGGTGGCGGATTAGCTGGCAACCAGCTACGAATCCGGCAGAGAGCGGC
The DNA here is from genome assembly GCA_937867415.1 of uncultured Verrucomicrobiota bacterium. Classification (GTDB taxonomy): domain Bacteria; phylum Verrucomicrobiota; class Verrucomicrobiia; order Verrucomicrobiales; family Akkermansiaceae; genus Luteolibacter. Next base: position 40 of record CALMKO010000427.1, on the reverse strand, counting down.
GGTTTCAAAGAGCAGGCTTCTTGCCTCTCCAAAATGCGCA
>CALMKO010000426.1 GCA_937867415.1 uncultured Verrucomicrobiota bacterium | reverse complement strand
AGGGAACGTAGCTCAAAAGGTTACCGAGGGTTCGAATCCCTCCCGTTCCGCCATCTGGTTGATTACCAACACTTCGTGCGTCTCTTAGCGTATTCATGGGATCCATGCGTTACTGGTTTTGGTCGGTGTTGCATGTTTTCGCGCTGTTGACGGTCCGTTTGTGTGGAATCCGTCGGAAACCGGACATTTTTCTGTCGCGGATTGGTGCGTTTGAACCCCGGTCCCCACATGGCTGATTCTTCAACGGCACTCATCCATCATCTGGCGGGGTGGCTGCCGATTTCAAGATCCGAGTGAATACTCTTTTGGCTTGTAACAAGTTGAGTCGTTCAGGCAGGCACTCGTGAATTCTTTCAGATCCGCGTATCTCCAACCGCCCACCCGATGACAGAAGCTGATACTTGCCGGAAATTCGTCGTCCCTGCTTTGCAAAAAGCCGGGGCCGCGCAGATTTTTTTCTCTAAAATTCTTCAATGCTTTTAGTTGAAGCAGGTGGGGTGGTTATTGTTTGCTGTTAGTTTTGTGGTTTCAGGTAGGATTTACCGGATTCCCAGGCTTCGGAGATTTCGACGAGGACGGCGGGGGCGAGTGCCTTGAGAACCACTTCCAATTCGACATGCGCAGTCATTCTGCTTTTAGGGTCATGAAAATAGGGGAATGTGCTTTTGTGCGTACGACCCTTGAACTCCCCGATTCCCTGTTCCGCGAGGTGAAAGCCACTGCCGCTCGGCAGGGCATGCGTCTGAAGGACTACGTGACTGAGGCGCAGCAGGACAAGCTGGCCAAGCGGCCGACTCATGCGGAGAAGCCGTGGATGAAGTTCGCGGGGATCGCCGCCAATGACCGGGAAATGGTGGCGGAACTCAGGCGTGTCGTGCGACTCGTCGAGCTCAACCTCAATCGCCACGGTTGGAGCTGCGAGCGCCGGGTGATCCTCGTGCGCACGCTCAAGCCGCTCAACCCAAGCCCGCAAGGCAGCTTCCGGGAACCGTGCGAAGAAGGCTTCAGCGCCTACGCCACCGATCTAACACCCGAAGAGGCCGCTGCCTTCCAAGTTGTCGAACGTTACCGCCAGCGAGCGGATGCGGAGCATGTTTTTGATAAGATCAAGAATGGTTCCCCTAGAGATGATCGTCGCGAACCGGAGAACGCTCGCGCTGTCACTTTTCTCTGAGTGGTCGGGGCTTTGGTTTTGTTCGAACCGGGTGGGAAATAGATTTCCTCGGGGCACGGGTTCCGCTTTAAGTCTCCGCCATGGATGCGGTATTGTTAGCGGTGGCGTTTTTCTTCGGGTTGCTCGCGCAGCAACTGCGGCTGCCGCCCTTGGTGGGGTTTCTGGTTTCGGGCTTCGTGCTTCAGGCATTCGGCCAAAAAGGCGGGGACGCCCTGGGAGTGATCGCCGAGCTGGGCGTGACGTTGATGTTGTTTAGCATCGGGGTGAAGCTGCGGGTGCGGACTTTGGCGAGGCCGGAAATCTGGGCGGGCACGTCGTTGCACACGCTGGTGGTGGTGGGCTTGTTCGCGCCGGCGCTCGTTTTGGTGGCTGCCTTGGTGGGGCAGATGGCGGGGCTGTCATGGCAAACGGCCTTGCTGCTCGCCTTCGCCCTGAGTTTTTCCAGCACGGTCTTCGCGGTGAAGAGTCTGGAGGAGGCTGGCGACATGGGTGCCATGCACGGGCGGGTGGCGATCGGGATTTTGATCATGCAGGACATCCTGGCGGTGCTTTTTCTGACATTTTCCACCGGTAAGATTCCTTCGTTATGGGCGGTCGTGTTGTTGGCGGGCTTGTTGCTCGGGCGCAAGTGGATCGGCGGCTTGATCGGGCGCTCCGGGCACGGCGAGATGATCACGCTGTGCGGGCTTTTTCTTGCCTTGGTGCTGGGGGCGAGAGGCTTTGAATTGGTCGGGCTGAAGGCGGATCTCGGCGCGCTATTCATCGGGGTTCTGGTGGGATCCCATCCGCGGGCGAAGGAGTTGAGCAAGTCCTTGATGGGGCTGACAGATTTGTTGTTGGTGGGATTTTTTCTACAGATCGGCCTGGAGGGAGCGCTGTCGTTGCAAGGTGTATTGTGGGCCTTGTTTTTGCTGCTGCTGCTGCCGCTCAAGGGGCTTGCATTTTTCGGGCTGCTCACCCGGTTTCATCTGCGGGCGCGGACGTCTTGGATGGCGGGAATCACGCTTTCCACCTACAGCGAGTTCGGCTTGATCGTGATGGCGCTGGGGGTGGGGAAGGGCTGGCTGCCAACCGAGTGGCTGGTGGCCATGGCGGTCGCGCTGTCCCTGAGTATTCTGTTAGTCGCGCCATTCAGCCGCCGGGCGGAGGAGCTCTATGATCCGATCAGCGGCTTCCTCAAACGCTTCGAGACGAAGGGCCAGCATCCCGATGATCTGCCCATCGAGACCAAAGGTGAGCGCATCGCCATTTTCGGCATGGGAAGGGTGGGGGTGATGGCTTACAAGAACCTCCAATCACGCTTTCCTGGCCGGGTGATCGGCTTCGACCGGGACCCCGTAGCCGTGAAACTTCATCAAGAAGCAGACCGGAATGTGCTCTTGGCCGACGCCACGGACTCGGACTTCTGGGAGCGGGTGCGCGTGAATGAAAACATCGACCTCGTCGTGCTGGCGATGCCGAAACACGGTGCGAATGTGCACGCGGCGAAGACGCTCAGGCGGCATGGATTCGAGGGGGTGGTCACCGCCACGGGCAAGTTTGACGATGAGGTCCGGGAGCTTCGTCAGCTGGGGCTTGATACCGCTTTCAATCTCTACAACGAGGCGGGTTCGGGATTTGCCGATCATGTCGTGCAGGTGTTTTCCCAACAACGGCCCGACTTGACCAGTGCTTGGCGGAAAGCGGCGGTGGAGTAAGCGTGCTGAGCCCGAAATCCGAGGTTGGATCGTCTTGGGCGAAGCGGCGCCTGTTTCTACCGCTGCTGTCCCCTTTGTCATGCTGTCTCCGGGCGGCTCGGGCGGCAACTTCGGCGAAGTGGATCCTGGCCATTGTAAAATAGGGTCCAGCAATGATTTCCGTTTACTCAGGCCACCCCAGCTTGCGGCGATGTAGAGCACCGGCGTGCGGCTTGGAGTCGCGTTAGGCACCTTTTTGGCTACCGCTGCGCTGGAAGACGGTGCTGTCAAGATCGAGGCTGAAGCCCTCGGATGGCATGGACCAGCAGGGTGCGAGAAGGCATTTCCAAAAGGGACACTGGAACTCTCCGAGGTAGCCTTGGCGAAAACGGGTGAAGTGGTCTCGCACGATGTCTGTGCCTGGAAATCGCTTGATGTCTAGCAGGGAGTGGAGTGCTTTGCCCGCACGCAGTCGGTCGGTATGGGCGAGGCGGCGGGCACCTGCCACTGAGGCGAGCGGACTTGCCGTAAGGGGAAGACCGGGGTGCAAGAATTTTTCATCGTTTGGTGAAGGGGTGTGGTGTGCGGTGATTCGACACAACCCTTGTATCACATGTCTTGTAGCCGAACGATGCCCTATCCAATTTCGGATTTCGGGGTTTAAGACAGCCTCTGAGCCAGACCTTGGGGTTGCAGAAGATCGTTTGCTGGGTAAGCTCGGGGTGTGGAAATTCCCGAGCGCTTGGAACTCGCACTGCGCGATGGAACGCCCGCCATCGCGCGCCCTCTGGTTCCTGAGGATCGCCCCGCATTGGTGGAGGCATACCGGCGCTTGTCACCAGAAGCCAGATTCAATCGCTTCTGGACGCATACCGGCGAGGTCGTGGGGGACAAGATGCTTGATCGCGTGCTGGACCAGGATCCAGCGACTCATGTCACTTGGACGGTGCTTGATCCATCGAGGGAATTCAGTCCGCTGGGGGGAGCGAGTTGGTGGCGGGGTGGTCATGATCCCTCGGAAGTCGAGATTTCGTTCCTGGTGTTGGATGATGAGCAAGGGCGCGGCATCGGCACGCTGCTCCTGGCCATCATGTGGCTCACCGCATTCCGGGCCGGGGCGGAATCGATGGTTGGTTACGTGCTTGTGGAAAACCGCCACGCCGCCAACTGGCTGTGCGCCTGCGGTGCGAGCGGCGAGTGGGATGGCTACAAACTGATCTATCGTTGGAATCTTCATCATCTCGACGCCCTGCCTGAGACCCGGCCCGCCGCAGAGCTGGCAATGTGGCTTGCCACCCTCGCGCCGAAGATTCTCCCGTGAGGGTTTCGGGCTTCATCTCGCGTCGCATCCTGCGCGGCCACTCCTCCCAGCCGTGACTGGAGCGGCAGTTGATGATTGAATCTTGCGCTGGGAAAGAGAATGAATGTCCTGCCAGCCTTGAATTCATTCCTTCCTACCAACCTCTTCTTGTGAGCCCGATCACCATTTCCGCCGTTAAAGAACAAGCTGGTGAAGTTCCAATCTCCGCCGCGATCCTTGCCCAACTCCAATCCCGCAACGTCCGTGCGACCAAAGGCGGCAAGCCCTATCTCGAGCTTGCCTTCGCAGACTCCACCGGTGGGTTTTCTCTTAAAATCTGGTCGGACTCACCGATGTATGGGGCGGCCGAAGCACTGGCGCCAAACACGATCCTCCGCCTCGAAGCGGAATGGACCCAGAATCAGTATGGCGTGAATCCGAACCACCTCACCTGGGCCCATCTCGACGAGTCCGCCATCGCCGATTTCCTCGCCGGTGATCCCGAGATCCGTGAGAAACAAGACCGGGACTTTGCGGAAATCCGCCGTCTTTGTGACTCGATCGAAGACCCGCGGCTCCATGACTTGTGTGCACTTTTTCTCAGTCAGTTAGGGGATCGCTTCCGCCGCACCGCTGCGGCGAAGAAGAATCACCACGCCCGGCGGGGTGGTTTGGTCGAGCACGTTGCGCAGATGATGCACTCCGCCGATGCGCTGTGCCCCGTGTATCCGGAACTCAACCGCGACCTGATCCTCGCCGGAGTGCTGTTCCATGATTGTGGAAAACTATGGGAAAACTCTTACCCCGAGGATGGCTTCTCGCAGATCCACAGCATTCATGGTGAGATGTTAGGGCATATCCCTCTCGGTATCGAGTTGGTGAACAAGCTTTGGAACGATCTGTTGGATGGGGCGGAATCGGCGGATTGGAAGGCGCTCAAGCCATCCACCGAGATGACCCGCCTGCATTTGCTCCACCTCATCGGCAGCCATCACGGCCAGTATGAGTTCGGCTCGCCGGTCCTGCCGCGCACGCCCGAAGCCTTCGCCCTGCATTACATTGACAACCTCGACGCCAAGCTGGAAATGCTGCGTGATGCCTACTCCCAGTCCCACGAGCTGGTTCCCGGCATCTACGAGCGGGTTTTCCCTTTGCCGACGAATCTGGTCAAGCCCTTGGCGGCCTTTATTCCACCGCCGGACTCCGGGAGAGAGGACTCCGAAGAGAAAAGCTAGCCCATCGAAGGGGTCTCGTGGGATATTCAAGGGGCTGCCTGGCGGTTCAGCGCTTGGATGTCAAAAAAAAGAGCCGTTTCCCGCCGTCTCGGGACTTGCCGTTCCCCATGCTGTTTCTTATCTTGGCCGATATCTGCTGCAAGGAGCGGCCCTGTATACAAATCGAAATCATCCATGAGCACCCAAAAATCCTCATTCAATCACAACCAGGACGTGGTTCACAAGCCGTCCAAGACATTTTCCTCCAAGGCTCGCATTTCCTCCATGGCGGCCTACAAAAAGCTTTATAAACAGTCCATCGAACAGCCAGAAAAGTTCTGGGCGCGCGAGGCGGAGGAGCTTGTCTGGCAAAAACCGTGGTCCAAGGTGCTCGATTGGAAGGCGCCGAATGCCAAGTGGTTCGAGGGCGGCAAGATCAATGTTTGCGAGAATTGCGTCGATCGTCATGCCGTTGGCCCTCGCAAAAACAAGGCTGCCATCATCTGGGAGGGCGAACCCGGCGACAAACGCGTCATCACTTACGGCCAACTCCAAAAGGACGTCTGCCGCTTTGCCAATGTGCTCCAGAAAAATGGCGTGAAGGCCAAGGACCGGGTGCTCATTTACATGCCCATGGTGCCTGAAGCCGCAGTGGCCATGCTCGCCTGCGCCCGCATTGGCGCGGTTCACAACGTGGTTTTCGGAGGCTTCGCGGCAGAAGCCATCGTCGACCGCCTCCAGGATTCCGGCGCAAGCATCATCATCACCGCTGACGGCGGCTGGCGCCGCGGGAAAGTCGTGGCACTCAAGCCTGTGGTGGATGAGGCGCTGGCCAGATATGATCAGGTCAGCCGGGTCATCGTGCTCAAACGCTGTGGTAACGAGATCGCCATGGACGCCGCGCGGGATGCATGGTGGCACGACGAAGTGGCCACGGTCCCTTCCAAGCACGTCGCCAAGGGCTTCGACTCGGAGCACCCGCTCTTCGTGCTCTACACCTCGGGCTCGACCGGCAAGCCAAAGGGCATTCTCCACACCTCGGGCGGCTACCTCACCGGCACTTACTCGACCTGCAAATACATCTTCGACATGCGCGATGACGATGTTTACTGGTGCACCGCCGACGTTGGCTGGATCACCGGCCATTCCTATATCGTCTATGGCCCACTGGCCAACGGAGCCACTCAAGTGATGTATGAAGGTGCTCCAAATGCCCCGGATTTCGGGCGGTTTTGGAAAATGGTCGAAGAATACGGCGTCACGATTTTCTACACCGCTCCCACTGCCATCCGTGCCTTCATCAAGGCGGGGGACCAATTTCCAAACGCCTACGACCTCTCCTCGCTGCGCCTGCTCGGCTCCGTAGGCGAACCCATCAACCCGGAAGCCTGGAACTGGTACCACCAGAAAATCGGTGGCGGTCGCTGCCCGATCGTCGATACCTGGTGGCAGACGGAGACTGGCGCGATCCTGATTTCCCCGCTCCCCGGCGCAACCCCTTGCAAGCCAGGCACCGCAACCCTGCCATTTTTCGGCGTGGATGCCGTGATCCTCGACGATGCAGGCAAGAAGTGCAAAGCCGGTCAAGACGGGCGGCTTGTGATTCGTAAGCCGTGGCCATCCATGATCCGCTCGATTTATGGCGACAAGGAGCGCTACAAGTCCACCTACTGGTCGGACTATCCCGGATTTTACACCGCAGGAGATGGTGCCCGCCGCGACAAGGATGGAAATTTCTGGATCATCGGCCGCCTTGACGACGTCCTCAATGTCTCCGGCCACCGCCTCGGGACTGCCGAAATCGAAAGCGCGCTGGTCTCCCATCCCGCCGTCGCGGAGGCCGCCGTGATTGGCCGCCCGGATGAAATGAAAGGCCAGGCAGTGGCTGCCTTCGTCACGCTCAAAGCGGGCTTTGAAGAATCGGAAGCCCTTTGCGCCGAGTTGCGCAATCACGTCGGCAAGGTCATCGGCGCCATTGCCAAGCCGGACGACCTCTACTTCGCACCCGGCCTCCCGAAAACCCGCTCCGGTAAAATCATGCGCCGTCTCCTCAAGGAACTTGTTTGCACCGGCAAGGTCACCGGCAATGTCACCACCCTCGAAGATCCGTCCATCATCGAGAACTTGCAGCGCAAAATTGCCCCACATCCTGCACCATGACTTCCTCCCGATACATTGTCGCCCGGGTCGCTCAGGCTTTCGGTTATTTCCGGAAAAGCCAGCGCATGGGCGACGCCGCCAGCGAGATGCACCTGCTCCGCGAGGCGGAAGCGCAACTCGGAAAAATGATCTGGGAAAAAGTCGAAAATGTCGAAAAACTCTCCGTCGAATACTGGAACCTCCGGAAATTCATTAAAGAAAAACAAGAGGTCGATCAAAAGCTTGCCCAAAGCCAAGCCATGCTCGATCAGGCTCACGAAGAACGGGCAAACACCCTGAATCGCAGCCCCGAGGAACACCAGGAATACGTCGAACAACGCATCGCACTTCTCGTCGAACTCGAGGACATGGCGAGAAAACGTGATCAAATCGTCCTTGAAGCCCGTGAAGTCCGCCGCGCCTATGACGGGATGAAGATGAAACTCGAGGTGCTCACCCAAGAGCATCTTTCCACCTCGGCAAACGCAGAGCAAATTCAGCGCGTAAAGGATCAACTTGCCGAGTTCAAAGTGAAGTTCGCCGACCTCAAGGAACAACGCATCCAGATCGGCGACGCCATTGAAGCGGGTGACCTCAAAGTCGATCAAGTGGATCAGATTCTGAATCAAAAGAAACGCGAACGCATCGACCAAGCCTCCGAGACCTTCCAACTCATCAGTGAAGGTAACAAGGAAATCTCAGCCCTGAGAGCGGAAAGTGGTCTGCTGGATACTCAAATGCGTCAGCTTTACGCCGAGATCGGCCGCTACGTGAGCCGCAATGCCCATCTCGACCCGGCCTGCGCCGCCGCCGCCACCGACCATCAGGGCTTGATCGAAATCATGCGCGCGCTGCGCCGTTCCATTGCCTTGAATCATCGACTCGCCGGCACCGCCTGAGCCAAGGCTCCCCCCAAGGAGCGCGATCTCCCGACCCGCCGCAGGCTGGCTCCGGACACCGTTGCACGCCTGTCACCTCGCAGGTGGCTGCACCGCTTCGCATTGACTAAGTGCGGCGCAAAAAAAGTTCTGATCCCGGGGTGACTCACGAGCCGCTGTTTTACCTCGGGGCGCGAATCACCCGCCGGTTGGAGAGCCCCACGTCCAGACAAGGGGACTTCCTCGTCCATCGACGGGCAATGGGAGCGGGTGATCCCGCAAGACGATGGATCCCGAGCATCCAACCGCTTCGCCAGAATTCGCATCATTGCCGCGCATGGCGCCTGGTGAAGTCTGAGTCCGATCCCCACGCCTCGTCACCATTCAATTCCATATAGTTGATAGTAAGCGAATATTAACGATATAACCATAGGCAAATCCCATCCTACGTGATTGCGTAGCTATACCATCTGAGTCAGATATTGATAACTTAGGATCCGTTGATGACCTGATTTGATTAACTTCATCAAATCCTTGAAAGTTCAGGTTATCAAGAAAGCCAATCCTCACCCAGCCAAGAAACAATCCGATGTCAGCCAAGCCAAATCAGCTTCAAGCACGATTTTTGCTCTTTTTCGGGTGGTGTCTGTCCGGAATCCTGCTGCTGACAGCGCCGTGCCATGGTCAGACACTCTATCAATTCGGGAATCCGACCAGCGATGAGCAGTTATACATCGAGTTCATCAACCGGGCGCGCGCGAACCCCACGGCGGAAGGGGTGAGGCTGGCGAACACAACGGATCCCGATGTGTTGGTCGCTATGAATTTTTTCTCCGTGAACAGGACCATGATGCAAAGCGAGTTCGCGGCGATTCCTGCGGCTCCGCCGCTGGCCCCCAATGCGAATCTGACCACCGCCGCGCGCGGGCACTCGCTTTGGATGCTCAATACCGCCACCCAGTCCCACAACCAGGGCACGGCCAACACCCCGGCGTCACGGATCACGGCAGCAGGCTACTCATGGGCCACCATCGGCGAGAATATCTATGCCTATTCGAAAAACACATGGTTCGGCCACGCCGGCTTTCAAGTGGATTGGGGAACCGGCGGAACCGGCGGGATGCAGGCCGGGCGTGGGCACCGGGTGGCGATCCACAATGCCGCGTTCCGTGAAGTCGGAGTCGGAGTGCTGCACGGGACCAACGGTGCCGTAGGCCCCCAATTGGTAACCCAGGATTTTGGAAGACAGTCATCGAACCCCACTTTCGCAACCGGCGTTGCCTACTACGATCTCAACGGAAACAATTTCTACGATCAAAACGAGGGGATCTCCGGCCTCACCGTCAATGTCAGCGGGGCCTCCCACTTCTGCAACACCGCCATCGGTGGGGGGTGGGCCGTTCCCGTCCCCTCGACCGCTGCCACCCGGACAGTCACTTTTTCAGGCTTGAACGTGAACCATACGTCCAACCTCACCTTGGCCGCGAATACCAATGCAAAGCTCGACCTGAGAATGACTTACAGCCCTCCATCCATCACAAGCCAGGCAACGGCGGTGGCTGGCAGTCCCCACCAACTGGCGTTTACCAGCGTGGGTGGTGCCGCGACCTATGAATGGAATACCTGGGGAATGACCAACGCCGCTCCTGAAAACTGCAACAGCGCTTCCACCATCACCTCCTCGACGACCGGAACCTATAGTGTGTTGAATACTGCTGTTAGGCAAGAAGGCACGGGCTCCTTCAAACTCGAAAACTCAACCGGAGCCAATCAATGGTTTCAACTGAACTCCCTCTACTATGGCGGTTCCTCACCGTCGATTTCCTTCCAAAGCAGTATCCGCTTCGCGGCAATCGCGGAATCGTTCAAGGTCCAGGTCAGGGAGGAAGGCTCGACGGCATGGGTGGATGTCTTCAGCCAGAACGGAACCAACGGCGCCGGCAGCACGGCGTTCACACTCCGCACGGCGAATCTTACAGGTATGGCGGGCAAGGCGTTCCGCATCCGCTTTCTGCTGAACAGCAGCGGGAGTTATTATGCGTTTTCCGGTAACTTATACGGATGGTTTGTCGATGCGATCCAGTTTTCCGGAGTCTCATCCCTGCAGGGCAACATCAGGCAGACGCTCAATACCAACAACGGCAGCTTCACCCCCGGCGCCGGGACCTTTCTCATGGCTGTCGCACCGGTCATCTCCGATCGTCCTTTCACCCCTGCTTACCAAACCCTCGTGGTAGCCCCGGCGACCCAGCCCTCGATCACGACCCAGCCCGTCTCCGTGACCATCAACCGCGACAGCAGCGCGGTGTTCAGCGTGGTTGCTACAGGCAGCGCTCTTGCGTATCAGTGGTTCCAAGGCGCATCCGGAGTCACCAGCCAGCCGGTTCCCCTGGCCACCTCAAGCTCCTACACCACACCCGGCCTCGGCGCGGATGCCAGCTACTGGGTCCGCGTGTCGAATGTTGCGGGAAGCGTGAACTCAACTACCGCCACCGCCACGGTGGTGATTCCTCCGGCCATCATCGACCAACCTGCTTCCACCCAGATCTTGCGCGGCCAGTCCGCCACACTCGCCGTAGAGACGACCGGAACCGCTCCGAGTCTTCAATGGTTCCAAGGAAGCTCGGGTGATACCACGAAGCCGGTATCCGGGGCCACCTCCCCGCAGCTGGTCACGCCGATTCTCACCGAAAATGCGGCTTACTGGGTTCGCGCCGCCAATGCCGCGGGGGTCGCTGCTTCTGATGCTGCCGTGGTCACCGTCACCGATGCGTTCACCAACTGGGCGCGCAATCTTGAAATCTCCAACGGCTTGCCTGAAGGCACCATTTCAAATGCGACGGGAGATGCCGACCACGACGGCCGGAGCAATCTCGTCGAATACGCCTTTGGAACCTCTCCCGTGACGGCCAACGAGCCCGCACCCCGCATGCCCGTGCCGGAAACCACCGAGACCCACTTCATCCTGCGCTACCAACGTGACACCGCCTTGTCAGGAGTGCGGATCACCCCGGAGGCTTGCCCGGGCCTGGGTGACTGGAAGGAACCCGGCGCCATGGAGGGATTCACCGATATCTTGATCTCCACGGATGGAACCATCGAAACGCGCGAGGCACGTTTGCCACTCACCTCCGGCGGCAACTGCTTCATGCGGATGAAGGTAAGCCAGCCTTGATCCAAATATCCGTTAGCCCGGCATCATGTAGCCGAGCAGCGAGCCCAGCCTGTCACGAAGCTTTCCTCTCGGAACGATCGCGTCCACCAGACCATGCTCCAGCATGAACTCCGCCGTCTGGAATCCCGGGGGTAGATTCTGGTGTGTCGTCTCCTTCACCACCCGTGGTCCGGCAAAGCCGATCATGCACTTTGGCTCGGCGAGATTGATGTCGCCGATCGTCGCAAACGAAGCGGTCACGCCACCCGTCGTCGGATGGGTCATTACCGAGATGTAAGGAAGCTTCGCCTCCGCCAGGCGGGCCAGCGCACCGCAGGTTTTTGCCATCTGCATCAAGGAAAGCATCCCTTCCTGCATCCGTGCGCCCGACGATGCGGAAACGATGATGACGCCTCGTTTTTCGACGATGGCCATCTCGATGGCGCGGGTGATTTTCTCTCCTACCACTGACCCCATGGAACCTGCGAAGAACTTGAAGTCCATCACCGCGATCATCGCCCGCTGACCCTCAATGGCGAGGCGTCCGCAGACCACGGCATCGTCCAACTGCGTCTTCCCCCGGAGAGCGGCGGTTTTCTCGGCATAGCCCGCAAATCCAAGCGGGTTTGCGGAAATCAGGCCGATCTCGGTCTCCTCGAACGAACCAGGATCCGCCAACAAGTCGATGCGCTCGCGTGAATCGATGAGGAAATGGTGACCACAGTGCGGGCAGACGTGCTGGTTTTGCTTGAGCTCGATGGTGTGGATCAAGGCCCCACAATCCGGACACTTCACCCAGAGGCCTTCTGGCATGTCTTCACGTCGGTCTCGGCTGCGTAAGCGGGGTTTGCTGAAAATGCCCATGGAATTGGAAAGGTAAGTATCTGGGACACGTCGCCACCGCAACGCTCCCGTGCAAGCGACGCTAGGCGGGCCTGAAGGTGAGGACAATCCTCTTTTACACAGCCTACCCATTCCAGGTGATTTTCACTCCCACCGGCAAATCCCACTCGGTGACACACAGGGCTTGTCAAACCGCCGCGCTTGGAGAACATGCCAATGCTTGCTGGACGCTGCACCGTCCCGCACACCGCAACATCATGTATTTTCTGGGGATTGAAATCAGCCACAGTGGTAGCCGCGCGGTTGCCTTGGACCTCGAAGCGGCGGTGATCCGTGCCGAGGCCGTGGTCCCGCATGACTGGATCGAAGGCCTGCCTGCCGGCTATCGTGAGCAGAATCCCGCCCAGTGGATCGACGCGGTGGACCGTGCGGTGCGTCAGTGCCTCAGCCTCTTGGGTGACCAGAAAAGCCGCCTCGCCGCCATCGGCGTCGCCGGACCACAACGCGGGCTCGTGATGCTGGACGAGGCGAACCGCATCATCCGACCGGCAAAACTTGCAGGTGACGTGTCTGTCAAGCGCCAAGCGGATGAAATCGCCCGCGCCTTCGGGGGGGCTCCTGGGCTGATCGAACTCGCCGGCCAGGCCCCGGGGGTGGATTCCGCCGCAGCGGAGTGTCTGTGGCTCAAGAAACACGAACCCTATCATTTCCAGCGGGCGGCGAGTCTTCTCACCGCGCAGGATTTCATCGCGTATTGGCTAACCGGTGAGCGGGCTACCGAACCAGGCAGCGCTTCAGGCACTGGGCTGCTCGACATCCGCACGCGCAAGTGGTCGGCAGACTTGCTCGATTTCATCGATCCAGGGCTCATCTCCCTGCTCCCTCCCATCGGTGCGTCCGATCAGCCAAGGGGTCTGTTGCGTCCCGTTTTGGCCAGGGAATGGGGAGTCTCCGAGATGGTGCAAGTCGGTGCAGGCAGTGCCTCACCCATGTTGGCGGCGCTCGCCGCCGGCTGCGTCACCCATGGCACGGTGGCCGTGGATCTGGGGGCCACCGGCGTCATCGTCGGTGTCGGGGCCGCTCCGGTCATCGATTTCCGCGGTGAAATCACCCCGCTGTGTAACGCGACAGGAACCTGGCTCGGCCTTGCGACCACCCAGAACATCGCCGTCGCCCCGGAGGTCTTCCGCCGTCATTATGGCTGGAGCGCTGAGAACTTTGAAACGATGGTTGCCAGTGTCGCTCCGGGCGCTGACGGGCTGTTGTTGCTGCCTTATTTCAATGGGGAGTCGATTCCCCGGCTCCCGGATGGCACCGGTGTGCTGCACGGCATCAACCCGGGGAATTTCACTCCCGCCCACATGGCCCGGGCCGCTGCGGAAGGGGTGGCGCTGGGACTCGGATACGCCATGAGCCGCCTGCGCGAACTCGGCTTCGACCCCTTTGAAATCCGCCTTCTGGGCGCCGGCTCGGCCAGTCCGGTCACGCGCCAATTGCTCGCAGATGTGTTCGGCGCACCCGTCGCCACGGTCTCCAGTCGCCAGGGAGCCGCAGTCGGCGCCGCCATGCAGGCGGCTGTCGCATTCTTCCACCAAAGTGGCGAGTCACTCGGGTTTGAGGAAATCGCCAGCTACCTCGTCTCCGGCGATCTGGAATCACGCTGCGACCCGAACTCCCAGACACACCAACTGTATCAGGAAATGATGTCGCGCCAGCAATACCTCGTCGATACTCTCCACCCCGCGGGATTTCTCTAACCGCTGCCCTGTCGATTGCCGATGAGTTCTGATCGATCCCGCGAAGTCCGCAGCAGCCGCAAGAGCGCGTTGTTCGGGACCGTCGCCGGCGTCTTGATGAAACTCTGGTCATACACGCTCCGCTTTCAAATCACCGACCAATGTGGCATCACCCACCCCGGAACCCCGATGGGCCCGGTCATTTTCGCCCTCTGGCACAATCGTATCTTCAGTATTCCCCCGGTCTGGTGGAAAACCGGCGGAAATCACCGAAATGCGGTGGCCCTCACCAGCGCCAGTCATGATGGCGATGTCGTCGCACACGCCATGGCCGTCTTCGGTCTCAAAGCCGTCCGCGGCTCTTCCTCCCGGCGTGGTGTCGCCGCCCTGCTCAGCTTGAAGCGTGCTTTGCGAGAGGGATTTGACGTCTGCATCACCCCGGACGGTCCGCGTGGTCCACGCTATCGGTTCCAGCCCGGCGTGATCAAACTCGCGGAGTCTTCCGCCGCACCCATCATTCCGATTCACATTCGCTTCTCTTCCGCCTGGCGCATCCGGTCGTGGGATCGCTTCGTGATTCCCAAGCCCTTCAGCAAGGTGGACATCACCTTCGCGGCTGCCGTCAGTATCCCACGCGGCATTTCTCCCGCAGAGTTTGAATCCTCCCGCCTCAATCTCGAATCCATCCTCCGCACCGGCGCGGATGATCTCTGACTTCCAACATCACGGACTCCTCTTATGACCACACCTCACATCATCGATGGTAAATCCGTCGCCGCCGCCGTAATCGAAGAATGCCGCGCAGAAACCGCCGCTCTCCTTGCCCAAGGTATCCAACCCGGCCTCGCCGTAGTTCTGGTAGGCAGCGACCCCGCCTCCCAAGTCTATGTCGGCTCCAAGGCTCGCACCTGCCTGGACCTCGGGTTTCACTCGTTGAAAATCGAACTCCCCGCGGAAACCAACCAGGAGCAGCTTCTCCAGGTCGTCCGCGACCTGAATGCCGACCCCGCCATCCATGGCATTCTCGTACAATCACCCCCGCCACCCCATATCGATGAAGAAGCGGTCATCCGTGCCATCGACCCCCGCAAGGATGTCGATGGTTTCCACCCGGAGAACGTCGCCAAACTCGTTCTGGAGGATCCCACCGGATTCGTCCCCTGCACGCCCGCAGGCTGCATGAAATTGCTGGAAGTCTGCGGCATCCCGACGGCCGGCGCGGAGGCGGTGGTCATCGGCCGCAGCATGATTGTCGGCAAGCCGATGGCGCTTCTTCTCGTCTCTAAAGTTTCCAATGCCACGGTCACCATCGCCCACTCCCGATCCAAGGACCTCCCGGGGATCTGTCGCCGGGCGGATATCCTCATCGCCGCAGTCGGCCGGCCGGAGATGGTCAAGGCGGACTGGATCAAGCCCGGC
The DNA here is from genome assembly GCA_937867415.1 of uncultured Verrucomicrobiota bacterium. GTDB lineage: Bacteria > Verrucomicrobiota > Verrucomicrobiia > Verrucomicrobiales > Akkermansiaceae > Luteolibacter. Next base: position 4,856 of record CALMKO010000426.1, on the reverse strand, counting down.
GCGGTCGTCATCGACGTGGGAATCAACCGCGTGCCCGATGCCAGTAGAAAATCCGGCTTCCGCCTCACCGGCGACGTGGCCTTCACGGAAGTGGCACCTCATTGTGCTGCCATCACGCCGGTCCCCGGCGGAGTCGGCCCGATGACCATCGCCATGCTCATGAAGAACACCCTGCAAGCTGCCCGCCAGCTCAGTGCGGCCAGCATCGCCCCTTAGGATCGTGTGAAATTCGAATTGGCGGGTAAGGGGGGCTCACTTGCATGGTAAAGGCAGCCATTCGCTCCAATGAGAAGAGCGTCGTGACTCCCCACCTTGTCCGCCAGTTTGAATTTTACACGCCGCTCGCAATCATAAGCTCCAGACAGCTCCACTCACCGCGTCGGCGCGGGTAGCCAGACCTTGGCTCCAGCACTCCGACCGGCCGCAGCGCGGAAAAAGCCCTCCAAGCCCCTGCGCCCGTGCAGGTCCGCCACCGCATCCACGGCCCGTCCCCAACGCCACCGGAACCCCGCATCCCGTAGGCGCACCGGATCGGCCCAGCGGCTTTTCAAGACCAACTCGGGTTCGGTTTTCATCAATCGGGCACCCACCGCCAGCATCCAGCGCATGGCGGGCAATCCCAGCGGCATCCCCACCGCCTCCCGGAAGGTCTGCATCCACTCACGGTTGGTCGGAAACTCGGGGGCGGTCACATTGACGCAGCCATCCAGAAACGCATCCTGGATCACAAAATCCACCGCGCGCAGGAAATCTTCCATGTGGATCCAGCTGATGCGTTGCTTGCCATTCCCCATCGCCCCGCCGAGGCCGCAAGCTGTCAATTTCCGCAACACGCCATAGACCGTCGCTTCCTCATTGGCCAGAACCATCCCGATCCGCAGCGCGACTTTCCGCGTCGCAGCCGGCACCTCGGCCCCGAAAAACGCATCCTCCCACGCCTGCGCCACCTCGCAGGAAAAACCCTCGCCCGGCTCGCCCAGCCAATCATTCTGCGGCTTGTCCTCGGCATGCCGGTACCAGGTCGCCGTGCTCGCGTTCAGCCAGTTCTTCGGCGGGGTCTTGCAAGCGGCGATCGCCATGCCGATCACCTGCGTGCTCGTCACGCGGGATGCCAGAATCTCCCTCCGGTTCTCCGCGGTGTAGCGGCAGTTCACACTGCGGCCAGTGAGATTGATCACCGTCTCGGCTCCTTCCAGAGCCAGCGCCCAGGGGCCCAGCGTCTTCCCGTCCCACTCCAGGAACATACCATCGCCACTCCAGCCCTCACGGCTGCGGCCTATGGCCACCACCTCTTTCCCATGACGGGCGAAGTGGCGGCAGAGATAGCGGCCAAGAAATCCATTGGCTCCAAAGATCACGATGATGGGGTTCATAAGTTGGTTCGGTTTGAAATCGGGTGCAGGGCAAGCGCCCATGCTTGGTTCAGGGGTTCCTATAAATCGTGCCAGTCGGCGGCAGGGGCGGTGGGGACTGCTTCTCATGCACTCGCTCTTTCATTTTCGCAAATACCAGAAGGTTAAGGAAATGCATACCTCCTAGAACTAACAAAACCACCCCGAGCTTGCCGCTCAGGGCCTCGAAAATCCCCCTCACCTCCACCACATCACCCGCCATTCGGAGATAGAGCGCAACGAATCCAAAGTTCACCAAATAGAACCCCGTCACCAACAACTGGTTCACGCTGTCTGCCATCGACTCGTCACCATGAAAACAATCCACCAGGAATATCCGCCCATTCCGGAAAAGGCTCCGCGCGACCCAAATCGTCAACGGCAGCGCGATCATAAGATATAACCCATAAGTCATTACGGTTGCGTTCATAAGTTCTCTCTTTTTGGTTGATCCCAACTTTTCAGAAAAATCTGAAAATGAACGGGAAATTTTTTTTAGCCGAAAAGCTTGCTGGCCATCTGCAAGGCAAAGCCGTGCTTCATCGATGAGATCCGATCCGACATCTTCGAGGCAAAGCCGACGAAGTCCTCGAGCGCACGCATCTGCTCATGGAAGGCGACACCCTCCGGCGTGCGGATGCTGCGGCTGTCCTCCGCGCACTTGCTCAGAATCGCCAGCGCCGGCTCGATCTCGCGCCGTTTCCGCTCACGGGCGACGATGGTGAAAATTTGCCAAACATCCTTCTCCGCCTCGAAAAAATCCCTTCGCTCGCCCTTCTTCACCACCGGCCGGACCAAGCCCCACGCCACCAGCTCCTTCAAGTTGCTGTGCGCATTGCCACGACTGATCTCCAGCTCCTCCATCACATCATCCGTCGTGAGTGCTTGAGGCGCAGTCATTAACAACGCATGAATCTGCGCCATCGTGCGGTTGATTCCCCACTGCGTCCCAAGCGCGCCCCACTGGGCGACGAACTCGTCCCGTGCCTGTCTCAACTTTTCACCTTCCTTGCTCACGTTTTCAGTAAATACTGAAAAGTCAGAAACCGCAAGCAAAAAAATGTCGGTAAATATAATAGCTCAATTCTGGCCCGTCACTTGCTCCTCCCCGTGACGAACAAGACACACATCACCGCATGATGAATTCCAATCATGGGTTTACCCTGCGGGCACTTCCATATCCCCGAAATCATCATACCATGAACACGATCCCACGATTCACACTCCCTTTGTCCAGTAGTTGGGTAAAGCCTGCGGCTTGGTCTAGAGCTTTACTTGCTACAACGGGCGCGATGGTGCTCACTCCCGCAGTCGTTGAAGCTCAGGCAGTTCTTATGACTGGCGTTGGAAGCTATTCCCAAAATTTCGACACCTTGGCGTCTGTTGGAACAATCGCTCCTGCGCCAACAAGCGGCCCGGCGGTTCCATGGGTCGACAATACTAATATTGCGGGTTGGTATGCGGCCCAGGCCAGTGGCACTTTGACAAACCTTTCGATCAGTAATGGAGCCAGCACGAGCGGACAACTTTACTCATTTGGGGCTGCTGGTGCGACTGACCGTGCCCTAGGATCGCTTAGCTCGGGTACCCCGCAGGCGCTTGCGTATGGGGTTCTTTTCCAGAATACCAGCGGCGTTCCTTTGGTGATCGATTCGCTATCGTTCACAGGGGAGCAATGGCGAAACGGAGGGAATGCAACAGCTCATAAACTGGAATTCAGCTACCAGACCAGCAGCACGGCGATTACCTCGCCGAACCCCTCCAGTCTTTTGCCAGCAGGCTGGACAGCTTTTGCTTCCGGCAATTTCACGGGACCAATTGCAACAGGAACCGTTGCTACACTTGACGGTAATGCTGCAGCAAACAAACTAGCAATTGCAGCAACTCCGAGCATTGTTGTTCCTGCGGGACATTATGCGTTCCTGAGGTGGTACGATTCGAATGACACTGGAAGCGACCATGGTCTAGCTTTGGACGACCTCACGGTCTCTTGGTCTGCCGCAGCCGATCCACTTATCGGTCTTACCGCTCTTGCCACTAACTTTTCAGAAAATGCAGGAAATGGTGCCACCACGGGTGTGGTCTCAATCCCAACGGCATTGGCGGCTGACCTAACGGTTAATTTAACGTCAAGCGACATTACCGAAGCAACGGTTCCAGCCAGCGTCACAATCCTCCAGGGAACCACTTCCATTCCTTACACGATCAATGCAGTGAATGATTTTATTGTCGATGGCAATCAAGCGGTTTCAATCACCGCATCAGCGCCAGGCTACTTGAGCGCTGTGGTGAACTTGACTGTCGCAGATGATAATGATGCGCCGATTGCGGTGACGATCACACCAGAAACATTCGCGGAAAACGCAGGTTCCGCGATTGCAAGTGGCTCGGTGACAGTTGTCGAAAACGTTGTAGCCGACTTGACGGTGACGCTCACTTCAAGCCTGATTACCGAGGCTACAATCAGCTCGTCAAGTGTCACGATTACTGCTGGCACGAATACCGCCGCATTCACCGTCAATGCGGTCGATGACCAGATCATCGATGGTACACGCACTGTCAACATCACCGCTACAGCGCCGGGTTACACAACCGGATCAAAGCAAATCACTGTCACGGATTTTGGTGATTCAGCGCCGCTTCCCACACTGCCGATCAACGCAATCGCATTCACCGGATACAATGCAGACGGAAATGATAATTTGGCCTTTGTGGCGCTTACGGATATAGCGCCTGGCGATGTGATTCTGTTTTCGGATAATGAATGGAATGGAGGGCCTCCTGGTGGTGGCGGAGGTTTCAGTGACACAAATGAAGGATTACTTACTTGGACCGCTCCCGCCGGTGGTGTCGCTGCCGGGACAATCGTAACATTGGATGATGTTTCTACTATTGGGAGAACCTCGAGCGTTGGAACAATCACGGGAAGTAACTTTGCATTGGCTGCTGGGGGGGATACCGTTTATGCTTTCCAGGGCGCCTTGTTGCAGCCAACACGCGTTCTTGCCGCGATTTCCGCAGCGGACCCACTTGTGGAGGTGATTACGAATACCGGTTTAACAGACTATGTTCTGTTGCCCCTTGGAACGGACATCGGGGCCTACAAGGGCTTACGTAATGATCAAACAACATTCTCAAGCTACCTCACTTCAATTCACAATGAGGCGGCCAATTGGGTTACTCAAGATAACTCTGGGAACGATGGTATCGATTCAGTCGCGCCAGATGTGCCTTTCAGCAATATTCCGTTCACACTTAGCACCCCAAGCAACAACTTCTCAAGCTGGGCGCAAGCCAATACTGGCAGCAGTTCAGCCAGCACCACCGGCGACCATGACAACGACGGTGTCTCCAATGGAGTCGAATTCTTCATGGGCCAAACCGGTTCCACCTTCACCCCGAATCCGGTGCCTGATGCGAATCGCTTGTTATCCTTCCCGGTAAGCGCCACCGCAACGGGCGTCA
>CALMKO010000425.1 GCA_937867415.1 uncultured Verrucomicrobiota bacterium | reverse complement strand
GCTTCGGTGGGGGTGGCGGCGGCGGGCTGGGCTTGCTGATGACAATCGGGAAGATGTTCGGCTTCAAGGGCATCCTTGCCTTCCTGGTGCTGGGCGCGGTCGCGTGGAAGATGGGCTTGGTGGATCCGAGCATGTTGTTGGGCGGGCCGCCGATGAGTGGGCAGCAGGCGCCCGTGCAGGTGAGTGCTGCGGAAGAGGAGCAGTATCGGTTTTCCAAGGTGGTGTTGGCGGATACCGAGGACGTGTGGACCGCGGAGTTTGCGCGGCACGGACGGAAATATGAGCTTCCGGGGATGAAAATCTATCGGGCGCGGGTCCAGACGGCATGTGGCACGGGGAGTGCGGCGATGGGGCCGTTTTACTGCCCGGGGGATCGGAAGGTTTATATCGATCTGAGTTTTTATGATGAATTGGCACGGACTTTCAAGTCTCCGGGCGACTTTGCGCAGGCTTATGTGATCGCGCATGAGGTGGGGCACCATGTTCAAAAGTTGTTAGGAACATCCGACAAGGTGGCAAGGATGCAGGGTCAGCCGAATTACAATGAGTTCTCGGTCCGGCTGGAGCTTCAAGCGGATTTTTATGCCGGAGTGTGGGCCCACCATACCCAGAAATACCTGGAGCGGGGTGACATCGAGGAGGCCATGCGGGCGGCCAATGCAATCGGTGATGATGCGATCCAAAAACAACAACAAGGCCGGGTGGTCCCGCATTCGTTCACCCATGGCACCTCGGCACAGCGGATGCGCTGGTTTACCAAGGGGCTGGAAAGCGGAAAAATCGAGGACGGCGATACGTTTACCATGGCGTATAAGGATTTGTGAGTCGCTGGGGGCAAGGTCGAGCTTGAATCTTTCCCGGCGAGCACCGACAAGAGCGGGGCCATGAACTTTGATTTTGACACGCTGATCCCTCGTCGCGGAACGGGCTGCATCAAGTATGACCGCCGCGCGGATCTGGACCCCTTCTGGGTGGCGGACATGGATTTCGCCTCGGCTCCGGTGATCATCGAGGCGCTGCATCGGCGGGTGGATCACGGGGTTTTCGGCTATGCGCAGGCGCACGATGGCTTGAACGAGGCGATTTTGGCGTATTTGAGGGATCGGCGGCGGGCGGGCGTCCCGGCGGAGCAACTTGTCCACCTCGGCGGCTTGGTGCCGGCGCTTTCTTTGGCAGGCCGGGCGTTTTGCAAGGCGGGTGATGCGTTGATGACCTGCACGCCGGTCTATCCGCCATTCATCGGAGTGCATCATGATGCCCATGTTTCCCTCATCACTGTCGATCACGTGTGGCGGGATGGGCAGTGGTGCTTCGACTGGGAAGCCATGGAAAACGCTGTCACAGCGGAAACCCGGGTGTTCTTGTTGTGCAATCCGCAGAATCCGCTCGGGAGGGTCTTTTCTGGCGCTGAGATTACCCAGCTTGCGAAATTTTGTGAAGCTCATGATCTGGTTTTGGTTTCGGACGAGATTCACTGCGACTTGATTTTCGATGAGGACCGCACTCCTCACTTTTCCGCGCTCAATCTGCCGGAGTCGCTGGCGAAACGAACGATCACCCTGCTTTCTCCCAGCAAGACCTGGAACATCGCGGGGCTTGGATATGCCTTTGCGGTCATTCCGGATGATACTCTCCGCCGTAAATTCACCGCTGCCCGGGGTCATACCCTGAGTGAGATCAACGCCCTCGCCTACTACGCGGCGGAGTCCGCCTACCGCGATGGGGAGCCGTGGCGGCTTGAGTTGATCCGCTACCTTCAAACCAACCGCGATGTTTTGGTGGATTTCATCCACAGCCGTTGCCCCGGACTTACCGTGGCCGCAGGGGAAGCGACTTATCTGGCATGGATCGACGCGAGAGACTTGGGCGTGGAGAATCCGGCGCAGTTTTTCGAGAAAAAGGCAGGGCTTTTTCTATCCGACGGCGCTTACTTCGGCTGGCCCGGCTGGATCCGCTTCAACTTCGGCTGCTCCCGCACGCGAATGCTGGAAGGCTTGGAAAAAATCGCCCGAGCCATCGGCTCCTAGGACGCGAGGGTTCTCGATCAAGCCAGCCAAGGGTTGATGGTTTTCACCTCAGGGGGGAAATCCGCCGTATTCCAGGTGACGACTACCAGGTGATGGTGGATGGCGGTGGCGGCAATGAGACTGTCGAGCACGTCCAACTCAAGGCCTGCTGCTTGGTTCTTTGCGTAGAGCTCACCCCAGGTTTCCATGACCGCGGCATCGACGGGCAGACAGGGCTTGGGCAGCTCCTTGCAAAGCTGCGATACCCATGCTTCAAGCGCATCCCTCCGCGCTCCCCGTGGCATCAGGTGGATTCCCTTGCGGATCTCTCCAAGGGTGACGCAGGAGAGGTAGCTGTCGGCAGCGTGTTTTTCACACCAAGCTCGCACCTTGGGATCAGGGTTCCGGGAGGCAGCTTCAGAAACGACGTTGGTATCGAGGAGATAGGCCATGATGGTTTTGTGGAGTGGATCAATGCTGCCGTGCCGCCTGCTTGTCGCGCGGGCGGACGATTTCCCCAAGGTCCTCAGGGCAATCACGCAAAAGATCGAGCAGCGATTTGCCAGGTGCGATCGCCCGCTGGTACTCGGCGGCGGAAATGATCACGACTGCGGGTTTTCCGTGTTTGGTCACGGTCTGCACTCCTTCCTTGAGCGCGAGTTCCACCACCTCGCTAAAACGATTTTTAGCATCCTGAAGCTGCCAGCTTTTCGAAATCATGGCCGACCATCACTCAATCAAGCTAGATTGTCTAGCCCGAAATTTCTCGCCGGTGTCGGACAAGCTCGGTAACTTGTGCCGCGAGGGCGCGAGGGTGATGCTTGCGCCCCTGCATGGGATTTTTTCGCCTGCGTTGACATCTGCCCGCGGTCGAGTCACGTTCCCGCGCATGGACACGATGAAACTTCTTCTCGGCGCGACGATCGCCCTGCTCCTTGGTGCGCTCGCCGTATCTTGGCAGGGGTTGAATACCAACGTGAAAAACACCTCACCTGACGAACTGGCCCGCCTGCAAGCCCAGATCAAGGAATTGCGCGCCGAGCAGGATAAGCTTCAAATGCAGAAGAATTTACAGATTCTGCGCAGCGAACCCATCGCGCCCCCTTCCTCCAGTGCTGAAATGGAGGCGATGAAGCTCCAGCTGGCGCAAAACAAACTCGCGCTTGAGCAAATGGAGCTCAAAAAACAAAACGAAGAGCGAGATGCCAAAACAGAAGACGCGGAGGAACTCCTGCTCGATCAACGGAAACTCGAAAGCAAAGATGGCGAACTCCGCCGCGCCCGGATGATCAGCGATGCCCTGCTGATGGGCCGCGTGAAGGAATACGTCGAGGACGCCCAGTATGGCGGATTCGTCACCTTCGAGGTGATCATGCCAGAAAATGTCCAGACCGGCACCATCCTCGCCATCCGCCGGAAGACCGGGATTCTCGGGCAGCTCAAGGTTTCCGACATGACTGCGGAAGGCGCCATCGCCAATCCCCTGCCCGGCTTCGGGGATATCAAACCCGTGCCTGGTGACGAACTGATCTTGCCTCCCCAGTATTAAAGCCCCATACGACCCCGAATTCTCAAATCCGCATTATGTCCACTACAGTAGGCCTTATATCCCTGGGTTGTGCCAAGAACCTGATCGACTCGGAAGTGATGATCGGCCACCTCGCCGAGGCGGGCATGGCACTCACGCCCGATCCCGAACTTGCCGACGTCCTCATCATCAACACCTGCTCGTTCATCGACATGGCCAAGCAGGAGTCCATCGACGCCATCTTCGGTGCCGTGAAGGATCGCTCGGAAGACCCCGACCGCGAGCGTCAGAAAATCATTGTCGCAGGCTGCCTTTCGCAACGCTTCGCCAAGGACCTGCCCGGCATCATGCCCGAGGTGGACGCCTTCATCGGGCTGGATCAAATCACCAAGGTCGCACCGATCATCGAGAACTTGTTAGGCAAGCAGAACGACGCGGAAGTGACCAAGGATGAGGGTCCTGCCGCGACGGATGATCCAAGGGATTTCGTCACCTTGAAGCCCAAGTATGTTCCGGACTACACCACGCCGAGGTTCCGGCTCACGCCCGACCATTTCGCGTATGTAAAAATCGCGGAGGGCTGCAACCACACCTGCACGTTCTGCATCATCCCGACCATCCGCGGCAAGCATCGCTCGCGGACGCAGGAGTCGGTCGTGAGGGAAGTCCAGGCTCTGGTCGCCTCCGGGGTGAGGGAAATCAACCTCATTTCCCAAGACACCACCTATTTCGGCATGGATCATTGGGAGGGCAAACGCCCGACGCCCAGCTCACCGGTGGATTCCAGCCGCGGTGAGTCGCTGTCCACGCTGCTGCGGGAAATCAACAAGATCGAGGGCGATTTCTGGGTCCGCCTGCTTTACACCCATCCCGCGCATTGGTCGGACGAGCTCATCACCACCATTGCCGAGTGCGACAAGGTGGCCAAGTATGTGGACATCCCGCTGCAACACATTTCCGACCGGATGCTCACGGCGATGAAGCGAGTGACCACCGGGGACTACATCCGCGACCTGCTTCGGCGGATGCGCGCGGGAATCCCGGGATTGGGGATACGTACGACGTTCATCGTAGGATTCCCGGGCGAGACCGAGGAGGATTTCCAAGAATTGCTGGAATTTATCGAAGAGTTCCGATTCGAGCGCGCCGGGGTTTTCCAATATTCCAAAGAAGAAGGCACCCGCGCCCACAAGATGGACGGCCATCTTCACCACGCCACCCGCAAAAGCCGCTGGTCACGGGCGATGTCCGCCTTGCAACGCATCGCCTCGGAGACGAACCAAGCACAGGTCGGCAAGTCCGTGCGCGTGCTTGTCGAGCAACCGGGCGTGGGCCGCACCGAGTGGGATGCCCCGGAAATCGACGGCTCCGTGATGGTGGATGAGGCGATCCCCGTGGGCGAGTTCGCCGAGGTGACCATCGGCGACTGGCGCGGATACGACCTCGTCGCTGCCCGCTAATTTTACCCAGACTTCACCATGTGGAAAGGCCGCTTCTCGCAAGACACCTCCTCGCTCGTCCAACAATTCGGCGAGTCCATTTCCTATGACTGGCGCTTGTTCCCGCATGACATCGCGGGCTCCATCGCCCATGCCCGCGCGCAGAATGCCGCCGGACTTCTCACGCATGAGGAGTTCTCGGACATCGAATCCGGGCTAAAGGAAATCCTCGCGGACATCCAGGCTGGGACATTCGAGTTCAAGACCTCGCTCGAGGACATCCACATGAACATCGAGTCCGAGCTCACCCGCCGCATCGGCGCGGCGGGCGCGAAGCTGCACACCGCACGCTCGCGCAATGACCAGGTTGCCACCGACACCCGCTTGTATGCGCGGGCTGAGATCGACGGCCTTCTCGGCGCGATCACCGGCCTGCAAAAGGCCCTGCTCGACCGTGCGCGGAAATACGCCGCGACCGTGATTCCGGGCTACACCCATCTCCAGCGCGGCCAACCCGTGACCGCTGGCCACCATTTTCTTGCCTACGTCGAGATGCTCGCGCGGGACAAGTCCCGTTTGAACGACTGCCGCAAGCGCCTGAACATTTCCCCGCTCGGCTCCGGAGCCCTTGCCGGATCGACGATCAATCTGGATCGCCACGCCATCGCCAACGAGCTTGGATTCGATGGTGTCACAACGAACTCCATGGACGCCATCGCCGATCGCGACTACATCGCCGAGCTGTTATTCGTCATTTCCCTCTGCGGTGTCCACCTCTCACGCTTGAGCGAGGATCTGATCCTCTGGTGCACGGCCGAGTTTGCGTTCGCTTCCTTGTCAGACGCCCACACCACGGGCTCTTCCTTGATGCCGCAGAAAAAGAACCCGGACGTTTGTGAACTCACCCGTGGCAAGACAGGCCGCCTGGTGGGCAACCTGATGAATCTGCTCGTCGCCGTCAAAGGTCTGCCTCTCACCTACAACCGCGACTTGCAGGAAGACAAGCCACCGTTGTTCGACTCCGTGGACACGCTCAACCTGATTCTCGCGGTCAACACCGAGATGATTTCCGCCATGGAGTTGCGCGAGGAAAACTGCCACGCCGCAGCCTCCGACCCCATGCTGCTCGCCACGGATCTCGCGGATTACCTGGTGAAAAAGGGCATCCCATTCCGTCACGCCCACGAACTCGTGGGCAAGGCCGTCGCGGAGGCGATCGCCAGCAAAACACCACTCGACCAGCTGGATCTGAGCAGCATCGACCCTGCCTATGGCCCGGATGCCCGGGAGGTCTTTTCATTAGAGCGCGCTTTGGAATCCCGCACCAACCCGGGTGCCCCGTCGATCTCTAACGTCACCGCCGAGATCGCGAAATGGGACGCGCTTTTGAAGTGACGCCGCGGCCGTGACGCGGTCGGGGCTTGGATGTTTTTCGCATCGCCAACCCTTCGCCGTTTTCAGACATTTCCTTGCCGAGTGCCACCTGCGTCCCATGAAAATCGTCTTCCGCGTCAACTACCACACCGTGCCCGGCCAGGCGCTTTGGCTGAAATACTCAACGATTCTCGATTCCAAGGGCGTCTGCTTCGACCAGACCGTGCCGCTTCACTGGATCAACGATCAACAATGGGAAACCGCTGTGGAACTCCGTGGAAAAGGGAAATTCCGAATCGAATACGCATACCAAGTCCGGCAATCCCCCAACAACTTCTCGCTCGATGAGTGGCACGCGCCGAGACTTTGTGAGGTCGATCTGGACGCCCATGACGCCTTGGTGTTGTTAGATTCCTGGTGCTCGGCGGGCACCGTGGACCATGCGCTTGAGACCACAGCGTTCCGCGCGATTCTAGCACCGCGCGGGCCCTACCAGACACCACCCGTCCCGCAGGAGGCCAACCATACCTTTCAGCTGCGCATGACAGCTATACCCGAGGGGCAAGTCCCGTGCATTATCGGCAGCGTTCGCGAGATCGGCGATTGGGGATGGCACTCGGCGGTCCCCATGCAGGAAGTCGCAGCCAACCTCTGGCAGCAACATGTCTATCTGCCGGCGGATTGGCAAATCGAGTATAAGTATGGACTTTATGATCTCAATTTGAAGTGCGTGGTGAGCCTTGAGTTAGGAAACAACCGGCGGCTTCCGCCCCATGCTTATTCGCCACGACAGTGGACCTATATTAAAGATGAAGCCTACGCCCGTGACCACCAATATCTACCTCACGGCGCGGGAGTCGCCCTGCCGGTGTTTTCACTTCGCAGCGAGGAAGGCCTCGGGGTCGGTGAATTCGCGGACCTCAAGCCGCTGGCCGACTGGGCCCATGAAGTGGGGCTAAAGCTAATCCAGATTTTACCGATCAATGATACCACGTCTTCGCATGACTGGACCGACTCCTATCCTTACTCGGCCATCAGTGTGTTCGCACTGCATCCACTCTACCTGAGGATCGATGATCTCTCCTACTCCATGCCGGCCAGCTTTCAAAAAGAGCTGGCGGATGCCCGCAAGCGCCTCGATCCCCTCGCCCAGGTGGACTACGAGCAGGTGATGCGGGTGAAGACCAAGCTTACACGCCAAATCTTCAACAAACACCGCACGGCGATTCTCAACAGCGAGCCATTCAGGAATTTCCTAACAGCTCATGGCGAGTGGGTGATTCCCTATGCGGTTTTCTGTGTGAAGCGCGACCATTACGGCACCGCGGATTTCAGCCGTTGGGGGGAATGGGCAACATTTGATCAAGAACAGGTCAATCAACTCGCCGATCCATCCCATCCGGATTGGCCGGAACTTGCTTATCATTGCTGGCTCCAATCTGAGCTCGACCTTCAACTCACGGATGCGGTGAAACACCTTCATTCCAAGGGCCTGGTGCTCAAGGGGGATCTCCCCATCGGCATCGACCGCCAATCCGTCGATGCCTGGTCCGTCCCCCACCTTTTCAAGATGGATGCCCAGGCCGGAGCCCCCCCGGATGCCTTTGCCGTAAAGGGCCAGAACTGGGGGTTCCCAACGTATAACTGGGAGGTGATGCAAAAGGATGACTATGCATGGTGGAGTTCAAGGTTTGCACACCTGAGTCGTTACTTTGATGCCTATCGCATCGATCATATTCTGGGATTTTTTCGGATCTGGCAGGTGCCCTATGATCAAGTTGAGGGAATCATGGGATACTTCGACCCCGCCATGCCCATCCACATCGATGAAATCCGCAGTCGGGGGATTCATTTCAACTACAATCGCCACTGCCGTCCCTATATCAGGGAAGAATTCCTGGGCGAGCGCTTCGGAGATGCCGCACACGAGGTCAAAGAGCGTTTCCTGAATGATTGTGGAAACGGTTTTTTCCACCTCAAGGAGCCATACTGCACCCAGCGCCGGATTGTCGGATTCTTTGCGGAAAACCCGCACGACGCCTTCATCAAGGAAGGCCTTCTTGATTGCGCGAGCGAGGTATTGTTCTTTGAAGTTCCGGGCTCGCAGGGCACGCAGTTTCACCCGCGCTGCACCATGCAGACGACCCGTTCCTATCAGGAATTGGATCCGGACCAGCGCCGGCGGGTGGAGGAGCTATACAATGATTATTTCTTCCGCCGCCAGGAAGAGTTCTGGCAGGCACGCGGCTTCGAGAAGCTTCCCGCCATGCGCAAGGCCAGCCCGATGCTGCTGTGCGGTGAGGATCTCGGCATGGTGCCAGCCTGCGTTCCCGGCGTGATGCACGAACTGGGCATCCTGTCCCTCGAGATCCAGCGGATGCCCAAGACGCACACCATCGAGTTCTTCGATCCCGCGAAAGCCCCCTACATGAGCGTCGTGAGCCCATCCACCCACGACATGCCTACCTTGCGCTCATGGTGGAGAGAGGATTCCGCGACGACCGCGCGTTTCGCCTGGCAAATGTTAGGATCCGCATTCCCGACACTGGAGCTTTCCGGAGAAGTCGCGTCCCGGATCATCTGGCAGCACCTTCAATCACCGGCCATGTGGGCGGTTTTCCCCCTGCAAGACCTCCTGGCCATGGACGAGACGCTCCGCAACCCGGATCCCGAGTCCGAGCGCATCAACGTGCCCGCCATCATGCCCTACTACTGGCGCTACCGGATGCATCTCAGCCTCGGCGAGCTTGCCACCGCCAAAACCTTCAACAAACAACTCAGCCGCCTCATCCAGGCGAGCGGCCGTTAAAGTCGCAAGAAATATCATTTTTTCACGACGATGCCTTGACCCAACACAAAATGGGGGACTACCTTGCCGCGCACTTTAAGTGTCAGTCCACGATTTTCGCCCCTATGAATATTCACGAATACCAGGCCAAAGAGCTTTTCGACCGCTTCCAAGTTCCCAGCCCCAAAGGCAAAGTCGCAGGGACTCCCAAAGAGGCCTATGACGCCGCGACTTGGCTTGGAGTGAAAAACTTCGTTGTCAAAGCGCAGGTCCACGCCGGCGGCCGCGGCAAAGGGGTGTTTAAAAATGGCTTTAAAGGCGGGGTGCATCTCGTCGATTCCGCAGACTCGGCACGCGACATCGCCTCCAAAATGCTCGGCGAAGTTCTGGTCACCAAACAAACCGGCGATGAAGGCCGCCTGGTGCGCAAGGTGATGGTCGCCGAGTCGGTTTCCATCAGCAAGGAGCTCTACCTTGCCATCTTGATGGATCGGGAAAGCTGCCAACCCGTGATCGTGGTCTCTACCGAAGGCGGTATGGACATCGAGGAAGTCGCGGAAAAGACCCCTGAAAAAATCCTCCGTGAATACGTCAACCCGCTCGCAGGTCTTCAGGCGTATCAAGTTCGGAAGCTTTGCGAAAACCTCGGCCTCCAGACCACCGCCCGCCAGTTTGGACGCCTGCTTCACTCGCTTTACAAACTCTTCATCGACTGCGACTGCTCCATGGTCGAGATCAATCCGGTGGTCATCACCACGGAAGACCACGTCTACGCCCTGGATGCCAAGTTCAATTTTGACGATAACGCCCTCTATCGCCACCCGGAAATTTCCGCAATGCGCGACAAGGAAGAGGAGGACCCACGCGAAGTGGCGGCGGCGGAATATGATCTCAACTACATCGGCCTCGACGGAAACATCGCCTGCCTCGTCAACGGCGCAGGACTCGCCATGGCCACCATGGACATCATCAAGCACTACGGCGGGGATCCTGCCAATTTCCTCGACGTAGGCGGCGGTGCTTCCAAGGAACAGGTCACCGCAGCCTTCAAGATCATCCTCGGAGATCCAAACGTGAAGGGTATCCTCATCAACATCTTCGGTGGCATCATGGACTGCAACATCATCGCGGAAGGGGTCATCGCCGCAGCCAAGGAAACCGGCCTGCCCATTCCGCTCGTGGTGCGACTGGAAGGAAATAACGTTGAACTCGGAAAGGCCACGCTCGCCGCATCCGGCCTCAACATCGTCTCTGCCGACACCATGGCCGATGCCGCTCAAAAAATCGTCGCCGCAGTCGCCTAACCTTTCCCACCCGAATCTCTAACGCACTTTCCCCATGTCCATTCTCATCGATGAAAACACCAAGGTCTTGATCCAAGGCATCACCGGCGCATTCGGAGCTCGCCACGCCTCGCTCTCACTCGCTTACGGCACCCAGGTGGTCGCGGGAGTGACACCGGGAAAAGGCGGGCAAAAATTTGAAAACGTCGTCCCGATCTTCGACACCGTCGGTCATGCAGTGCAAGAAACCGGTGCTACCGCTTCAGCCATTTTCGTGCCGCCCGCCTTCGCGGCCGATGCCATTCTCGAAGCTGCCGACGCCGGTGTTGAGCTCATCGTCTGCATCACCGAGGGGATTCCCGTGATGGATATGATGCGGGTCAAGGCCATGCTGGTCGGATCCAAATCCCGCCTCATCGGACCGAACTGCCCCGGCCTCGTCACTCCAGGCCGTGGTGAAAAAAGCCACGGCGGCTGCCGCATCGGCATCGCTCCTGGATACATCCACAAACGCGGAAACGTCGGCGTGGTATCACGCTCAGGAACTCTCACCTACGAGGCCGTCTGGCAATTGACCCAACTCGGTTACGGCCAGAGCACCTGCGTCGGCATCGGCGGAGATCCCATCAACGGCACCAACCACCGCGATGTCCTGGAAATGTTCAACAATGACCCTGAGACGGAAGCGATCATCATGATTGGCGAAATCGGCGGAAATGCAGAAGCAGATGCCGCTCGATGGGCTCAAAAACATTGCAAAAAACCCATCGCCGGCTTCATCGCCGGAGCCACCGCGCCTCCAGGCCGCCGCATGGGCCACGCAGGCGCGATCGTCGGTGGAGAAGAAGACACCGCCGAGGCCAAGAAGCGCATCCTTACGGAGTGCGGTATCGCCGTCGCGGAGACCCCGTCGGAAATGGCAACGACCCTCCTCACCCGCTGGGGAAAATAATCCCGCAAAACCCGGCACTCACCCTGCCGGATCCCATCGAGCGGAGCCTCGTTCCTCCTCGACTCCCACCTTGACCTTCTTTGTCGGATTGCCAAGCTCGTTGATCTTGCTCTGATGGATGTTCAACATGCAGTCATCACCGGTGGTGGTGGGTCACTCGCCGCAGCCATGATGCGTGCCATGAGCACACCGCTCTGGCAGCTAGAGGCACCCACCCGCTCGGAACTGGACGTGACGGACGCCGCAGCCGTCGATGCTTACTTCAAAGATCGTCCTATCGACCTACTGGTCTGTGCAGCCGGAGCGGTGGCGGACGCTCCATTGGCCCGCATGGGTGAGGAATCTTGGGATCATATCTTCGCGGTCAACTATCAAGGCGCCGCCGACTGCGCGGCCGCTGTTTTACCGACGATGCTGCGCCAACAACGCGGACACATCATCCTGATTTCAAGCCACTCCGCGCTGCATCCGCCGACCGGCCAAGCCGCCTACGCCAGTGCCAAAGCGGCACTTCTCGGGCTGAACGCCACCTTGGCCAGGCGCTACGGGCGCCACAACATCCGCGTGAACACGCTGCTGCCCGGTTTCATCGAGTCCCGGATAACCGAAGCCGTCAGCGCATCCCGCAAAGCGGAAATCCTTGAAAAACACGCGCTGGGACGCCTCAACGATGCCGCCGCAGTCGCTCGGTTCGTTGCGTTTTTACATACCGATCTGCCCCACACCTCCGGACAAGTGTTCCAGCTCGACAGCCGCCCTACGTGAAATTGTTATCTTCACAAGGTTGCACATGACTGAAAAACCATTTTAAATGGAGCGCCGTTGGCATCTGAACCTAATAAAACACCACATGAAAATTACGAAAAACACTTTCACAAACGAAGAAGTTGTCTTGGATTTCCACGAGTATGAAGCTTGCCACTTCACCAACTGCCGCTTTGTCGTTCTCGGTTATGGGCCATTCGCCTTGAATCAATGCGAAGTGACCAACTGCGAATTTTCCTTCGCCGGTCCCGCCGCAAGCACCATCCAGACGATGAGCATGATCTATCACAACATCGGCGAGCAAGGAAAGCAGCTCATCGAAGGAACCTTCGAAAGCATCCGCAACGCCGGCGGTAACAAGCCTGCCTGAGTGACCCGTGTTCCGACTTCGGAACCCTTCATCAAGCCGCCGTCTCGGCTCTCGAAAAACCCAAACCCACCCAACCGAACCCTGCTCCGTCCCCATCACCCTTGTCGCGCCCGCGACGAGAGTGGTGGGGATTCTGCTAAATGGGCGGGATTCTACTGGGAGCGCGGATCGGAGTCCGCGCATTTTGCCAGGTCCTCATCCGGCCCTGGTGGATAGTATTCCTGGTACATCCGCTCCGAAAGTCTGGCAGCATGGGCAGGCGTCTTCATCCGGGCGATCTGGTAGCTTGCGACCAAGCGAAAAATCATCAACACGCGCCGTCCGAAGTTCTTCCCCCACTTGTTGGCAGAGAGCGTCCATTCCCTGCCCAGATAGACCACGCGCCCCTGGCCCGCCAGGCGGATGCTGACTTCCACATCCTCCATCAGCGGTTGTGCGGGAAATCCTCCCGCTGCGTCCAAAGCTGCGCGGCGGATCACCATCGTTTGATCGCCAAACGCGACCCCGCCGAAAACGACACGCGCTTCATTGAGCGCCTCAATCCAAAGAGTCCCGGGGCTACAGCGGTCAAAACGTTGCCCAAAAACCAACAGCGATGCATGGGGGTGACGGTCCACAGCCGCGGAGATATCACCCAACCAACCCGGCCGCGGTGTGCTGTCGGCATGGACAATCATCACCCACGGGGTGCGGGTGATGGAGATTCCCGCGGCAATCTGATTTCCCCGCCCCCGCGCAGAGGGGATGACCCGGAGCTGCGGTTGCTCGAACTGCGGGACCAAACCCTCGTCAGATCCCCCGTCCACGATGACGAATTCGCAGCTTGCTCCAGCCTCCTGCCGTAGCGTGGCGATCAAGGACCGCAGCTCCACCCCCACATTGAGCACCGGGAGGATGATGGTGAGCTGGAAGGGTTCCGGCTGGAACCGCCGGAGCTGTCTCCGGAAAACGAAATGCCGATGCTGTGCCAGCCCTGCAAGCAGCCAGGGCAACCAAATCACCGCCGTAATGCCATGGCCATAGCCCCACCAACCACGATGGGCCTCTGTCCACCAAGCTATGAAATAACCACCCAGGGTGATCGAGAGCGTGGACCAGGCGAAGGAAGGCCGCAAGGCAACCAGCGGCAACAACCAAGCCACATACCAGAAATGCACGATCGGCGAGCAGGCCAGCAGCCCACCCAGCATCGCCAGCATTCCATCCGCCCGTGCCAGGCCACGCCAGCTTGCCATGCAGATCGCCAGCACCCAGCCAGTAAAGACGAGGTTGCAGAGGGGCCTCACGATTTCCAGGTCCAGCCCGGTGCTTGCAAGCAAGGTATGCAGAGGACCGTTGAAAGCTCCGGCGCTCGCAAACGTCTTGACCCCAGCCACCCACTCGACGATCCCGCTTGAAAACGGCAGGCTTGGCAAAATCACCACCAGCAAAAACATCCAGATCCCCTGGGCCAGCCTGCGAGTCAGAAAAAATGGAAGCAAAACTAGACAGACTAGCTTGATTTGAATCGCAAGTCCGAGCCATAGCCATGCCGTGCGCTGGCCCTTTTCCGCTGCGAGCAAGGCGGCTAGCATGGCGGCAATCATCAGACTGTCAAAGTGCGCCTCAGCGGCGAATGCAATCAAAACGACGGGGTTGAACGCGTAGAATCCAGCCCAGCGGATCGGCAAGCCTTGGCGGCGCAGCAGGGCGAGCAGCAGCAAAAGCGTCGCGCCATCCCCCGCCAAGGCCAGCACCTTGAAGCCTGCATGGCCGGGTGCCAGCACCGTGGTCGCCGCCATGATCCACTGGGCACCAGGAGGATACGCCGTCGGCCGATCGCGGTGATTCATCGCTTGCCAAGTGGCATCCCGGCGGTTTTTCCACACCTCAGCGCTGGCAGGTGCTGAGTAGGGATTCCCACCATCCCGGACGAGCTGACCTTCCCAGAAATAGCGGTTCACATCATCCGAGACAGGAGCAGGCCAAAGAAGAAGACGCAGAAAAATCGCCGCAGCAAGGACCAGGCGGGCGGCCGTGCGGTCGCTTGTGTTGGGAAAGAAAAAAACCAAGCCGAGCATTCCAAGGCCACCGCAGGAAAACATCGCCACCCGCAGCAGTGGTGCCGCATCCAAGGTCGGAAACAAGCTCCAACCGCAGCAGACAAGAGCCACCCACCCCAGCACCGTGCTCCAGACCCAGCCACGCATCTCAGACACGGCGCTTGGTTTGGAGTTGTTCACGCAAGCTGGACCATCCCACAAGACTGAATCCCACTACGTAGAGCGTGAGAAAAGGAAGGATCGCATAATTCCCACTCCACCCATGAACTAGGGCAGTGACCGCGCAATACAGCCCAGCCAGGATCTCCAACAGCGGAACACGGTTCGCCACAGGACGGTAGGTCTTCAGCACTCCAGCGCCACGCTTGGGCGTGCGAATGAAGCCGCTCTTGATGCCGAGGAGCGCTTCGAAAACCGCCCGCGTGTTTGATATGCAGATTCCAAAGCCGACCAACATCAAGCCCGGCAGCATCAAAATCCGTCTCCGCCAGCACTCGGGATAAAGGTGATACTGGCTGGTGATGTAGAGAGCGCTCGGGCCCAAAGTGGAGGCCAACAGCAGAGTCGCGGAAACCAGAAACCACCGCTGATCCCTCGCTCCGTCAAGATGATGCGCTGCCGGCAGGGCCAACAGCGCCACCGCCAACATGAGCGGATGGGCGCAGTAGTGACAAAGATGAAAGACCGACTGCAACTTGGCGAAAAAATCCCGGTCCGACCGGAAAATCCCCGGCAGCAACTTCATGGCCGTCTGAATCGAGCCTTTCGCCCAACGGAATTGCTGAGCCTTGAAAGCCGCGTAGGTATCAGGCAGCTCCGCAGGTACCACCACGTGCGACACATACTCCAGATGCCAACCTCGCAACTGCGCGCGGTAGGATAGATCCAGATCCTCCGTCAAGGTATCCGCCGCCCATCCGCCCGCGTCCTCGATCGCTCTCCGCCGCCAGATGCCCGCGGTACCATTGAAATTCAGAAACAAGTGATTGGCCGAGCGGGCGGTCTGCTCGATGGCGAAGTGGCCGTCGATGCCCACGGATTGCGCCCCCGTCAGCAGGGAATGCTCGCGGTTCAGATGACCCCAACGGGCTTGGGCCAGCCCGGTTTGTGGATCGCCGAGGTGCGGCAGCAGGCTGCGGAGAAAATCAGCGGCCGGGACGAAGTCGCTATCAAAAATAGCGATCAACTCACCCTGCGCGGCTGGCATCGCGGCAGCCAGCGCCCCGGCTTTGTAACCCTGGCGGACATCGCGCCTGAGCACATCGATCCAGACCCCGGTGGCGCGGATTTCCTCTGCGATGCGATCGACCAGCTCCCGGGTTTCATCCGTGGAATCATCGAGAACCTGGATTTGATGAAGATGCTTCGGGTAATCCAAGGCCGCGACCGCCCGGATCACCCGCTCCGCCACGTTGAATTCGTTATAGAGCGGGATCTGGGTGGTGATGACCGGCAGATCGGCCGCCGCCCCCGGGGGATGGGCATGGTTCCACGCCTCTTCCACCGTCTTTTGCCGGCTGAGCGTTTCCCTAGCCCGGCGGGCGAAGAGTCCAAGAAGCACGTAACCGTTCAGCCCGTAAAAAACCAGCCCCGCACTCACGGCCAGATAGAGGGCGAAGGAGATGTCAAAAAACCAATGAACCATGATCAATGCTTGGCGGGGTGCTTGCGGCGCTCGGCAAGTTGCACCAGCGACGCGGGCAGCGTATCAAAGATTTTCTCAAAGCCATCATCGGTTTTCGCACCAAGCCTGCCGAAGGAAAGCACGCCGGTCGGGCAGCTTTGCACACAGGCGGAGCAACGCACGCACTCCGGGTCTTCCATCGGCTTGCCCTTGTTGGCGAAGGCCATCACATCGATCCCTTGGTGACAGACCGAGGTGCAGACGTTGCAGGATATGCATCGATCCTTATCCGCGAAGATTCGGAAGCGGGTGAATCGGGCGTAGATATGCATCAACGCGGCGAGCGGACAAGCGAAGCGACACCAGATCCGGCCGGAAAAATGGAAATAAAACGCCACGCCTAAGATCCCGGCCAACCACAGGTCCACCAGGTAGGAATAGTTCAACAGCGGAATGCTGTAAAGCAGCCGCTTGAAGAGCCCGTCCAGACCACTGCTTGGAAAAATCCAACCGACAATGCGCACGGCGAGGATGATGAAGGCGAAGGCCAGCACCCCCTGGCCGACCATGTTGAGCTTGTTCCAGAACCGGCCGTGCGGCATCTTGTGGCGGTGCGCGTCGCCCATGGTTTCCGCCAGTGCGCCACAGGAGCAGATCCAGCCGCAGTAGGCTCCTTTTCCCCAACGCCAGACGATGAGCGGGATGATCACAAAGGTCTGGATGAACCCGAGGATCAACCAACCCCAAAGCGGCGCGTCCGTGAATAAGTTGAAAACAAACAAAGGCCACGCGAGGATGAAACCAAAAGCCCGCCAATATTGATCCGGCGGAGTTCCGGGTCCGTTAGAGAGAAACGTTTCACCAAACCACTGGCCGATGCCGCCGTGGCTGAAGACTCCATTCGCGCCGAGGTAGGGAAGCACAAAATAGGGCAGAATGAACAACGGGATCCACTGCACGAGTGTTAGTGAAACCGTCTGGAGCTTCACATAGGGCGTCCTTCTACGCCTGATCCGCCGGATTCCGAAAATGAGAACGCACAGGCAGTAGGCAAGGGAGTAGTGGAAACCGGGGTCGGCAACGGCGGTTTTGAGGATATTTCCCAGGCTACCCGCGGTATCCCACCACCCATGGAGGCTTGAAAAAAGGTGGCCGGGTTGGGGATTGAGCCACGCAGGCAGCTGCGCGCCAAAAGGCAGCTTGCCGCCTTTTTTCCAATGATAGAGCCAGATCGAAAACAAAACGGCGAAGCCCAGCGTGATCCTGAAGGCCAGCGTCCGCTCCCCGCGGATCTGGATGCCGGAGCGGCGGAAAAATTCCAAGGGAGCCTCACGGCCGGTGAGCACGAAAACCTGGTCGTTGGCGATCACGGTATCGCATCCGTTTTCCCCGCACAGGGTAACCTGGGTGTCATCGATTTCCTGCACGTTGGTGCCCAGGTGGAGGCGGATTTTCCCCGCTTCCGAGAGTGCGTCGAGTCGGTCCAGATTGCCCGCCTTGGGACGGGAGAATTCCTTTTTGCGATAACTCAGGTCCACCGATGCGCCGGACTCCGCGAGGGAAATGGCAGCCTCCAAGGCCGAGTCCCCACCGCCGACGACGAGCACGCGCTTGCCCGCAAAGCCCTCGGAGTCGATCAGGCGGTTGCTCACCTGATCGAGGCCCTCGCCCGGCACGTTAAGTTTGCGAAAATTCCCCGTCCGGCCGATGGCCACGATGACGCGCTTGGCACGCACCGGTTCACCTTTCAGAACATGAAGTTCCAATCCGCCCTCGACCTGCGCGACCCGCTCGATGTGGGCAGGGATGGGCTCGATCCCGTGCCTGGCCTGCTGGGCGACAAGCTCGGTGAGAAGCTCTTCCTTGATGGTGCCGCGGAAGCGCATTTCACCCGCCGGCTCCATATCCGTCGGATAGGTGAAGATCGGTTTCTTCTGCGGGAAGTTCCGGATCGTCGAGAAAGCTTCGGCCGATTCATAGAGGCAAAATCGGAGACCCGCCTTGCGGGCCTCGATGGCGGCGGAAATCCCGGAAACCCCCGCTCCAATGATGGCGAGGTCCAGAACGGCGGCATCGCCACCTTTCGAAAAATTTTTTTCCGCGAGGATTTCCCGGACCGCCCGGGCTCCGGTGTCTGCGGAAAATTTAAGCAATGGCACTCCGGTGAGATCACCGACGATGCGGATGCCGGGGATGTTGCAAGTGCCGTCATCATTGACACGGGGGACTTTTTCGACGCTGCCGGCGGGCCATTTTCCATGAAGCCAGTGGGTGTAGGATTGGATGACGGATCGCATGGCGCTTGTTGGATTACCCGAATGGGAGCGGTGAACCGACTGCTTATTCGAATTTTTTCAGGACTGCGATCAAAGAGGCTACCAAATTGATCTGGAGTCTGCGCCTGCATTTGACTACACTTCGCCCGTGGATGGCAATCGTGTGAATCAATCAACCGCTCCGAGTGGTGTTCAAGCACCTGGCGCGGAATGGACTCCCGCCCCGACTTCATTCGAGCGCTTTACGGCCTGTTTCTAATGTCCACGAAAGCCACTTGGAAAGTAAGCGCCGCCGTGATGGCGAGCCGGGTCCTGGGTCTCGCGCGGGAGGTGATGTTTACGACGATTTTTGGCGCGGGTGCGGCGCTCGACTGTTTCCAGCTCGCCTTTCGGGTTCCCAACCTGTTGCGCGACCTGTTCGCCGAAGGAGCCCTCTCGCAGGCCTTCGTCACCACCTTTTCCAAGAAACTCAAGACGGATGGTGATTCACCCGCATGGGCGCTTGCGAACAAAATGATGACGCTTGCCGCCGTCTTTATGAGCCTCGTGACCGTGGCGGGCGTGCTGGCCGCGCCTTGGATCGTGGAGTTGCTCACCTCCTTCGCCCGTAGCGACGGAGGTCACCGCAGCTACAGCCCTGAAAACATCGCTCTCACCGTGACCATGGTCCGGGTCATGTATCCTTTCATCCTGTTGGTTTCTCTTGCGGCCTTGGTCATGGGGATGCTCAACGCCAAGAACATCTTCGGAATGCCTGCGCTTTCCTCGTGTTTTTTCAATCTCGGCTCCATGATCGGCGGGGCCGCGCTCGGCTACTGGATGGATCCGTCCTGGGGCCCGCAAAGCTTGATCGGCTTTGCCATCGGCGTGGTCATCGGCGGATTGGCCCAGCTCGTCTGCCAGTTCCCCGCCTTGTGGCAAGTGGGTTATCGATTTGCAGCAGACTTCCGCTGGCGTGATCCGGGCGTGCGCCAAATTTTGAAATTGATGGGACCGGCCGTCATTTCCTCGTCGGTGGTGCAAATCAACGTGGTGGTCAACTCGATGTTTGCCGTTCACGTCGGCGCCGGGGCCGTGAGTTGGTTGAATTGTGCGTTCCGGCTGATGCAGCTGCCCATCGGTATTTTCGGTGTCGCAGTGGCCACGGTCACCTTACCCGCTCTCGCCCGAGCGGCCATCGGCGGTATTTCCGGCGACTTCAGCCCGACATTGGCCAAAGGGCTCCGGTTGGTGGCCTTCTTGGTCATTCCCTCCACGATCGGCCTTGCTTTTCTCGCAGAACCCATCATCAGCCTGATTTACGAGCACGGAAACTTCACCGCTACCCAACGAGTGGAAACCGCCCTCGCCTTGCGGGCTTACGGATATGGGCTGGTCTTCTACGCCGCCCTCAAGGTCTTGCAACCAGCCTTCTACGCGATCGACAAGCGCTGGTTCCCGATGCTGGTGAGCTTTCTGGCGCTGGCCCTCAACGTGGGTTTCAACTACCTTTTTGTCATCGTTTTCGGATGGGGCCATGAATCACTGGCACTCACCACCAGCATCACTGCGGTGGTGAATTTCATCCTTCTTTACCTCGCCATGTCCAAGTTTGCGGGAAATCTTGGAACTGGGAAGCTCCTTGCGATGCTCGCAAAGCTCGGCATCGCAGGTGGCTTGATGGCGGGTGTATGCCTGCTTTCCGACGTGTATTTCTTTCAAAACCTCGCAACCATGAAGCTGCCTATCAAAGCCCTCGGGCTCGGGATCTCCATCGGGCTGGCCTGTTCCACTTACTTCTTCGCAGCAAAACTTCTACGCGTCGCCGAAGCAGAGGAAGCACTGGGAATGATCACCCGCAAACTCCGCCGCTAAATCGACTCCGCACAGCCCCTGGAACCAGGACCGCATTGC
>CALMKO010000424.1 GCA_937867415.1 uncultured Verrucomicrobiota bacterium | reverse complement strand
GCCGGTTGCCATTCCTGAGGCGGGGAAAAGGGGGTGTTTTTTCACCCACGCGCCCAAGGGAAGATGTTCCAGGATCAAGACAATCTTCGCGAGAACCCGCGCACCGATCAGTACGGCGGAGGCACTTCCGAAGCGGATCTGATAGCCCTCCAGAATGAGGATTTTTAGCCCCATGAACATTCCCAGCCAAGCGGCGAAAAACAGCGTCACCAGGGTGACCGCCTTCAGTTCGTGTTTCAGTTTTCCCGGATGCTCATCGTGCTGGAGGTTTCATCTCATTTTGTGAAGCCATCGAATTCAGAATCCAGGGCGTCCTTCGCGGATCAACTTGGAAAAATCGGGGGATTTGTCGGCGGCCTTTGCGGCAGCGTTGATCAAGGCTCTCTTCCTGAGTTCAGCGAACGGCAAGCCTCCGGTGTGAAACGCGTTTCTCTCGAAAAGCATCGCATCTCCTTTGCCGTTGACGAGCATCCGCCAGTCCCAGGGAAGGCGCTCGCTGGTGGGATGTTGGGCGCGGATGGCCGTGGTGCAGTTCGTGGTGATGGCATTGTACCAGCGGGGCTGTTCCCGCAGTCGGTTGACGGTGGAGATGTATTCCAGGAAACGCTCGCGCGCACGATCCGGGGTGATTTTGGTGCGGTAGAGGTAGGCTTCCTCGCCGCTGCGGTAATTCGTCCGGACGCGGATCACATCGCGCTCGTCGGCGACGATGTAGGTCAGTTCATATTGGCGGTAGATGCCGCCGATGGCCGAATACTTCTCGCCCGTTTCCTTCCGCGTCTCGATGGAAAAACAAACCGGCGGAGCGTCGGCGAACTGGAAGCTCACGATGGGATGGGCCATCCAGGGAGAACCCCAGTAATTGATGAACATGTCCACGCCCGTGATCTGTGAGAGCCGCACGGTGCGCGTTTCCCAATGCGGGGTGAAATCCGTATCGGTGCGGTAGTCGCAGTTGCGGATGTTGTGCAGGGTGACCTCATCGCCGTTGATCTCGGCCCACGCGACTTTCGCCACATCGGGCTGCCAGCTGCGGTCGTTGCGTGGTTGCTGCGTGAGCCACCAGACCAGCACGAGCACGAACGCGCCGGCTACCACAGCGAGCTTTTTCCAGACCCCGCGCACGAAATACAGCACCGCCGCCACAGCCGCGAGGAAGCCCCATGCGACGACGACCCGCAGGATGGGGAAATCAAAGTGCAGCGCGCCGAACGCCCAGGCGGTGCAGCCGCCCGCGATGATCCACAACAAGGCGAGCAGGACGAACCGGCGAAGACAGCGGGCTCGGGTATGTCGGTTTGGTTCCTGGGTGCTTGTCATCATTATTTCACCATTTGGACGGCGGGCGGCGCCCAATCTCCCTCACCCGGTGGCAGGATGGATGGGGATTCGGTCTGCGGCCAGTACAGGCGCATCACCAGATAGACCGGGCCGTCGGGCGCGGGAAGCCAGTTGCTTTCCTTGTCGGCACCGGGGCTGTCCTTCCGGATGTGAAGCGTGA
Source organism: uncultured Verrucomicrobiota bacterium (assembly GCA_937867415.1). Lineage (GTDB taxonomy): Bacteria > Verrucomicrobiota > Verrucomicrobiia > Verrucomicrobiales > Akkermansiaceae > Luteolibacter. Next base: position 19,113 of record CALMKO010000424.1, on the reverse strand, counting down.
TCGAGCCGTCGTCATTCTTCTTCATGCCTGACAGCATGGGGGAATTGATCAGGTAGCGGTTGATCGGGTTCTTGATGAGCAGCTGGCTTTTTCCGTCATAGATCGTGACCGACCAGAACGCCTTTGCCGGCGGAAATTTTCCTGCGGGAAAGGTGATCTCGTAGTTGTTCTTCGAGGTGTCGATCACTTCACCATCGGGCAGCCAGCGCGTCATCGGATAGACCGCTTCCTCGGCGTTGTTGCCGAAGATTCCGGCCTGCGCGGCGGCGGCGCGGAGCAGCCAGTCGCCCTTGTAGAAATCGCGGTTGCCGAATGCCGAGCCGACCTGCCAGCCGTTGATGCGCTTGCCGATGCTGCCCGCGCGCTCCTGGACTTTCGCCATGCCGGCCTTCACGCCTTCGAGCGCGGCGGCCTTGTGGGCGGGCGGGAGATCCTTGAAATCGGACTTCTTTTTCGGCCCCACGCCGATGCGCGCGAGCTTGGCGCGGATTTCCTTTTCCTCAGGGCCGGGCGGTGCGACTTGCATCACGAACTCCAGCAATCCGAAAAAATTCTCCTTCGCGAGCTGGGCGTTCGCCTTGGGGAAATCAATCGCCGCTGCGGCGGGCGTAGCGGGTTGCTTGAGAAACGCCGAGAGCGGGCGCGCCTGATAGCCGTCCTGGATTTTCGCCACGTTCGCCATGTCGTCCGGCCCGAACAACTGCGTGCGGATGATGGCGATGCAGAACTGCGAGGACGAGCGCAGCACGCCCTTGGTCCCGGCGGGAGCCTCGCCCTTCCAGTCCGGCCCCACGACGAGGAAATCGCCCGCGCCATTGCCGGTGGTCCGGCTGCCGATGTAGCCGAAGTTGAAGGCGTTCCAATCTACCAACTGCACGGAGAAATAGCGCCCTTCCTCCACATCCGGCACGGATACCACCCACGGCTCGGCGCGCAGGTCGAGGCATACGAAGGAGTAGGGCGTGTCGCTGTTAGGTACGATGACCGCCGTGTCCTCGTAGGTGAAAACGCGGCGGCTGTGGGTCAGTTCGCCCATCGGGCTCTTGTATTGCGACGAGGATTTGTCCAACCAGAATTCATAGCTCGCCGTGTAGGCCATCACCATCGGGAGTCCGTAGATGTAGGCCTCTTCAGCGGCGGCCTTGACCTCATCTGCCGTCGGCGCGTCGGTTTGGGCGGAGCAGGGATGGATCGTGGCGGTGAATGAGGCGAGGGTCGCCGCGAACAGCAAGCTAAGACGATTCATGGTGAGATCAGTTTGTTAGGGTTTGTAGTTGCTCATGCCCGGCCCGGTCTTGTCATAGACGTTGAAAAACTCGTCCGCCATGATGGTGGCCACGCCGCCTTCCGGCGTTTCGATCAGATCCTTCTCGAGCGTGATGATACGGAACTTCCAACCGGCTGGGAGCTTCTTGAACTGGCCGCCGCCTGCGGCAAGGAATTCATCGTAGGTGTGTTGCGGTTTGAGCCCCAGCTGGAAGCCTTTCATGATCCAGGTGTTGCCGTCCGCATCGTCGAGCAAGGCCACCTTGGTTCCCTTGTTCCAGCCCAGCCCGCTCTTCCTCGCGATCGTCACGGGTTTGTAGGGCGTGGTTTCCCCCACACCGCCCTTGTTGTCGCCCATGTTCAGTTGGGCGACCCAGATGGCCTTGATGCCGTTGAAGTCCCGCTCCACGCCGGTTTCGATTTCGGTCCAATTGGGCAGCCAAAGTTTCGGGCCGTTCAACGAGGCGTTGAGGACACCGAACTCGGTTTTCATTTTATCAAAGTCGAGTCTCTCAACCAGCGCCTGCGGGGCGGTGTCTCTCGACGCAGGGATGCCAGCGGGTGTGAACAACGTGTTGTAGCAGGCGGCGACCAAGGTCCCGGTTTTCGCGTCGCGGGCGGCGAGGAAGATCTCGATGAACCGTGCCTGGTGCAGGTTCTCGACCCGCTTGGATTTGGCATCCGCACCGTCGGCGAGCACCTTGGGTTCGGCGGGTGCAGGTTCTGCGAGGGCGGGCAATGTGGCAGCGAGGAAGGCTGCGGCGGACAGGAGGCGAATTTGTTTCATGGTTTTTCTGTGCTTGTTTGATGGGTTGTTGAAAATTTTGCCATCTAAGCTGTAGGCCGCCCCAGTGGGGACGGCGCGCGCGTTTCAGTGGGATCTTGTTATTTCACCTCGATCATCACCTTGGGAATTTTCCCGGTGAATTTCGATTCGTGTTCGCAGCCGATGGCTTCGACGACTGGGGTGCCGAGGTCGATGCCGACATCGGCGGTTTCGTCGGCGGAGAAGATGCCGGCCTGGGTGTTGGGGATTTTTCCTTCCGCTGCTTTCACGTCGTTTACGAATAGGGTGGCGGAGCCGCCTTTGCCGGGGCCGCCGCCGTCGTAGGCGAAGTCGAGCTTGAGCGTGTTTTTGCCGGGCTTGAGTTTTTCCTTTCCGGTGACGCTGGTGCGCTGGAGTCCGAGGAAATTGTAAGCGTAGCCGGGGATGCCGTCCTTGACGTAGAGCGCCCATCCGCCGAAGCGGCCGCCCTGGGCGAGGATCATGCCATTGGCTCCGGTCTCAGGCACTTCGATTTCCGCGGTGATGGTCTTGGATTTGTTTTTCACGTTGATGAAAGCGGATTCCATCATGCCCTGCATGCCTTCCGCGAGGGTCAGCGAGGTGCGGGCACCCATGAGGTCAGGACGGCCGACCAGTGCGCCGTTGAGGCGTTCGAAGACGCGGTCATCGATGGGAAGGACATGGTATTTTTTCGCTTCGGCGAGAAACACGGCCTGCAATTCCTTGAGTTTCTCCGGGTTCTTAGCCGCGAGGTCGGTGGAACAGCTAAAGTCGGAGCGGATGTCATAGAGTTCCCAGAGATCCGCTTCGAGCGAGCGGCTTGGCTTCGATTCCCAGGGAGCCTTGTGGACGACGCCGGCGAGCCAACCGTCGTGATAGACCGCGCGGTTGCCGGCGATTTCGAAATACTGGGTGGTGCGGGCGGGAGCCTTGGTGTCGGTGAAGCTGGCAAGCAGGCTTTTGCCTTCCATCGGGATCTGCGGGGTGCCGTTGACGACCTTGGGTTCGGGCAGCCCGGCGGCTTCGAGGATGGTCGGCGCGATGTCGATGACGTGGCTGAACTGCTCCCGGATCTCGCCTTTGGCGGAAATGCCTTTGGGCCAGTGGGCGACCATGCCGACGCGGGTGCCGCCGAAATTCGAGGCGATTTGTTTGGCCCACATGAACGGCGAGTTGAAAGCGATCGCCCAACCGGCGGCCATGTGCGGATAGGTTTCCGGGCCGCCCCATTTGTCGGCGAACTTCGCCATGTCCTCGATGGTTTCCGGCACGCCGTTGAAGTAGGTGTATTCGTTGAACAAGCCGTTCATGCCGCCCTCGGCGCTGGTGCCGTTGTCGCCTGCAATGTAGAAGACGAGGGTGTTGTCGAGCTGGCCGGTATCGCCGATGGCATCGATGACGCGGCCGATGTGGTGGTCGGTGTAATCGAGGAAGGCGGCGAAGGTCTCCACCTGTTTGGTGAAGAGGGCTTTTTCCTCATCGGAAAGCTTGTCCCAATCCTTGATGGCGGCTGGTTTGGAGGCGAGCTTCGTGCCTTTCGGAACCATGCCCATGGCGATCTGGCGTTCCAGGGTTTCCTCACGGATCTTGTCCCAGCCCTGGTCGAATTTGCCCTTCCATTTTGCGATCCAATCGGCGGGCGCGTGGTGCGGGGCATGGACGGCTCCGGGGGCGAAATAGACGAAGAACGGCTTGTCCGGAGTCATCGCCTTTTGGTGCTTCATCCAGGCGATGGACTTGTCGGCCATGTCTTCCATGAAGTGATAATTCGGGTCGTTGGGAAGCTCCACCTGGGTCACGCCGTCATGGAGGAAGGGCGCCCACTGGTTGGTTTCGCCGCCGATGAAACCGTAGAATTTGTCAAAACCCTGATGGGTGGGCCAGCGATCGTAAGGACCGGAAACACTAACTTCCCAGGAGGCGGTTTCGTGCCATTTGCCGAAGGCGCCGGTGCTGTAGCCGTTGAGGCGGAGCATCTCGGCAAGCGGCGCGACGGCGTTGGGGATCTCTCCGGTGGCTCCGGGGAAAGCGGTGGCCATCTCGGTGATGAAACCCATGTTGCAGGTGTGATGGTTGCGCCCGGCCTTCAGCGCGGTGCGGGTGGGCGAGCAGAGCGCGGTGGTGTGGAAATGGTTGTAGCGCAGGCCGCCTTTGGCGAGCCGGTCGAGCGTCGGCGTGGCGATGGGGCCGCCGAAACTGCTGGTGGCGCCGAATCCGAGGTCGTCGAGAAGGATGACCAGCACGTTGGGCGCGCCTTGCGGGGCGTGGACGGCGAAGCGCGGCGGCGGGGTGGCCTTTCTGGCGTCGGTTTCGTCATAGAGCGGGCGGGCCGGCTGGGGCACAGGCAGAATCGTGCGGTCGGGTTCGGACTGGGCTTGCGCCGCGTTGGACCAAACGGCGCAGACGCATGCGATGACGGCGAGGGGCTTGATGCTTATCATCCGCACAGGGACATGAACGAGAGGGGGAATATCGTTTTTCATACCTCATCCTGGATACGCCACCGCATGGGATGCCATCATAAACCCTATCCGAAATGCGCAAAAACGCATTGCCCCGACCATCCGAGGAATATAGGCAGGTACATGTCCGAGACCGGAACAGCCGTGAGCCGCATCCAGTTCAGTGATCCCGATCACCTGGTCGGCGCGATCCGCGGAGGACACATCGAGCCATGGGTTTTGGGCGGGCACCGGGCGGAAAGTGAGCTGTCGCGGATCATGCTGCCGGGTTCCTGCCTCGATCAGGCGGAGATCGGCTCTGCGATGTGGTTCCGCGGCGAGATGCCGAAGGACAGCTATACCATGGTCTATGTGACCGCATGTCCCGAGGATGGTAACTCTTTCAATTTCAACACGCGCCACCGCGACCGATGCCTCGGGTTTTTCGCTCCCGGCGAGGCGCTCGATGCCACGACCCCGCCCGGCTACCGGCACGGGACTCTGTCCATTCCCGCAGCGGTTTTCCTGCATGCTGTGGAGTCGCGCTATCCTGAGTTCACGGCAAAGTCCCTGAAGCGGGGGCGCTCCATTTTCCCCGAAGAAAACGCATGCCGGAACGCCGCAGCGCTATTGGGCGGGATCATTGAAACCGTCCGGCGCGATCCCGATACACTGGAGGGCGAGTCCACACGCGCATTGCTGGAAAACGAACTTCACGACCGTTACTTCGATCTCTTGCGAAAGGATCAGGCAAACCCCATGGCAAAGGGAAATCCCGCGATCACACGGCGATACCAGCGGCTAAGATTCCTGCGCGATTTCATCAGGGAAAACACCCACCGCCCCATCCGCATGGATGAATTGTGCGCGGTGAGCGGCTTGAGCAGGCGCGGTTTGGAATACCTGTTCGTGGATGTCCTCGGGGTCGGGGTCGCCGCTTTCCTTCACAACCTGCGCCTGCACGGTGCGAGGCGGGAATTACTGGCGACCGCGCCGCGCCATGGATCGGTGAAGGGCTGCGCCCTGAACTGGGGCTTCTGGCATCACGGGCGCTTCGCCTCGGAATACCGCGCGCGCTTCGGCGAGAATCCGAGCGAGACCTTGACCCGGAATCCCTGAGCCCGGATCACACCCGATCCGCCACGAACAGCGTGTGCGTGAAACGCTTCGCCTTCGGGTACGCTTTGGCAGTGATGGCCTGGACGTTTCCGAAATGCTTCGCGAGGCAGCGGGCGAAGGATTTGTCGGGGTTCGCGGACCAGAAAACGACACAACGGCCATCGTAGAGTTTGGCGTTGCCTTTCTGCACCAGCGGATCGGGGCTGTTGTCCACATCCAGCAGGATCGCATGGTAGCGGTTTTCTCCGGCGCGGGAAATGAGCTCCGCCACATCGCGAAGATGGATGTTCACACGCGGGTCATCGACGAGCAGACCGTTCACACCGGGGAGGAACTCGCGGTCCCAATCGACCACGACCTGCAACAGCTCCGCGACATCCACGGTGGCGTCAGGCGGGCAAAGCTCCAGCACGCGGCGCAGGGTGTAGCTGAAGCCGCCGATGAGCACGCGGGCGTGCCCGGTCAAGACGTCCGGCAATGGATTTGGCAAGTCGCTTCAAAGCCAGATCAAATGAGCCGAGGCTGAGTTTGAGTTCGTCGTAAGAATCCAAGAAAAAGGTGGCGATTTCGGACTGGGAACACAGCCAACGATCAAATCGTTCTTCCTGCTCAATTTCAAGCATGCTCCTGAGTTCCGTGGTAGCCAAGGTCGCGAGTTCAAGTCGGAAGGCTGTTTCGCCAGCGTTCCAGAGCAGGTCTGCCTGCTTGTTGCATTCGTGGGTTTTTCCGCTGCCTGCTTCAGATAAGATCAAGACGCGTTTCGATTTCAGAAGATCCGCCCATGTCTTGCCTGGGGAAAGGCCGAGGCTCGCCAGAAAAAGATGGCTTTCGGATTCCTCGATTTTCCCTGCCGGGATGTCCTTGAAATACCTCTCAATCATTGGAAGGTTTGAGTGGATTGAAGGCGATGCCCCGCGCCCAGTGTTTTGAAATCAGCGATTCATCAAGGGTCACCAGGATGAGTCCGTGACGTCTCGCGAGGATTGTTAGATGCGCGTCCCTCGTGTCCTTGTACCCCGATTCCGGCGACTCGGTGGCGCTGACATCATCCGGCAGGAAGCGATGTTCGGGACGGGACAAAAGGCTGGTGAGCGAGCGATGGGCGTCCTTCCATGTGGCGGAGTAAGCCGGGCTGAGGCTGACGCGCATGAAGCCTAATTCAACGATGGGGGTTGTGTGGAATTCTGGTTGGGCATCAAGCCATTCGCGGACGGCTTCATGATCGGCATGGGTTTTCCATCGGCTGGCGAGCAGGATGTTTACGTCGATGAGCCAGCTCATGGCGTTTCATCGAGGATTTGGCGCACTCGCTCAGGGGTCATTTCCGGTGCACCGATGGGTGCGGATAGTAAGAAATCGCGCCGCGCCGCGTTTTTCGGTTTCGTGTTCCCCGCGCTGAGCCCGCGTTTCAAGAGATCCGCCGCGACATCCTTGAGCTTGCGCCCCTCGTGGACGGCGAGAAGTTTCATTTCCCGGACTAGATCAGGAGGGAGATCGATGGTGGTTTTCATACCAGCAAGCTAGCTGGTTAGCTGGCTCGATGTCAAACCGTCGTCACGAGAAATTATACGCATCCATATCGAACACCACGGTCACGTTGCTGGCTGCTAGGAATTTGCTTTTTGGGTGAAGGCCGTTGGAAGAGCCGGTGGCCAGTCCTGAGACGGCGTAGGAGATCATCGGAGGTCATGATCTCAAGCAGGTGGCGGTATTTATTACGAATGATCTCGAAGGCAGTGCGCTGGTCTTGGTGCCAGTCTTGGTGGCGGCTCATGATGATCATGCCGGAGGGGGCCACAATTTGGAGAGTGACTCCCGCAGGCAGCTGGGAAGCGAAGCGCGTGTTGAGAACCCTCTGTCCCTGATCGCCCCAGCGATTGAGGTGAAGAAGATATTTTTCGAGCTGCATCACGGTTCCGTCCAATTCGCGCATCGGGATGAGGCGGACCCCGAAATTCGGGTCTCCCGCCACTCCATCCCTGATCGCCAATCCATGATCTCCTATCCCTTTCCCACACCCCGCCACCATCGTTTGACTCAGCTCTTCCGTGGCCGGACTTTCGGGTCCGCCTCAGTCCCCACCCTAAAGCTCTCGTGCCGCAGGGATAAGCCGTAAAAACCAATCGCGACGTCATTTTGCGAATTCCAACGGCAACCGCATGCATGCTCCCATCCATCACCAACTGTGCCTCAGCGACATCCGGCTCCCGCGTATGAAGGAATCCGCATAAACGTATGATTCTCAATCACTGGGAATCCCCGTTGGCACGCTTGGTGCTATCCCCAACAAGATTCCCGCGTGGGGTGTCCATCATCCAATCCAGCTACTGAAGGTCATGAAAATCAACAAATCCATCCTCCTTGCCGCCATCGTCGGCTTGTCGTCATTCGCCCGCCTCGCCGCGGAACCCCTGAAAATCGGCTACTCGGATTGGCCCGGCTGGGTGGCTTGGGAAATAGGAATCAAGAAGGGCTGGTTCAAGGAGGCCGGAGTGGACGTGGAGTTCGTATGGATGGATTATGTGAAGTCCATGGAAGCCTACGCTGCGGGCAAACTCGATGCGGTCAGCGTCACCAATGGCGACGCGCTGGTGACTGGTGCAACTGGCAAGCCATCCGTATGCATCCTCATCAATGACTTCTCGAATGGCAACGACATGATCGTCGCCAAGGGCGAATACAAGACGCTCAAGGACCTCAAGGGTAAGACCATCGCCCTCGAGGAAGGCTTCGTCGAGCACCTCCTACTCTTGAAAGGACTCGAGCTGAACGGCATGGCCGAGAGCGACATCACCATCAAGAACACCCCGACGAACAGCACACCGCAGGTCTTCGCATCCGGCGAGGTGGACGCCATCGGCGCGTGGCAGCCGAACTCCGGACAGGCCCTGAAACTCGTGCCCGGCTCGAAACCGGTGTTCACCTCCAAGGATGTTCCAGGATTGATCTATGACGGCCTTTTCTGCGATCGCGACAGCGTCAAAACCCGCCGTTCGGATTGGCTCAAGGTGGTGAAGGTCTGGGAAAAAATCGCCGAATATCTCGCTAATGAAGACAACACCGACGAGGCCCTTGCGATCCTTTCCGAGCGCGTGGGAGTGAAGCCTGCAGAATACGAGCCGCTGCTCGCTGGCACCAAGATTCTCAGTTCCAAGGAGGCTCTCAAGGCCTGGGAAAAAGCGGACGGCCTGGGCTCGATCTACGGCTCCACCAAAGTTGTGGATGATTTCAATGTGAAATACAAAGTTTACGAAAAGCCCGCCGACGTGGACTCCTACCTCGACCCTTCGCTCTTCAAGGAAGTGATGGACAAGTAGGCTCTTCGATTCGAGCCACCCGCCGATTTCCAATCATGAAAACGCAGACGCGAAGCCGGTGGTGGGTGGTCAGAAAGGAGCTGGATCCGTCGCAGTCATCGATCCTGATGGCGCTTTCTTTCATCCTGCCACTGGTCATCTGGAGCGTCGCCTCTTACGGTCCATGGTGGAAGGTGGCCCATCAGGTGACCGTTTCCGCAGAGAGCCCGCGCTTGCAGAGCATCTATTCGGTCGGCGACCGCCTTGCGCCAAGCGTTTGGAAAGAGTTTTCAACTGCGATCAAGGAGGACAACGAGGAAATCCTAGCGGCGAGAAAATCCGGTCAACCCCAAGCCAGCACTGCTAGGCAAAACAAGAAGATCGTCCGTCAGATCCACCCGATCGCCACGGTCAACGGTTGGCTCACCCGCGAGCAAGAGCTCGCAGATGACTCGATCCGAAAAACATGGATTGATCTCGCTGAAGGCAAACTCAAGGCCACCAAGGAGCCGCTAACCGTAGAAAATCTTGGCGTCGTCAAGGCCAACGCGGAAATGCTAACCAAGGCTGGCACCGACTGGCCGACGGAGGCGCTCTTGAAGCTGCTTCCCCAATCCTCGGAGGAGGTTTCCCGCCCCGTCTATCTGGTCCCGCCCGGAGTCGTCGCTGTGTCCTTTTGGCAAGGCATCACCGCCACCAAACCCGATGCGGGCGAAGCCGGAGCCGAACGCAAAACCCTGCTCCAGCGCTACGCCGAATCCTGGCGCACCATCGTGTTAGGATTTCTCCTCGCGATTTCCGTGGCCATCCCTTTGGGCCTCCTTTGCGGCACTTATGACTTCGCGTCCAAGCTCGCCGAGCCCTTCGTCAACTTCTTCAGCTACATGCCAGCACCCGCCTTCGGCGTGGTGCTCATGGCCATCTTCGGCCTCGATCTAGGCCCCAAAATCATGCTTGTTTTCCTCGGCACCCTCCCGTCGGCGATCCTGATGATATCCAAGACCACCCGCAGTCTTGACGGCTCTCTGCTAGAGGCCGCCCAGACACTTGGGGCCAATCAACGGCAGCTCCTCACCACCGTGGTCATCCCGGGCGTCCTGCCCAGTCTTTACAAAGACCTCCGCCTCCTCTTCGGCACCGCCTGGACCTGGCTGGTCATCGCCGAATTGTTAGGCTTCAAGAGCGGACTCGCTGAAATCATCGACACCCACGGCCGCCGCTTCCAGTTCGACATCGTCTATCCGGCCATCCTTCTCATCGGTCTATCAGGTTTTTTCATGGATCAGATTCTCGCCTATCTCGCCCGTTTCTTCTTCCCATGGATGGACCAGCCGAAGAAAGGATTCCTCAGTCGCTTTTTTTCGGGACGCGCTAGAATCCTCGGCCCCGCCAAGCAGCCCGTCACCTCTACGCCTGAAGCCCCGACCGCCTCACCCTCATGATCGCGAGCCTCTCCTACAAGGACCAGTCACCCGCAGTCAAAGCGCGTTTCGACAAGCTCAAGCAGCGCCCGCCGCTGTTGGAGATTTCCAGTCTCTTCAAAATCTTCGACTCCAAAGCCGGCGAGATTGTGGCGCTGAAAGACATCAATCTCACCGTCCACCGCCGTGAATTCATGTGCGTGTTAGGCCAGTCGGGCTGTGGGAAATCCACCCTCATCCGAATCCTGGCAGGATTGGAAACACCCAGTTCCGGCCAGGTTCTCGTGGACGGCCAGCCGGTCACCGGTCCCGGTCGCGACCGCGGCATGGTCTTCCAGAGCTATACCTTGTTCCCATGGCTGACCGTGAAGGCCAATGTCATGTATGGCCCGCGGATGGCCGGAAAAGATGATTTCACCAATGAGTCCGAAGCTCGCCAGTGGCTCGCCCTCGTGGGCCTCGACAAGTTCGAGAACTCCTATCCTCACCAGCTCAGCGGCGGCATGAAACAACGCGCCGCCATCGCCCGCGCGCTTGCCAACGAACCGCGCATCCTGCTGATGGACGAACCCTTCGGCGCGCTTGACCCGCAGACGCGCCAGCAGATGCAGGCCTATCTTCTCCAAATCTGGAAGAACGTCGATATCACCGTCTTTTTCATCACCCACGATCTCGATGAGGCGGTTTTTCTGTCAGACCGTATCCTGGTGCTGGATCCCCGTCCCGGTCGCGTCCGCGAAATTGTCGAGGTTCCGGTCCCGCGCCCGCGCAGCCATGACCAGCTCCGCGAGCCCGAGTTTCTCGCCACCAAGGCCCACCTGGAGACCATCATCCATCCGGAGGACACCCACGCAGCGCCGGTTTTCGACAAGCTCCCGATCGGCCGGATGACCGATGTTGGTGACGACGTGGAGTGAGATTCCAGAGTATGACGTTTATGCCCCATTCGTCATACGATTTGCGAGAATTCCGTGTCCCTGCGGGCACCGGCGTGATACGTCTCATGCATGCCAGTCACACGCTCCAAGTCCGAAAAGAACGCCCACCGGCTGACGATTTCCATTCCCGACGAGCTGCACAGCCAGTTCGAGGAGTTGATGGCGGAGCGGGGCTTCGTAAACCGCTCCCAAGCCATCGCGGAGGTGCTCAACCAGCACATTTCCGATTATTACAGCTTGAAAGGAAATTCGCTGATGGCCGGAACGATCACGCTTTTCTACGATCACAAACGCGCGGGTATCAAACAACAGATCACCGACATCCACCACGAACACATCCGCGAAGTGATCAGTTCGCTCAACGTGCTGCTGCAAAATTCCTGCACCATGGAGGTCATCCTCGTGCAAGGTCCGGCCAAACGCCTGCGGCAGATCGCGAACAAGCTTCTTGGCGTCAAGGGCATGATCGCCGGCCGGCTCAACCTCACCCGAACCCTGCTTCCGCAGATCCAAACCGAGCCTGAAGAAGACTCCAACGACTGATTTCCCATGACTCCGAATTCCCTCCTCCACGAACGCACCCTCCACGGTGCCGGCATGTGGTCCGCCGTGATCTCGCGTGGCAAACGCCTCCGCCTCACCGACATCGACGGCGGCGCGAACGTCGGCATGCTGCTCTACAACGCGCTCGAACACACCGAGCGCTACAACATGCCGGACACGCTCAAGGGCCAGCACATTTTCTATCTGCGCGCTCCGTATTGCCTGCACTCCGACATGGGCCGCCTGTTAGCCTCCATCACCACGGACAGCGTCGGCTGGCACGACACCGTCTGCGGCCACTCGGACGCCGCCCGCGTGCTGGCGAAATACGGCGAGAACAACTATCAGCAATCCCGCAACGACTGGAACCGCAACGGCCGCGATTGCTTCCTCATCGAACTGGCGAAATGGGGACTCGGGAAAAAAGACCTCATTCCAAACCTCAATCTCTTCAGCAAGGTTGTCTCCGATGATGCGGGACACCTTTCCTTCGTCGCGGATCATTCGAAGCCCGGTGATTCCATCGAGCTGCGTTTCGAAATCGACACGCTTGTCGTGCTCAACACCTGCCAGCACCCGCTCGATCCAGACCCGGTCTACCGCCATCGCCACGTGAAGCTCGAAGTCTTCGCCGGCGAGCCGCCCGCTTTGGACGATCCATCACTCACCGTCCGCCCCGAAAATCTCCGCGCCTGGGAGAACAACCAAACCTATCACACTCTCCGCTTCTGATGACTGAAAGCACACTCAATCCCGAGACCGCCGTGTTCCGCGAAGTCATTCCCGCGGGCGACTGGTGGGTCCACGAGATCAAGAAAGGCCAGACCCTGCGCATTCTCGATCTCGAAGGAAACCAGGCGGCCGACACGCTGTTCTTCAGCGCCGCCGATCCCACCGAGCGTTACAGCGCGGACCGCACCATCCAGGAGCAGGCCGCGCTCTATCTGACGACCGGCACCCGGCTGATGAGCACCGAGGGAAATGCACTGCTCACCATCACCGCCGACACCTGCGGCCGCCACGACACGCTCGGCGGTGCCTGTTCGCGCGAGTCGAACACCATGCGCTACGCCCACGACACCGAGTGCATGCACGCCTGCCGCGACAGCTTCATCCGCGGCGCGCAGGAGTGGAACATCGAGTTGAACAAACGCGACCTCGGCCCTAACATCAATTTCTTCATGAATGTGCCGGTCACGCCGGACGGCCAGCTCAGCTTCGCGGATGGGATTTCCGCGCCCGGGCGCTATGTGGAGATGCGGGCGGAGATGGATGTGGTGTGCCTGATTTCGAATTGCCCGCAGCTCAACAATCCCTGCAATGGGTGGAATCCGACACCGGTGGAGGTCATGGTCTTTTAAATTCCGCGCTCCAATTTCATGAAAATCATCATCGCCAACCGCGGAGAAATCGCCGCCCGCGCCATTCGCACGTTCAAGAAGCTCGGCTATCAGAGCATCGCCGTTTACTCGGAACCGGATTCCGGCGCTCCCCACGTCGATCTCGCGGACGAGGCTTACCTGCTCGGACCCGGCCCGGTTTCCGAAAGTTATCTGCTCAAGGAAAAGCTCGTGGAGATCGCCCGAAGCACCGGTGCCAACGCCGTCTTCCCAGGCTACGGACTCCTCAGCGAAAACACGGACTTCGCCCGCATGTGCGAGGATGCCGGGGTGAAATGGATGGGGCCGACGCCCGAGCAGATCATCGCCTTCGGCTTGAAACACGAAGCGCGACGGCTCGCCGGTGAGGCAGATGTGCCGTTAGTGCCAGGAACCGGCTTGTTGGACGGCGTGCAGTCCGCCGTGACCTCCGCGGAAGCCATCGGCTACCCGGTCATGCTGAAAAGCACCGCCGGCGGCGGAGGGATCGGCATGAAGGTCTGCCGTGATGAGGACGAACTCCGTCGCGAATACGATAGCGTGGTGCGGCTGAGTGAACGCAGTTTTGGATCCGGCAGCGTGTTTATCGAGCGCTTCATCCAGCGCGGACGGCATGTGGAAGTGCAGATTTTCGGCGATGGCAAGGGACGGGTGTTAGCTCTGGGAGAACGCGATTGCTCGGTGCAGCGGCGCAACCAGAAAGTCTTCGAGGAAACTCCCGCGCCCGGTCTATCCGACACAACGCGGGCCGCGCTGCACGCTGCTGCCGTGAAGCTGGGAGAAAGCGTGAACTACCGCTCCGCCGGCACCGTCGAGTTCATCTATGACGCGGACCGCGATGACTTCTTTTTCCTCGAAGTGAATACCCGCCTGCAAGTCGAGCACGGCATCACCGAAATGGTCACCGGACTCGACATCGTCGAGTGGATGGCACGCCTCGCGCTCGACGAAGATTGGGAAATGCCCGCCACCTCGCCGACGCCGCAAGGCTGCGCGATCCAGGCGCGGGTTTACGCGGAGGACCCGAACCACAATTTCCGCCCGAGCTGCGGGCTGCTGACTGAAGCGAGTTTTCCGGAGTGGGCGCGCTCTGACCGCTGGATCGAACCAGGCACGGAGGTCAGTCCGTTTTATGATCCGCTGTTAGCGAAGGTGATGGTGCATGCGGCGGACCGTGATGCTGCTGTCGCGAAAATCGAGCAAGCGCTGGAGGAAACGAAGATCTCCGGCATCGAGACGAACCTGCGCTACCTGCGCGACATCACCCGCTGGGCGCCTTACCTCAAAGGCGGCGTGGCGATGCGCGACATGGCGGAGTTTCTTTATACGCCTAACACCATCGACGTCGCCTCGGCTGGGACGATGACCACCGTGCAGGATTGGCCGGGGCGTGTCGGTTATTGGGAAGTAGGCGTGCCACCCTGCGGGCCGTTTGATTCGTTGTCATTGCGGCTGGCGAACACGCTGGTTGGAAATCCCGAGGGCGCCGCCGGATTGGAAATCACCATGACCGGGCCGACCCTGCGTTTCAATTCCGCGACGACCATCGCGGTGGTGGGAGCGGCGGCGTTGATGTTGAAGAACGGCGAGCCGGTGGCAATGAATGAGAGAATCGCGATCGAAGCTGGCGATGTTTTGAAGATCGGCCGGTTCGAAGGTGCCGGAGCGCGTGCCTACTTCGCAGTGGCTGGAGGGATCGACTCGCCGGAGTATCTGGGGAGTTGCTCGACCTTTACGTTAGGAAAGTTTGGCGGGCCGTTCGGGCGGGCTTTGTTACCGGGCGATGTGTTGGGAATAAGGAGTGGGGACACTCCTGTCCCCACGAGGAAGGGACAAGAGTGTCCCTTCTCCTTAAAACACGAATGGAAGATCGCCGTCCTTTACGGCCCTCATGGCGCACCTGATTTCTTCCTGGATGAAGACATCGACACCTTCTTCGCGACGAAATGGGAAGTTCACTACAACTCGGCCCGCACCGGCGTCCGCCTCATCGGTCCGAAGCCGAAGTGGGCGCGGACGGATGGCGGCGAGGCTGGACTCCATCCATCCAACCTGCACGACAACGCCTACGCCATCGGCGCGGTGGATTTCACCGGCGACATGCCCGTCATCCTTGGTCCCGACGGGCCAAGTCTCGGCGGTTTCGTCTGTCCGGTCGTAGTGGTGGACGCGGAGTTGTGGAAACTCGGGCAACTTCGCCCCGGAGATTCCATCCAGTTCGTCCCGGTCGATGAAGCGTGGGCTCGCGACCGGCAAATCGAAGTGAGCGAGTTCATCGCGGGTGGTCGCGCGGAACTCACCGATCCCGTGGAAGTCGAACGCGGCACGTGTTTCATCGACTCTTTCGGCGAAGGTGATGATAAAGTGGTCGTTAGACGTGCGGGTGACCGGTATTTCCTGATCGAGTTTGGCCCGCACCATCTGGATCTGAAACTGCGGTTCAAGGTCCACGTCGTTCACGAGTGGGTGAAGGAGCAAGGCATCCCGGGCATCATCGACCTGACGCCCGGCATCCGTTCGTTGCAGGTGCATTTCGATCCAAGCGTGATCGGGCGTTGTGATCTGTGGGAGAAAATCCGTGAAGGCATCATTTCCTTGCCGCCGCTGGAGCAGATCGAAGTGCCGACCCGCATCGTCCATCTGCCGCTGAGTTGGGACGATCCGAGTACGCAGGAAGCCATCCGCCGTTACATGCAGAGCGTGCGGCCGGACGCGCCGTGGTGCCCGAGCAACCTCGAATTCATCCGGCGGATCAACGGGCTGTCGTCGATCGCGGACGTCTATCAAATTTTCTTCAGTGCTTCCTATCTGGTCATGGGGCTCGGCGACGTCTATCTGGGAGCACCCGTCGCCACGCCGCTCGACCCGCGCCACCGGATGGTGACGACGAAATACAACCCGGCGCGGACCTGGACGCCGGAGAACGCGGTGGGCATCGGTGGGGCGTATCTCTGCATTTATGGCATGGAAGGCCCTGGCGGCTATCAGTTCACCGGGCGGACGATCCCGGTGTGGAACCGCTGGCGGAAAACGCCGGATTTCGAGAAGCCGTGGTTGTTGCGGTTCTTCGATCAGCTGCGGTTCTATCCGGTGAGTGCGGAGGAATTGCTGCGCTTGCGGGAGGAAGTCCCGCGTGGTCGGCACAAGCTGGAGATCGAGGACCAGGTGTTTCGATTTTCCGATTACGAGGCGTTTCTTGAGGCGCACTCGGAGGAAATCGACGCGTTCCAGAGCAAGCAGCGCGCGGCATTCGAAGCAGAGCGGAAACGCTGGGAGGAAGCCGGACTTTCGATGGACGCCCCAGCGGCGGCCGAGGTCGAGGTGGATGAAATCGTGATCCCGGACGGCTGCTTCACGATGGACAGCCCGGTCACCGGAAGCGTTTGGAAAATCGAGGTCGCGGCTGGCACAAGGATCGCTTCCGGAGCGACTGCGTTGATTCTGGAAGCGATGAAAATGGAGGTCTCGGTGGAAACGGATGAAGATTTGGAGATCATTGAAATCCTGGTCGTCGAAGGAGCCAGCGTGCGCGCCGGACAGGCTCTGGTTGTCGTCAGGCCACACTCAGAATTTCGCGTGGAATAAATCCCGCGCTCCAATTGCGTAGTTCCACATGAAAATCAACGAACTCAAGAAACGGTATGCGGCAGGCGTGACTCCCACGGAAGTGATCGGCGAGATCTGGGAGAAAATCATCGCTTGGGATGATCCGGCGATTTTCATCCACCTGCCGGAGAAAGATGAGCTGCTGGCGCTCGCAGCGAAGGTCGAGGCGATGTCGCAGGAGCTGCCGTTGTGGGGGATTCCGTTTGTGGTGAAGGATAACATCGACGTCGGCAACTGGCCGACGACGGCGGCTTGTCCGGAATTTTCATACGTTCCTGCGGAGGATGCGGAGGTCGTCAGGCTGCTGCGGGCAGCGGGGGCGATTCCGATCGGGAAGGGGAATCTGGATCAGTTCGCCACCGGATTGGTCGGCACGCGCACGCCTTATGGAATCGCGCGAAATGCGATCGACGCGGAGTTTCTGCCGGGAGGATCGAGCTCGGGCAGCGCGTCCGCCGTGGCGGCGGGGCTGTGTGCGTTTTCGTTAGGAACCGACACGGCGGGCTCTGGCCGGGTGCCGGCGGCGTTCCAGGAATTGATCGGTTGGAAGCCGACGCGCGGACTGTTGAGCAACCGCGGGCTGGTGCCGGCGTGCCGCTCGCTGGACTGCATTTCGGTTTTTGCGAGGACGGCGGCGGATGCGCTGCTGATTTCCGGAGTGGTGGGGAAATACGACGCGGCGGATGCCTTTTCACGCGAGGTGACGCCCACCGGAGTGATCCGGAAGAGCTTTCGATTCGGAGTTCCCAAGGTGCTCGATTTCGCGGGAGATCCGGACACGCCGGGGCTTTTTCTCGATGCGGTGGAGCGGATAAAAGCGCTGGGCGGAGTCGCGGTGGAGATCGACCTCACGCCGTTCACCGAGGCGGCGAAGCTGCTTTACGAAGGTCCGTGGGTGGCCGAGCGATGGGCGGCGGTGGGGGAGTTCGTGGAAATGCACGGCGACGATGTTTTCCCAGTGACGCGGAAAATTCTGGAGGGCTCGAAAGGCTGGGACGCGGCATCGACCTTCCGGGCACAGTATAAACTACGGGAATTCGCGCGGGAGGCGGAGGGAGTCTGGAAACGGATCGACGTGCTGCTGCTGCCCACGACGCCGCGACTCTACACCGTGGCGGAAAATCTGGCGGAACCCTACGGCACGAACGCCACACTCGGGCGCTACACGAATTTCATGAACCTGCTGGATCTTTCCGCCGTGGCGGTGCCCGTGGGGCGGGCGAGATCCGGTCGCGCGCCGTGGGGCGTCACGCTCGCGGCTCCGGCCGGCTGGGACGCCGCGCTGTTGGAACTCGCTGGGAAATTCTGCGGTGAGTCCATCGTTCCGAGCTTGTCTGGCAAGATTCCGCTACTCGTCTGCGGTGCGCATTTGGAGGGGCTCGCCCTGCACTGGCAGCTCGCGGATCGTGGCGCGGTTTTGCGGGAAGCGACGAAAACGGCGCCGGTTTACCGGATGTATGCGATGCCGGCGGCGGGCGGCATTCCTCCGCGTCCGGCATTGATCCGGGACGAGGCAGCGGGCGCGGCGATCGATGTGGAGGTCTGGGAGCTGGAGCCGGCGGCGTTTGGAGATTTCGTTTCAAAAATCCCGGGACCGCTTGGAATCGGGAAGGTTTTGCTCGAAAGCGGCGAGGAGGTTCCCGGATTCATCGCAGAGCCGCGGGCCACGGCAGGCGCGGAGGAAATCACCCGGCTGGGCGGTTGGCGGGCGTGGTTGAAGGGCTGATCCGAATATTTGGGAAATTCAGGATTCGCCAGATGCGGACGGCTTGCTAAGAATGTCCAACCGCCGCCCCGTCTTTCAACCCGCGGCCTCATTCCTGAGAGCCCGTAGTGCCCGCCCGGCGCATCCGTGGCGACGTCGAATCCGCAGCCATCGTCCACCACGGAGATTTCCAAGCCCCGGTCGGCGAAATCGCAGTGGATCTCGATCCGCTCCGCCTTGCCATGGCGCGAGGCATTTTCCACAGCTTCCTGGTAGGCCAGTAACAAACCCCTCGATATGCTGGCTGGAAGCGGGAACGGCTCGCCGGTGATTTCGGTGTTCACTTTGGCGTGGCTCCATTGGCGCTGGATTCTGGCGAGCCTCCGCAGTTCGTTGTCCAGATCACCCGTCTGGCGGCCAAGCTCATACAGGCACCAGATGCACTGGCGGAACTCCTCGCGAGTCCGCGCAAGGCGCGAGCGCTCCTCCATCATCGCCGAATGGGCGGCGGTGACCTGCCGGTGCGCCAACGCCTCCGTCGCGAGCTGGTCGGACCGCGCCCGCACCCGCCGTATGAGCAGCCGCTGACCTCTGACCTCTGACCTCTGACCT
>CALMKO010000423.1 GCA_937867415.1 uncultured Verrucomicrobiota bacterium | reverse complement strand
GCCCCACCGACGCAATCGCCCCCCCCTGTCGTCAATCCACCTACAGGCGATTTTGCGGCACCCGCGCCAACGGTGGCACCCGCGCCAACGGTGGCACCCGCGCCAACGGTAGAACCTAAGGTAGAGGATTCCATCCCACTCCCTCCCAACGGCGAGGAAGGCAAGGAACCTTGATTTTCCCACGAGCAGGCATTCCCTCTCCTTGCATCCCACCATCGAACCGCCCGAATTCCACTGTGAAATTCTGCCTCAGCCTGGTTCCCCTGCTCCTCCTTGCTGCTTGCACAGCCGCCCCGGAAGCGTTGCTCGTCAAGCAATTCAAGCTCCGTGACGAGGTCGTGAACTCCCAGGAACAACCCTTGATCCGGATGGAGAAACTCAGACGCCTGCACGGCGCGGTCAGCATGGAGGAACGCAGAAAGAAACTCGGACAGTATTACTCGATTTACTGGAACGATCCTGCCGCCGTGGGCCAGGGAAACGTGGAATTGATCTTCCAATACCAGCAAGGAACAAGTGGCAGCCGGATCAAACAAATGACCCGCAAATTCCCAGCTTCCGATTCCAAAGGCGAGGCCGAGTTCGCGGTCATCGGCGATGACTACTTCATCGGAGGCAAGGTCTTGACCTGGAAAGCCACTTTACGCCGCGGCAACCGTGAAATCGCATCGCGCCAATCTTACCTTTGGCAATGATTCCGTGAATTTCCAGATGGGTGATTGACCAATCGCCGGTCTTCACTTACCGTTTCACACCAATTGCCGATCAGACTCCGGCTTTTTTCTTTGTGACAACAGAATGCCCTATTTTTATCGGAATCTTCGATGGATTCAGCTGGATCCGCTGTGAAGGAAAAGGTTCCTTTCTCAACAGCCCGACCCTCAAGGAATACGGAGACTCAAGAATTGCGGCAGGTGAAAGTTGCCTCGTGATCGACCTTGAAGCATGCACCGGGATGGATTCCACGTTTATGGGTACCCTTGCCGGCATGGCATCACGTTTGGCTGCCCAAAGCGCGGGCGTCCTCCACATCGCCCAAGCCTGCCCCCGCAACCAGCGCTCACTCGAAGACCTTGGCCTGGATTTCTTAATGGAGATCAATCCCACCAACGCGGTCTGGCTGGAAAATCTTCCAGCCATCCGTTCCCAGATCCGACCATCCGTTCCCTTGCCCACCCCAAGCATCGCCCAACGAGCCCTCCATGTGCTCGACGCACACAAAACTCTGGCAGACACAAACGAACAAAACGCCGCGACCTTTGCCAACGTCGTCAAGCTTCTCGAATCCAACATCAACGACAAGCAGCGGCCTCCCTCATCCAACGAAGCAATCTGACACGTCTCAACACGCCCGCTCAGACTTCCCTTTCCTCGCGAGATGCACGATTCGACCCTTATTTCCCTCGCGACCTGCTTCCTCATCATGGCGGCCCTGCTCTTCGCACTTCGCAATCAACGCCAAAAGGCGAAGAGAATTCGCAAGAAATTCCACGAATTCGAACACGAGGAACAGCGGATGTTTACCTTCCTCCATGACCTCGGGCAATCCATCGAAACCGAACCCTCCTCCACAGGACTTTCCAAAATCATCGTGGATGGCATCGACAAGGTCGTCAAAGCGCGCGGCGGTGCCATTTATTTCGTCAACCACGAAAACAACTTCCTCAACCCGTCCTACATCTCGGCAGAATGCCCACCACTCATCGGCATCCCCGTCGAAATCCGAAAAAAAGCCGAACGCGACCCCCGTGCCCTTGAAAGCCACCTCCGCCTTTCACGCGTCTCACTCGATGAAGGAATCCTCGGTCACTGCCTCAGCGTGAATGAACCCATTCACGTCAGAGATGTCAAAAACCACCCATCGTTCCGAGACGCATTCACCCTTTACACGGATGACGTCTCCGCCTTGCTCGCACCACTCCGGCATGCCAACCGCGACCTCGGAGTCCTCGTCGTGGCACGTCGCCACGAGGACGGACACTTCACCGCCAACGACTACGCGGTTTTCCGCTCGGCGGCAGAACAGTCGTCTTTCGCAATCGGCAACGCGAAGATCCACCGCGAGGCGAATGAAAAACGCGCCATGGAAAACGAGTTAAAAAATGCCCGCGAAGTCCAGCGAGTCCTGCTCCCCCAGCAAGATCCGGTCGTCCCGGGCTTCAGAATCTCGGGCACCAACCTTCCCGCCCGGATGATTAGCGGCGACTACTATGATTATATCGAACTGGGAACATCTAACTTCGGCGTGGTTATCGCTGATGTTTCCGGCAAAGGAGTTCCAGCTGGACTCCTGATGGCCATGTGCCGCAGCTCACTCCGATCCGTCGCCCCAGGCGAAGCCTCGCCCTCCAAAGTCATGGCTTCCATCAACCGCCAGCTCTTCCCGGATATCCGCGAAGACATGTTTATCAGCATGACATACGGCATTCTCAACACGGACGCCGGCAGCATCACCTTGTCACGGGCCGGGCACGAGCCAGCACTCCTCTTCCGGCGCGAAACAGGCAAGGTCGAGCCACTCCGCTCACCAGGTCTCGCACTAGGCATCGATAGCGGA
Organism: uncultured Verrucomicrobiota bacterium; assembly: GCA_937867415.1. Taxonomy (GTDB): domain Bacteria; phylum Verrucomicrobiota; class Verrucomicrobiia; order Verrucomicrobiales; family Akkermansiaceae; genus Luteolibacter. Next base: position 17,933 of record CALMKO010000423.1, on the reverse strand, counting down.
ACCGTCTTTGAAAGAGTCACTCGGGACCAGGAAACTATCCTCAAATCCGGCGACTGCCTCCTTTTCTACACCGACGGCGTCAAGGAAGCCATGGACGTGCACGAGCAGGAATTCGGAATGACACGCCTCTCGGAAGTCTTCAGAATTGCAGCCCCTCTCGGCGCAGAAACCATTCTTACCCGCATCCAAGAAGAACTCCAACACTTCACTGGAGAAGCTCCGCAAGGAGATGACATCACCCTCGTTGCAATCGAGAAGCGCTAGCCCATCCGCCCGATTCGACACAAAAAAAGGAACTCCTCATGGAGCTCCTTCCTCAAATTCAGAATACGATGCAAATCAACTCGGCCATCTTCACCATGAGCGCACGCGACCTTCAAGCCGCTCCGGACTGGCAACACCCGGAATTCGCCTTCATCGGTCGCTCCAACGTCGGCAAATCATCCATGATCAACATGCTCTCCAACAAAGATGCGTTGGCCAAAGTCTCAGCAACCCCGGGAAAAACCCAACTCCTGAATTTCTTCGTCATGAACGGAAAATGGAGCCTCGTTGACCTGCCCGGATACGGATACGCCAAAGTCGCCAAAAGCGAAAAAATCAACTTCAACGAGTCCGTTGGTGATTACATCGCCCACCGCGAAAATCTTCGCAGGGTATTTGTACTGATCGACTCAAGACTCACCCCCCAAGCCATCGACCTCGACTTTATTCACTGGATCAAAGGATGCGCGATCAGCGTCGCCTTCGTTTTTACCAAGGCAGACAAACAATCCCCCAAAAAAACCCAGGAGACCATCAAAACATTCATCGAGCAAATCCCCCAATCACTCGCCGAGGTCAGCCCCATCATCACAAGTTCATCGAAAAACCGCTCCGGCAGGGTTGAGATTCTCAAACTCATCGAACACGACCTAAAATCATAAGGGAACCGAAGGACCCGAACGCCCTTTGATTCCCTCATGCCTGACGAACTTACCAATTGCTTTGCTTGACGTAAATCACGTCATAGGTTCTAACATAGAACGGACTGCTGTCCGCACCATAGAGGGCATCGTTCATGTTCAAGACATAGCGCTGGTTCTTGCCACCCTGGTTGCGGACGACAATCACCTGCTTCGGATTGGCGAACTTCGTAAAGCCACCCGCTTCCATCACCGCTTCCAAAGCCGTCATCGGCCGATCAAGCGGAATCTTTCCGGGCCGCAGAACCTCACCTGACACATAGACTCCCGACGCTGCCGACTCCAGGGAGACAATCACCGTAGGATCCTGCAAATGCGGCTGATAGAGCGAGGTCAACTCCGACTGGAAACCCGTCAGACTCTTACCTGCCGCATTCACATCGCCAATCGTCGGCAAACTCACTTTACCGTTCGGCTGGATTTTCTGCTTCACGTTCAGCTCAGGAGCTCCCGAGAATGCAACATTGATCTCATCGCCCGCTGCGAGTGTCGCATTGGGCTTCGAACGGTATGCTTCAGCAGGCACCGGTGGCGGTGGATTCATGTCCGCACACCCACTTGTCACCACACCCAGGGTCAGGACAAGAGCACTGACGAGCCCCGATTGCAAACAAACCCACATCTTCCGGCGCGACCCGGGGGACTTCATCATACTTTTATTGATATTATTTTTCATGTTTTCTTCTGATTCATGGTTCACTACGACTTGTCATCTATCCCAACGAACTCCCCCCCAGATAATTCGCCCAATCTACTGGAAGTGGCGCGTTCTCGACATCACTGGCGATGCGTCCTTCCCAATCAGGATTGAATGAGGTGCTGGTTCCATAAGCCATCACCAAGTCTTCATTGCCGATACTCCGCAGCGCATGAGCAACCCCGGGTGGGATCACCACCGCAACGTTGTCAGGCCCGGGACGACTATCCCCAAAAATCGTAAATCTCATGACCCTGCGGTCCATCCCGGCCCGCTCATCCACCAAAACCATCTCACACAACCCGGTCAGGAAGAACATCACATCCCACTGCTCGCGATCATAACAACGCAAGGTATAGTCACAAGGGGACTGGAGAAACAAACGCTTGAACCAATCCTCCGCACTCACCCCATCGGGGATGAATGGTGGGTGGATATGGAACCCCTTCGCGCTGTCGCGATGCATCAGGGCTGAGGCCCACTGCTTCGGCTCGATGCCGATCTGATTCAAAAGCCCCTCGTTCAAGCGGCCCAGCTCGCTGAAGTATCCCCTTCCCTTCTGTTGATATACTTGTCTCCTAAAGACCTCAACGCCGGGTATCCATACATCACCAAGCTCTGCCCGCCCGGAAACCAGCTCTCCACCACCCACACCTGTGGAACCTAGACGAACGCCCAGTTCAGCCTTGGTATAATCACGAGTCTCTATTCTTGCTCGGGCGGATTCACGCAAGCCCACCCAGCGATCATGAAAATTCGGATTCATCGGCTTAGAGAATGCTTAAGTATTCACCATACGGAGTTCCCGCATACTTCGCGATCGATCGATTGAGGGTCGCACGGTCGATGCGACCCTGCAAAAACGCAATTTCCTCAGGACACGCAATCTTCAACCCCTGGCGCTGTTGTATCACCTGTACAAACTGGGTCGCATCCGCCAGCGAATCGGGCGTTCCGGTATCCAACCACGTCGTCCCCCTCCCTAGAACTTCGACACGCAGCTCACCCTTTTCAAGATAAAGGCGGTTCAAGTCGGTGATCTCAAGCTCACCCCGGGCCGAAGGCCTCAGGGACTTGGTCATCTCGACCACTTTGTCATCGAAAAAATAAATTCCAGGGACGGCATAATTCGACTTCGGATGCTCCGGCTTCTCTTCCAGTGAAACAACGTTCCAGTCCTCGTCGAACTCCACCACTCCATACTGGTCCGGTTGGTTAGTGTGGTAGCCGAACACAGTCGCTCCGTCCATCCGCCGCGACGCGGCGAGCAATGAATTTCCAAGATTGTGCCCATAAAACAAATTATCACCAAGAACCAGGCAAACTGGCTCACCTTGGAGAAACTCCTCTCCTATCAAGAATGCCTGAGCCAATCCTTCGGGCTTGGGTTGCTCCGCATAGGATATCTGAAGGCCCCACTGGGAACCATCTTCCAACAAACTCTTGAAACTCGGCAAATCACGCGGTGTCGATATCAATAAGATCTCACGAACGCCCGCCAGCATCAGAACTGTCAACGGGTAGTAAATCATCGGCTTATCATAAACCGGAATCAGCTGCTTGCTCACCGAATGAGTCATCGGAAACAACCGGCTACCCGTGCCGCCAGCAAGAATGATGCCCTTCCGCAGGGCCAATTCCTCTGCCGGTACCTTCAGATAACTTTTATCGTGCATAAATTTGATCAAACAAGGGTTCCAAGCCGTTCACCACGGTAGCTGCCGTCCTCGATGGTCCGGATCCATGAATCATGATCCAGATACCACTGCACGGTCTTGCGGAGACCCGTCGTAAAGTTTTCACGAGGGGACCAACCAAGTTCCCGCTCAATCCGGCTAGGATCAATCGCATAGCGTTGATCATGACCCGGACGATCCTTCACATAGGTGATCAGCTCCGCAGCCGACTTCGTGACACGCCCAGGCGCAAGCTCGCACACTGTGTCAATAATGGCATGCACGACGTCGATGTTTCTCATCTCACACTTGCCACCGATCACGTAGGTCTCACCGAACTTTCCATGCAGCAGCGCCATCGCCAGGCCACGGCAGTGATCTTCCACAAACAACCAATCACGCACGTTGCTTCCATCTCCATAGACTGGCAACGACTCGCCGCGGAGGGTCTTCTGAATCATCAAGGGAAGAAGCTTCTCCGGAAACTGATAGGGACCATAGTTGTTCGAGCAGTTTGTGGTAACGACCGGCATGCGATACGTATGATGATACGCGCGCGCAAGATGATCACTACCAGCCTTGGAAGCACTGTAAGGACTATTTGGAGAATAGGGAGTCGTCTCACAAAATGCAGGATCCCCAGGCCCCAGCGAGCCGAACACCTCATCCGTGGATACATGTAAAAACGCACAATTGTGACCATCCGCGAATGATGCTCCGTGGGAGCGGACATTGATTCGCTCCGTCTGCATCAGATACCGCCTGAACGCCTCCAACAAGCGGTAAGTTCCCACGAAATTGGTCATGATGAACTCCTCAGGACTATCGATGGATCGATCTACGTGGGATTCAGCAGCAAGGTGCATCACCGCATCAATCTGATGTTCACGCAGCACTTCTCCAACCAAGGACATATCTCCGATGTCTCCTTGGACGAAAACATGCCGTTCATCACCGTCCAAATCGGCCAAGCTCGCGCGATTGCCTGCGTATGTCAGGAGATCCAGGGATACGACCCGATCAATGACGACTCCAAGTTCATTGGCAGCATCCCTCAAAAGGTAATGCACCAGATTTGATCCGATAAATCCCGCAGCTCCGGTGACTAGTATTCTCATAAGTGGTTGAAGTCCGGATGATTGCTAAAAACAAGCGCTTGTCAAAATCATACGTTAGTCGTACGCGTTGACGTGTATCCCTTGAACAGGTCGCTTTGATGCAGGTGTTTTCCAACGGCTTCCTGCCATGAGGGAGGTTCTTTTCCCGTGAGCTTCATGAATCTTTGAATGCACAGGGCACTATTCGAAGGCCTTTTCGCAACAAAGGCCGCAACCTCAGCCATGGGGATGCCCCGGATGGACTCACAACGGATCGGGAGTCCGGCACGTTTCGCTGTGTCGATGCAGAACTGTCCCCAGTCCCGCCATGAACAGGGCTCCGGATTGCAAAAATTACACACTCCCGCAGCCTCTTCACCGCTCGCTCCTCCGGCCAGCTGCAAAAGCGCGCCCACTAGATCGTCACAGGATGTCGGGCAAGCCCACTTGTCCATGGGCAGGGTCACATCGGACTCCGCCATGCACTTTTGAATGATCCACTCCGGAAAGGCGGACTTCCCCCGACCGAACAACCAGGAGACCCGAATCACCAGGTTTTTCGGCGAAGATCCAAGCACATTCGCCTCGCCCAGCAACTTTGAAGCCCCATAAACACTGATCGGGTTGGCAGGATCGGATTCAGTATATGCTGAACGCTTCGTGCCGTCATAAACAAAATCCGTACTGAGATAGGACACATGCGCCCCCTTGCCTGCCGATACCTCGGAAATCCTGCCGGGGCCGGTCGCATTGACGGCAAAGGCTTCCAGCTCGTTAGACTCACAATAGTCAACCCCGGTCAGCGCACCCGCAATCACCAAAGAATCATAATCAAGCGGGCCCAAAGCCTTTTCAATCGACTCTGGCGATGCCAAGTCAAGGTCACCCCGCGTCAACGGAATTACCGTATGATCACGCCGCAAGGCCTCGACCAGCGAAACACCAAGCCGCCCGGCGGAACCAACAACGACCACTTTTTTCGAATGCTTCATCGATCTAATTTACTCCATGGTTAGATGACCATTTCCTCAAAAACACCCGACTGGCCACGGGATACAGGAAATACACCAGAAAACTTCTTACAAATGATTTCCACTGCCCTCCGAAGACCAACCCGCTCAAGGCATAGCGCCGCGCGAGATCCCTCATTCCAAGCGCACATGCGATCTCGGCTTGGCGTGACATGAAATACAATTGGTTGTTACGGACCATCGCAGCTGCGGCGGCGTCCACATCAATAAGCCTCCAATAAGCTTCGGCTTGCACCCGGATATAGCACTGATGTTGCTTGAATGCGTTCCGCAGGCTCACGGTATCCGACAAGCCTGGAGTTTCCCGATCACGACAGATATTCACAAGCTTCTCGTTCACCACACAGTAACCAAAACCCATCACAAGCCCGTAAATCAACTTGGTATCTTCAGCCACCTTGAGAGACTCGTCGAAGATACCGGCCTGCATCAAGGCGGCCTTCTCAACCAGCATAGACTGAAGAAACGGATGCTTCGAATGCATAAACAAGCGATAGTCTCCCTGCGGGTAAAAACGCTCTCCACCCAGCTCCAGCTCAGGATCCATTCTCTGCAGATCATCAAGGCGCTCCTTCGTCTCATCCATGCTGGCGCAGAGGCAAACCTTCGCCTTGAAGCGATTCACAGCAGCAGCTTGACGCTCCAACTTCTCGGGCTCCCAGGTATCATCCGAATCCAGAAACGCGATCCAATCACCCTTGGCTTCAAGTATCCCTCGGTTCCGAGCCGCACTCACGCCATGGTTGGGAGTTTTGATGTAACGGATTTTATGCATCACTGACGCGAGCACCTCCTCCGTCGTATCACTCGATCCATCATCGATCACGATAACTTCAAAAGCTTTCCACGTCTGGGAAAAAACACTCTCCAAAGCGCCTCGAATCTGGGCAGCTCGATTAAACGTTGGAATGACGACACTGACTTTCATAACAACCGACAAGGATCACCCGATTTTGACGAGCCCGTGCTTTTCGTATTTCCGGGGTTCTTGATGAATTTCAACGTGATACGCGATCAACGCCTGCTGATAGACTAGATTCAATTCAATTTCATCACAGCCATCATCCAAGAGCCGATCCTGGTGACGCAGCCGCCACGTGGCAACCCTGCAAGACGCCGCCAAAGCTCTCGCACGCCCAAAACGCAGTCCCCAGTGATCCCAATGGTGCCCGCGGTATGCATGCGACATGCCGAGTACCTTCGCAGCACGCAACCAGCTCGCCCGCTTGAGGCGCTCCACCTGAAAATGATGCTCCATACACAAATCCAGCCGATTGGCGATCCGATAGCCGGCGATGATCAGTTGAGCTGCAAACAAACTCTCCTCGCCACTACCAAGCGCACCGGCACCCAGCTCGACGTCGAAGGAGGGAACCCGGGCGAGCACCGCTCTTGAAAAGCACATGTTGGCTCCCACCATGTTCTGCGGAGACTCTGAGTCCAGCCACTCGGACGACGCGAGCCAGGACCGGTGCATGGAAGACATCCAAGGCCGGAGCAATGATGGCGCGATTCGAACACCACCCGCGACGGCCTCGGCCCGCCGCTGGAGAATCGGATCGCACATTCCATCGAGCCATCCCTCCGGCGGGCGCACATCATCGTCGGTGAAAAGCAGGATTTCCCCCTTCGCCTCCGCGACTCCACGGTTACGCCCGTGGGAAAGCCCGGATTTGCACTCGAGGAGGTAACGCACGGACAACCCCGGTATCTCACAACGCTCAACAACCTCCCGTGTTTCATCCGTGGAACCATTATCAACAACGAGCAACTCGGCGCTCAAGCCATCAGGGACCACCACACTTCGCATGGCTTCAAGAGTCATCCGAAGGTCCGCGGCGCGATTTCGGGTCACAATGAGGATACTCGCATTCATTTGCCACTCTGAGGGCTAAGCTCGGCGCATTCCAAACCATGATGATAGAAGTCCTGCTGCAAGGACCGGACACGCGCCGGCGGATACACAAGCTTCAAGAATGCGGTCACGAATCGGGATACCGATCGACTCAGGTACCTCACCAGCCTCGACGGATGGGCCATACTCAACTGCAAGAGAGGTAGCCAACACTTTCGCAGCATCACAGGCAGGGGAACCATCTCCTCGAAATACGCACGACAGATCACATCCAACTCGTCCAGAACCTTCTTGCCACCAACAGTCGACTTGTTTGCACCCGTGAACCGAAAGGTGCTCAGTACCTCCTCAGACCACTCCCAAACCGCTCGCTTTGACCAAAGGTAAGCCCAGAGTTCGCGATCCATGCAGTAGTGCAGATCGGTTCTCACCAGATTGAGACGGCTTACCAACGAACGCCGGAAAAAGCAACTCGGTTGATAGATCACCCCCGAAAAGGGGGCGGAATTCCAGTCTTGCCACTGGACCTTCCAAACTCCGCTCCGTTCGGGCTCATCATCATACTGGAAAATACAAGCTCCGGCGATCACATCGACCCTGGGTTTTTTCAGAAACCGTCTAGCAACTTTCTGAAGGGTGCCTTTCATGAGAAAATCATCACTGCACAACCAGTTGAAAATCTCGCCGGAACAAAGCGCGAATCCCTTGTTGATCGCATCGGATTGACCTTCGTCCTTCTCGCTTACCCATGAACTGATCCAAGGGGAATACTTCTCAAGAACACCAACCGTAGAGTCTCTACTTCCACCATCCATCACATGAAGCTCTAGATTCGGATATCCCTGAAGCAGGATCGACCTGAGGGTTTCTTCAATATACCTCCCTTGTTGATAGCTCGGTATGACGATACTGATCCTTGGCCATGACGAACCATCAGGCATCTGAAGGCACACCGGGGAAGTCTCCTCGTCCCATGGCCAGCCGGAAGACCCCGGAGGTGGCTCGGGCAGGGATTCAAGCGTGCATGGAGGTATGGAACGATGATTTGTCATAATTACGTCTAACCGTGGACTTCCGAAATATGAGGAACGATGAACGGCTCCCAGAACTCACGGTCCCACTGGGGCCATGCGTGACAACCAAACGGCATCTTGCCCCCGTTCATCTCAAGGCACTTGCGTGGCGCGACCTCAAATGCAAAGCGGAGTCCATCTTCAAGACTTGCCACCTTAAACTCAGGAAGATAAGACACCGCCTGATCCGACCAGAAAACATCATTGTTACGATTGAAGGGAGCTGGATTCTCCATCTCATACCATTCTTGGAGCAACCGTTCAACAACCCAAACTCCGGGAACCGATTGGTTGAACGCTTCCAGCCCTTGGATAACCCGCTTCGGGGTATATGATGTGAACCGGCTTAGCCAATAACTGGATGGCTCGGCCAGATATAAATTGGTAATCGACTTGATCGCGCTTTCCACCCGCAGAAGGGTAAATCCACCATTCCCGACACGGGGACGATCGACCCATGGGCTGTCATCACATGGAATCCATGGCGGGCCGATGTAGTCGATCCCTGCTGAACACCAATCCTCCAGCTGATCCGAAAAAGCAAGACTGTCCAAATGATAGAAAAAAACGAACTCATAATCGAGAAACCGTTTGTAGAAAAACCGATTCAGCAACAACTTTCCATGGGCTGCCGCCGACCCAAAAAACTTCCTGGGAAACCACATCGTCTTGCACCCATCATGGCGGATATCCAGCCCTTCAGGCGCAAGCAAATAAATATCATGCTTGCCTAAGTAGTGTAGAAGCTGCCGCATCGAAATCTGCTCCTCAGGCGTCAGCTCAGGACGACTCGAAAGAGGCACAATGATGGCTACGCGCTTGCTGGGTGGGGCACTTCGCTCAAAAGGCCTCACAAAGCAGCGAGTCGCAATGCGCAACAAGCGCCTCCGCAGTTCCCTGGTGTCCATCATATTCTTGCAAGGACTCTTTCAGCAGCAGGTTCCTGCTTTGACAGCACGCCGATCCCCTCATAGCGATCAACTGCATCTCTCGAGATCACCCTCCGGCCATCAATTAACAAGGGCTGTGGGTCGATTTTCGCAAATATTGCTGGTAACCCGCTGAATTCCGGCCAACGCGTCAACAGAAGAACCGCCTGCGCATCAGAAACCGCCTCGTCAACCGAATTGGCGAATTCCAGGGCTCCATCACCGAACACTTTCTCTGCTTCACCACGGGCGACAGGGTCGAATGCGATTACCTTCGCATTGCTCGCCAGGAGACTTTCGATAATGGGCAACGCAGGCGACTCACGGATATCATCAGTCCCGGGTTTGAAAGCAATTCCCAAAACCGCGACCCGCAGGCCAGCAACATCCGGAAAATGCTTCTCTAAGAGATCAAGCATTCGCTGGGGTTGGGCCAAGTTCACATTAACGACCGCATCAAGGAGTTCCATACCGCCCCCAAGCTTCCGACCGTGGGCGATCAATGCTTTGACATCCTTCGGGAAACAACTTCCACCAAATCCACAGCCGGCTTCGATGTAAGTCGTGAACGATGGGGTGATCCGCCGACCGTCCGGGAGGATCGGACTGAGCCGCTTGTCAAGGTGCACGCCCCGCATCACTCCGGTCACATCCACGTCGGGGATCGAAGCGCAAAGGTTGCCAATTTCATTCGAGAACGAGATCATGGTCGCAAGCAATGCATTGGCGGAATACTTGATCATCTCCGCCGTCCGGGGGTTTGTTCGGATCTGGTCAACACCCTCAAATGGAAGATAAAGCTTTTCAAGAACGTCCAGCGTCCGCTCGTCATGACCGCCCAATACAATCCGGTCGGGATTCATGAAGTCCTGAACGGCCTCCCCTTCACGGAGGAACTCGGGATTCATTCCGATGCCAAAGTCGCAACCGGCCCGCTTGCCCGACGCCTTTTCAATCAGAGGCAATACCACCTCATTGGTTGTTCCGGGGACCACAGTACTTTTGACCAATACGACGTGATAGGAATCCTTTTCCTTCAACGCGGTTCCAACCTGGGTCGCAACCGCGCGGATATACTTGAGATCAATCTCATCGCCGTCGAACGGCGTCCCGACGGCGATCATCGATACTTCCGAGTCCAGAACCGCTTGCCGAAGATCTGTCGTAGCTCGGAAATTCACTCCGCAATGATTGGCAAGCAGCTCGTCAAGGCCATTCTCGTGAATCGGCGACTTCCCTTGATTGATCCGGTCAACCTTGGCGGCATCAAGATCAACACATACCACATCATGCCCTTTCGCCGCCATGCAAACCCCCGAGACGAGGCCAACATAGCCAGTTCCTATGATTGAAATTTTCATTATGCGTCTTGTGCTTGTTGATTTCCCCGATACCAGGCCAAGGTCCGGCGCAGTCCTTCTTCGAGCGGCACTTCCGGTTCGAAGTCCAGATCCTTCCTCGCCTTGTCGATGATCGGGCACCGCCGCTGCGGATTGTCAGTGAGATAGTCCTTATCACCGCTCGCATTGTGAACGACCTTCCCGTCGTAGCCGAAAAGCGAGCTTCCTCCCGCAGCCAGCATTTCAGCCAGCGTGAGCATCGAAATCTCCGGGGTTTCATTCCCAATATTGTAGGGTTCACCCGCACGTCCGCGAACGAGAACCTTGAAGTATCCAACGACTGCATCTGCAACATAACAGAAGGTCCGCGTCGGCCTGCCATCTGACAGCAATACCAGATCCTTTCCGGCGAACATGTCTCGAGCAAAATCGGGAATCACCCGACGGTCCGTTATTTTAAGACCCGGCCCGTAATTGTTAAACGGACGAGCCATGGTGATCGGCATCGAATACTGTTGGGCGAAGTTCACACACAGCGTCTCCCCAAACCGTTTGGACTCGTCATAGCAAGCGCGAGGCCCCGTGCACGAGACATAACCACGATAAGTTTCCGGCGTAGGAATGCTGTCCGGTGTGGGATCACCGTAGATTTCACTGGTTGAGAAAAACAAAAACCCCGAAATCGGGTGCCCGTTGGTGTGCTGTTTCCGACAACGCTCCAACAGCAACCTCAATCCGTTGACGTTGGCATCCATCGTCTCAATTGGATACTTTCGATAGAAGATCGGCGAGGCAATGGATGCTGCATGAATCAGATAATCAAGTGGCCCGAGGTCATCTGGCAAAGGATCGGTAATGTCATGGCGGAGCAAGGTCATGGACGGATCCCCTTCAAGCGCAGTCAACCAATCGGGCACGCCCCGGATATAATTATCACTCACAATGACGCGAATCGTCTCAGCCGGGCCACGGGTCCGATTCCAGTGCAGGACGGCTTGGACCAGGTAGTGCCCGAGAAATCCCGCTCCACCGCTGATGAAGAGCGTCTTACCCTTCATTGTGGAAAATTCAGCCTCCAAACGTCGGCAGATATTGGCGAGGTCCTCTGCGACGACCTGATCGGCAGTTAATTCTTCTGGTTCTAATTCGCATTTACTATTCATTATTTTTTAAGCGTTTCGTTGTTAAATGGATCTTGGTTCTCTCTGTAAAAGGCCAGCTTTCTCAAGTGCCAAGGCGGCTTGATGGATTTTTTCAAACGCCATTCCAGCACGTTCCGCGATGGCCAGGAGGTCGCTTGACCCATCGGACTGATTGAGGACCCAAAGGAGGGCGAGTTCATCAAATTGACCTGCTCTCTGACCACCACCAGCGCCGTAGAGACCGTATTTCCCGAGACGGGGCTCGCATTGCGGCTTCATGTTCACATAGGTGGCATTTTCCTCCAATACCTGGATCACATCGACCATCCGTGTAAACGATTCAGCGAGATACGCGGGCCGGATGAAGTCGAGGTTGTCCGCACTGGTGTGATATTCAGGAAAGGTTCCATGGATTGACCGCATCAGGCAGCCAACAGGAAGATTGATTCCTGGAGAACCAAATTGGCGCTCGTCATAGCCGTAGGGGTGAAAGTCTACAATACGGAACTCCGAACCACTTGTTTTCAGCACATGCTCCGTTGCCCGATCGATCACGGAATCTCCGTGGCGTGTTCTTTTATACGTCATCGGCGCAGAATCTCCGACGCAAGTAAGAACCAGTCCATGTTTTATCTTATTAAGACTCGATTGATGCTTGGCTAACCATACAATTGAACCGATGGTTGCAGGAGCGAATAAGAACCGGTACGACAAGCGCCGAGGGACAGATGCTAGGAATTTCGCAAGCTCCACGCCAACCACAATTCCCGAAAGATTGTCATTCGCCAAGGACGGATGGCATGTGTGACAAGAGATGATCACCTCGTCATCGGATTCACCTTGGATAAAACATTCACCATAGGTCAAGCTTCCCTTCACCAACTGAGAATCGATGAATACTTCATAATCTCCCTCTTGCAGTCCCACAAGCTGGGAGTGAGGCAGGCAAAAACCCCAGGTCTTCTTGTAATAGCTCGTTCGATAGGGAATCAGGTCCGGCTGGTCGGGCAAACTGAAAAGATGATTCTTCATTTCCGCAAGACCCATCGTTTGATGCACCGATTGACTGTAGCCAACAAGATGGAGGTTGTGGTTCAGGAAATTCACCACCTCACGTCCACTCGAATCCTTGATCCATGCGGTCCGGACATTCCACTCGTCGGGCACCGTCCAATCAAAGACATCGCTGCCGCTGGTAACCTCGCTAACAGCAAGCGGAATATCCTGGGCAATTCGCTGCAACGAGAAACGCACGCCATCGCCTGTGATGCTCCGGCAGAGTGGATACAACTCCGCTGCAAAAGAATGCATCCGGCGCCCTGCGGCTTCGCTGTCCAAAAGATTCATCATTTGAGGAGGACGCTAAATTCAGTCGAGCACCATGACCTCCGGAATCGGAACGACAAAGCGTCCACCCCACTCCTTGATGCCAACCATTTCCGCGCTGATTTCCTTTTGAAGATTCCATGGCAGAATCAAGACGTAGTCTGGCTTGGTCTCGAAAATCTTTTCGGGTGCGTAAATCGGAACGTGAACACCCGGTATCAGGTGGTTTTGCTTGTGAGGGCTCTTGTCCACCACATATTCAATGAGATCTTCCCTTACACCACAATAGTTCAAAAGGGTGACACCCTTGGCTGCTGCACCGTAACAAACGACTTTCTTGCCCTCTTCCTTCGCCTGAATGAGGAACTTTAACAACTTCCGCTTGGTGGCTTTGACCTCCTCATCAAATGCGGTATAGGTCTCCATCTTGGTCAGTCCAAAGTCTACTTCTTGTTTCTTCATCGCCGCAACCCGTTCGGTAGTGGCGAACAAAGGCGCTTGATTTTCCACGTGGCGGGCGAAAATCCGCAGCGATCCACCATGGGTAGGCAATTCTTCGACATCGAACAACGTCAATCCATGGTGGGCGAAGACCTTCTCCATGGCAATGAACGAGAGATACGAATAATGCTCATGGTAAACCGTATCAAATTGATTTCCTTCAATCAACCGTAGCAAATGAGGAAATTCAAAAGTGATGACGCCTTCGGGCTTGAGCGCGATCTTTAGTCCCCCTACGAAGTCATTGATATCAGGAACATGTGCGAGCACATTGTTGCCAAGCAATAGGTCTGCGGACTTTCCGGTCTCAGCAAGCTCCTTGGCGGTCTCCACCCCGAAGAATTTGACGACGCTCGGAATCTGCTTGGTCTCCCAAGCGACTTTCGCCACATTTGCTGCTGGCTCAACGCCGAGGACAGGAATACCCTTTGCTTTGAAATGCTGCAAAAGATACCCGTCGTTGCTTGCGATCTCGATGACCTGGCTGTTCTCGCCGAGACCAAAACGCTCAGTCATCATCTCGCTATAACGTCGGGCGTGCTCGACCCAACTTGTCGAGAAACTGCTGAAATAGAGGTAATCACTGAAGATCGCATCGGGTGATTCGAAGTTCTCCAACTGGGCGAGATAGCATTTGCTACAAACCCAAACTTTCAGTGGGTAAAACTTCTCGGCATTCTGAGAATTCTCATATTTCACATAGGAATTCGCTAGCGGAGACATACCGAGGTCACACAGGATATGTGTAAGTGGCTCGGCGCAAAAGCGGCATGGTGGCGTGTGCATGATTACAATGGGGTGGAGTGAACAGTTAGTTAAGAAGCAGGTTTAGGGCCCTTTATCGGACAATTTCAAAAGGAAACATCAAGGAGTTGGGGCTGGATCCCGGGGCGTATCCGACCGAAATCGTAGGACTCGTGCAGGCACTCCTCCGGCGATTGCATTTTCCGGAATGTCGTGAACCACGACCGAGCCCGCTGCAATCACGGCGCCCGCCCCAATGGTGACACCCTGCAGGACCGTGACGCGGTAACCAAGCCACGCTCCGTCACCGATCGTAATTCCGCCCTTGCTACTCAAGGGCTGGTCCATGATCAGCTGGCCCCGAACGATTCCGTGATCGTAACAAAAAAATCCACAACCTGAGGCAATTTCCACCTTCTTACCGATTTTGATATCGGAGAGAATGGCATAAATATGGCATCCTACCTGGATGTGTGTTCCCTCGCCAACACTCAGACAACCACCCGACTCCGTATGCAGGAACGTTTCACCGTAGATTTGAACATGATTTCCCAATTGGATGGGACCTCCTTGGTTTCCATAGGATACCACCACCCGATCACCCAGGTAGACATAGCTTCCAAGTGCTAGCTGCGGGTGCGCCATTGCAGCGCTGGGGTGAATATAGCCGCGTGGTGTCAAGTCAGCCAAGAACGCCCTCCCATGAAAGGGCATCGTCCCTCGGGCCGCAACTTTTCCAGCGATCTTTCCAAGAAATCGCGGACCCGAGTGCCTCAAGCAGACCATTCGAAGCATGTGTTTGAATCGGCTTCGATGAGCTGGACTGGACTGGCATTCACCCGGCAGAGGGACTACCAGCTCCGCCATGGAGTCGGCATTTACATTCAAAGAAGTTGAACAATCGGGGGGCATGTCGCTTTACTTCGCTGCTTAGAAATATTGATTCTGATGAAACATTCAGGGGGAGGCGATGGTGACGTTCAAGCGGGCAAACAGCCTTCCATTGACTGCATAAGTTCGCGGAATGAATACTCTCACGAGTCCGAAGTTCGCTCCCAGAGCGTTTGGCTCTTCAATTGTTACCACTCCTGCCGTGCCTATCGCATGGTTCCAGGCACCTACAAGGCTGGTGCCCCACTCACATCGGATGGTAGTTCTCGGGTCATTCTTCGCAAGATCGGTGCGACGGTAGGTGAAGAGCAAGTAGCTTTCGTTAGTGGAATTGTTGTCAGGATCGGCACTGACCAGTGAGATCGTTGGCAGGAGGCTTGAGTCGGCCATGTTTGCCGGATTTCCTCCGATTACGTATTCAATGGCGTTGCTGATTGAGTCGTTGTCTGAGTCTAGATTGGGCGCTGCCGCAAGACCGAAGGTGCTCATCCACTGATTGAACTGATGCAAAGGCTGAATCGTGACCGATACCGTGGCCGGAGCGGAGTCGGAGATTCCATCGTTGGCAACAAACGTAAAGCTATCCGATCCGCTGGTGTTGGGAGCGGGCGTGTAAGTCAGGTTCGGCGCGACACCAGTCAACAGACCTTTGGTCGGTGGAGTGGTAATTCGATAGGTCAATGGCTGGCTGTTTACGTCCGTTGCTGCCAGAATAATAGGGAGACTGTTGTTTTCATTGAGCGTAATGCTCTGCGCCTGTGCCACAGGAGGCACATTTGCTGCCGGAACATCTATCAATACAGAAAGTCTAGCGAACAACCTACCATTCTGCCCAAACGATCGTGGAATATAAACATTCACAGTATCAAGACTGGGATTGATTGGTGTGATCAGCGTCACCACGCCAGGAGTGGTCGAGGCGTTGCTCCAATTTCCAGTAAGCGCTGAATTCCACTGAACCTGAATGGTGGTCTTTTCATCCGCATGCGCCTGTGCTGTCCGACGATAGCTGAACAGGAGGTAGTCATCAAGACTGGTGTTCTGATCCGGGTCAGCACGAACCACTGTCACTGTTGGAAGAAGAGAAACGTCTGAGCGGTTCAGCGGATTTCCGCCGATGACGAACTCCACAGCATTGTTGATGGTGTCACGGTCATGATCCTCACCCGGGTTCCCAATCATCCCAAACCCGGCAAGCCAGTTGGCGAAATTGTCGTCAACAACCGGACGAACCGTGATGGAGATGGTTGCGGGGCTCGAGGTTGCTTGGCCATCGGTCATCGTAAACGTGAAGCTGTCAGGACCGCTGTAGTTCGGTTTCGGGGTATAGGTCAGATTTGGTGGAGAGCCTGAGAGGAAACCATTTGCCGGTAGGCTGATGCTGGATAGCAAAAGGTTTTCGGAACTATCAGCATCCGTTCCTGTCAGGACGATGTTGACTGAGGTGTCTTCATCCAGGGTGATACTCTGGGAATTCGCAACTGGCACATTATTCGCGGCAATGACCGTAATGTTAAGAGTCGCGGTTGCAGTGGCGTTCGCAGCATCGGCAACCTGAATGACAAAGGAATTCAAGCCGACGTTAGTCCCGGCAGGCGTTCCCGACAGCGCTCCACCATTGGAAACCACCAACCAGGAAGGACCGCTGATCTTCGAGTAGCTGAGCGAGTCACCGCTATCAATGTCGCTTGCAGAGCCAACTAAGGATCCATTGTAAAGGTTTCCACCGATAACGGATCCTCCCTCGATCGGATTGACCGTGAAGGTTGGTGCGTCGTTTACATTTACGACGGTAATGTTCAGGGTGGCCAGCACCGGAGTGGATAGCCCATCCGTGACACTTACGGTAAAGATGTTGGGGCCGACATTGGCGTTCACCGGCGTCCCCGAAAGCGCTCCATCGCTTGCGACTGTGAGCCAACTTGGTCCGCTCACTTTAGCGTAGGCAAGGGTTGCCCCTGCGTCCAAGTCGGTGGCAGCACCTGCCAGACTCGCGCTGTATGGTGAGTCTTCAGAGGCATTGGCACCGGCGATCGGATTCGCGGTGAATGCAGGCGGGTCATTCACATTTACAACCGTAATACGGAGCGTAGCCACCACCGGAATTGAAAGTGAATCACTGACACTGACGGTGAAAACATTGACTCCCACATCCTCATTGGCTGGTGTTCCGGATAGTTGACCCGTGCTTCCGACAGTCAGCCAACTTGGTCCACTCACTTTAGCATAGGTCAAGGTGGCTTCCTGGTCCACGTCGGTGGCAGAACCTGCCAAGGTGCCGCTATAAGCGAGGTCCTCGGTTGCATCGATGCCGTCCATGGGATCAACCGTAAAGGCGGGAGCGTCATTAACGTTGATCACTGTAACATTGAGGATGGCTAGCACGGGCGTTGACAGCCCATCCGTGACACTTACAGTAAACACGTTAAGACCGACATTCGTATTAAGCGGTGTGCCCGAGAGATCCCCACTTGTTCCCACCGTGAGCCAAGCCGGCCCACTGACCTTTGCATAGCTCAGGGTAGCACCCGGATCCATATCACTTGCGGCGTTTGCCAACGACGCAGTGTAAGGGGAATCCTCGGTCGCATTGTTGCCCTGGATCGGATCAACCGTGAACTCAGGGGCATCATTCACATTAAGCACCGTGATTTGAAGCGTCGCCT
>CALMKO010000422.1 GCA_937867415.1 uncultured Verrucomicrobiota bacterium | reverse complement strand
CAGATTCTTGTTCATCCGTCACACGTCTGCCAGATCGGTGCCTCCGATCAAGGTCTTTTCGGCGCTTCCCTCCCGAATTTGATTGGCTGTCAGGGACGCTTCTAAGAGCATCGTCCCGCTAGTCCAGATAATGAACGACCAGAAATATCTCGAACAATGGATGCAGGAGCCACGGAGCCCCGCCGACTGCTCGGGAAATCCGGTTGCCGAAAGACTGCAGCAAGCGATTCCGGCAAAGGAGTTCCTCGCCATACGATACTACGGCGGTTCATCGCCAGGAATGGAACGCAGGATCCGGCCGCTGGAAGTCTTCGAATGCGCGGGGATGCTGTATGTGGATGCCTACTGTGAAAGTCGCGATGAAACTCGCTGTTTCAAGATCTGCCGTATTGAGATCGAAGGCATCAACAAGATTGCTTTCAACGAGATTGCCTTCGGCGAAAGCGCGCCCGACCCGGTAGGTCGCACATCGGTAAACAAGCAGGGGGGCGGCTGCCTTGTCATGCTCGCTGTAATTCCGATTGGAGCTGGGGCTCTGAGAGTCCTAGCCCATTGGCTCTGAGGTGGCACCACCCCGTCGTGGCAGGCCTTTGAATTAGCGATCAGCCGCGTGTTGCCGTATGGTCCCGCAATAGCTTCAGGATCGAGGAAGCTTTCTGAACCCATGTCTCGGGGTGATCGTCTAGGCTTGGCCGGTGGAATTCCATGATGCGCATGATGATTTGCTCCGCCGATTGATCCATCTCGCTGTATCCGTTCCGTTCGGAATCCCCGGCTCGATGGGCCTCCTCTTCGCATGCTTCAACCAAAAGCCTGGCATGTTCGGGGGAAGGCTGCACCGCTAGCATCCCCGCCATGCGCCGGTATTCAAGAATTCGGAGTGCGGGCCTCATGGTTCAGTGTGGTCGCTTCGCTCAAAGTTCAAACCACTTCAGTGGCCCGAAGATCTAACGTGTATGACTATTTTTTTGAGATCAGAGCACGTCGTCTGGTTTCGTCTGAAAAAGGTCAACGGATGGACTCGATCCAACCTTTTCAGAATTGACGGATTTGCCATCATCAGTGCTATTCTCTTCTTTCTTTGCACTCGTGACACTCTTTTTCGCTCTTGGTTTACCCTTGGAGGCAGGCTTTTGCTTCTGAGGCGCTTCAGTGATTAACTCGACTTCAACCGCCTTGATTTCCGCAGGAGTAGGTGCCGTATGCTCTTCCAATCCGCTCCCTACCGCTTTGTCATTTTCATTCTGAATAGCGGCTTGGTCTTCTCCTTTCTCCCGATCAATCTCTTGCGACTCCCTTAAAACATCGAGGGAGTTTAGTTCCGTGGCGGAAACTGCGGCCAACTCTGGCTCACTTTCCCTTTCAGGGCTAACACTGCCCGCATCACTACTCGGAGTCTCCTCGGTAGTGGGTGGCTTTGCAGCCGTGGCTGCTTCCTTAGAGTTACTTGTGTGGGTGGTCTCATCGTCCGAAGGAGGGGGCAACTTCGTATCGGGCACCCTTTCAAGTCTGAGGAGGACGGTTCTCTTCACAGTCTGGCGCTTTGCTCCAAACGGATGGGGCGTTTCGAGGCTCGCATAGTAAGACCCAGCAAATGAGCTGAACCCTGCACTGAAACCCAACAGCCAGATTGCCTCCAAAACAAACCGAGCGTCGAGGACGCCTGCGAGCTCTCTGCAATCGGGCTGCAGCGCCTTCAAATCGACTCCCTGCACCCTAAGTGAAAGTTCCCGCCAATGCAGGAAGATGCCGAGACTGACGGCGGAGACGGGAAGCTTCCAGTAGTCGTCAATCAAATCAAGCGACTTGATCAGCTCCAGATCTCCATAAACTTTCCGGAAGCCCGAAACAGTGTCCCACTTAGGGTCTCCCCATGCAGACAGCTTAGCCAGTGGCGGATTCAAGTGTTTGGGATCCGACAAGGTATCCCTTAGAATTTTCCTCAAATCTCTCAGGCCGGAAATTGGTTCTAGCGCGGCAGGTGCATGACGAGTGTATCCGAGCGCTTTTTGAACCAAGGCACCTGCTTCACTGTTGGCAGTCACGATGCCCCTAAACCCTGAAAAATCGTTTATATCGTAATTGGAAACGAGGACCTCTACGAGTGCATCTCCACCTTGAATCTTGTTGAGCAGATCCCTCTGGGTGAAGCGTTCTTCAATCAATCCCTCAAATACAGGTTCCATTAGCTCTACTTCGCGGTTGAATCGTCCATTGAGAATCTCACGACTCCTCTCCGTCAGGGGAATCAACCCGGAGCATTCTTTGGCCATGAAGCATGCCTTAGATGCATCAAGTGGGTCGCAAGATTTGAACCTGCCACCCTCAAAGGACACACTACTAAAACAGGCAATGACTACCGAGAGTTCTGCATCCGGCATGAAATCAGGGAGAGCGGCTGCCACTTGGCAGAGCGCCTCTGGACGCGACAGGCTGCCCTTCTCAGCCGAAGCAACTACAATTCTGGAACGATCTACCGAAATGTATCCCGAATCATGAAGGGACTGAAATTCATCAATAAATAAAGGAACAAGATAAATAATTGGTTTCATTGCTTTCAGTAGTAATCGTCGTTGTTTTGACTTGTTGCACCAGCGGCTGACGCTCCGCTGATAGGCATTTTTTCCAAAAGATCGTGTGGCATGCTCGCTACAAACGGATGCGGCCTATGCCCTGTGTAGCTGATGAACAAATTCCGCCGACTTCGAGTGGCAGCGACATAGAAAAGTCGTCGTTCCATCGGCTCATCATCACGATTGAAAATTGAGACGTTTTCGTCGAGGCCGGGCAGGAATACGGTTTCAAAATCGAGTCCTTTTGAACTGTGATAGGTCATGACGTAAACAATTCTTTCCCTGTCGGATTCAACGAGGCTGCCATGGCTGTTACCAAGATACCGAAGAATCACACCCTTAGAAGCAAGGTGCTGGTTGCATGCGTCATAGTCCCGCTGCCCGCGCTCCCCTTTGAAAGATGGAGTGCCTACACGCGTCTCGTTACACACGAAAGTAATGAAATCCTGAACAAGTCGATGCTTCGACAAGAGGATGCAAACGGGATCCCCGGCCCTGGTAAACCGCTGGGCATTTTGCCATACCCAGCGCATCTCGTCTTCGTGTTTGCTGGCATTCGCGAGCGTGATTTTGACGTCTGCGGTTGGTTTCCCCTGCCTTGCCGAGTGAACCTTGGATTTGGGCAGGATCGTGGCGACAATTTTTCTTAGCTTCTCTGTGAGACGATGGACGATAGATAGCGAATGAATGGAGGGGCTTGTGCTAGCCTGGATGAATTCCGGAGAAACCCTTTGCTCGTAAATCGACTGCTCCTCGTCACCCGCCATGATGAGCTTCGAGCAACTGCTTTGAAGAAGGGTTAGAATGTAGGGCTCAAGATCTTGAACCTCATCAACGAAAATGTAGTCGTATCTCCTAGGACTCGACTTGAACTCGTGGTAAGTCATCACCGGAATGTGCCGTGAGTTGTCCGGCAAGCCGGACTGCAACATGTCTTTGAGGGAGTGAGTGAACGCGACCACACACGCCGTGGCCTGCGGATTTGTTACCAGGGTTTCACGTAATGAATGAATGAGAAGAATGCTCTTCCCTGATCCGGCAAAGCCCCTAATCCAATGAGAGCTTTTGACTTTGAGCAAATTATCGAGAACAACACGTTGCTCAGGATCGAGTTTATTTATGGTCACCATCCAGTTCATAATTTCAGCGGGTTAAATTTTCGTTTTTGATTGAGACGGCAAGGAATTCCTCGGCGTAAAGTTTGGACTTCTTCGAAAGTTTTGATTCGTACTTTCCGAGTTCTGTCAGGAATTCCTGATCGTTCAAAAACGAGGCGAGGCGTATGGCACGCCCAACATCTTCCAATTGAAGGCTCCCGTGATTGAGCATTTCCCGGAATAATTCATTCGCCTCCCGCAGCATTTCGCGCCCGCGCTCCTTCTTGTTCCGTGTCAAGAGTCGATCTCCTAAAGCTGCCATTACCACTGGATTGCGATCCGAAAGTTGATTGGCTTCTTCAAACAACTCCATTGCCCGATCCTCGTTGCTGGATCTCTCCATCGTCAGCGCAAGGTTGAAAGCCGAGACCCATGTTGGTTGTCGAGAATGAGCTTTTTCCGCCCATTGATCGCTGAGGCTATGCTTTCCGCAACATGAATACTGATAGCAAATTTGGGTAGCGTTGGGGCCCGTCAGATGTTTCGGATCGATCCGTTCCAAAGATTCGAGAGACTCAGCAGCTTCGAGATGGGCACCTGATTTTGCGCAGGCATCCGCAAATGCCTTCAATGCAGCGGCAGAAGGCCTTCCCCCATTCTTGACAATTGACTCGTTGAGCTTTTGTCGAGCTATCAGGCGTTTCGTTTCTTCGGGAGACAATTCTTCGTTCGACAATGGGTTTACGAGCGCACCCTTAGCCATCGTGTTTCCCAGCTTGGCGGTGATGTGAAGGAGCTTGTTTTGATCAAGAAATGCGCTGATGGTAATCCGATCTCCACCTTGAAAGGGTGAATCGTCTGGCGAATTCAATTCAAGAATATGCAGGACCTTGGTTGATGTGGAAACGCAGATAGGCAATTCTACCTTTTCCTGATTGTCGTTCGGAACGATCAGGGAATCGGTAAATAGGACTTCCGGGGTTGGGATTGGAGTTCCAGCAGGAATGACCGGATGGAGGGCATTACCCGCAGTAAGGATGTAGATGGTCTCACTGGTGATTGGGCGAATGAACTGCATTTCCAGCCCGTTCCATGTCAGGGAGTGTAAAGCAGCTCCACGAGAAACAGGACTGCGGATGTCGGCTCCGATTTCGCATTCAACATGGCGACCGAAATAGGTACGTATGGCATCTTGGACCAGTGGATTCTGGGCGCTGCCTCCGATGAAAAGCACCATGTCCAACTGATCCTTCTGCAGGCCGGCCTTCGCTAGGGCGCTCTCAATGGGTTCCAGAAGGCAAATCGCTTCTGATTCATCAGAGGGGACTTCCATGGAGAGAAAGGGGTCCATGATCTCATAGAATTCCTTCAGACTGATGGACGGCTCGGCAAGATGCAGATTGTGGCCGCGAATGCTTATTGGCGGGATCGAGGCTGCTTTCACCCGTTCTTCGGAGGTTCGATAGATCGAGACATCGCCACCTTGAGCACGTGAGGCGATCAATTTGCTGCATTGGACTTTCAATTCCTCACCCACCGTCTGAAGACGTGGCAGAATGCCTTGCTCGAACTCCACGGAACGCATGTGATCGTCCTCGCCAAGGCTTGCGCGTTGCATGGCCGGCCAGAGAATCTTCCGAGCGATTTGTCTGTCGATGTTATCACCACCCAATGCGCGAAACTGGGAAATGGCGAGATTTCGTGACACCAATTTCTCTCCGACGCATCCGACATTGAGAATTGAAATATCGCAGGTACCTGCCCCAAAATCGAATACCAGCGCGTTTCTTTTCTGATCCTGGTAGGACTTTAACACCCCATCACCATTGGCCAGGCTATCCAACAGGTAGCTGATGAAGGCAGCGTTTGGTTCGTCGATGATGCTGCTGTCTTCCACATTGATGCCAGCGCGTTTCATGACACTGCACAGATCAAGACGCTGATTGGCTTCGAATGAAGCCGGCACGCTGACGGCATAGCGGATTTCCGTGGGAAGTCCACGTTCAGCAACCCATTGTTCGATGTGCTTTTTCAGGTAATCAAAGAAAGTTGCGGCGACATCTTGAGGTCTGCGGAGATCCAGTGTTCCATCTTTCCCATTGAGCTTGGAGCGGACATATTTTGGGCCAAGGTCGATGCCCAACTCCATTTTGAAGGAAAACCAGACATCCTCGTCCCTGGTGCATTCGGGCTTGAGCTCGGCAGCACCTTGACCGATCAGCAGGCGACCGTCATGCCATGCAACACAGCTTGGAAGAAGGTGATCCTCGATCGTGCGGCCCATTCTATCCAGTTGGGGTATGGGAATCGCCTCAGTGGCGAGTATGCCCTTCACAGGATCGAGAAAAACCCGGCTTGCGATTGTCGTTGATGTTCCGAAATCGATTCCAACGAAAGTCGTCAGAGACAGTGCGGCCTCCAACTCTTCTCGAATTTCTCCCTCGCAGGCAAGAACGCCTAGAGGAATGCCGGGGTCCTCGCGCGGAGCGATTGGGCGATCTTGGGAACCTCTTTGAGGCGGAGCTTCACTATCTGGTGTCTTAGGCGGCACGGGGGGCGCTCCACCTCCGGACATGATGAGAGTGATTGCCTGCAAGTCTTGATCCAGTGATGTGATGAAATCATCCGTCGTGCCGAGCAACTGGCTCAGTTTTTTGATGCTGAGCAAGGCCGAGAGAGAATCCTCCAGATTAAGCGTGGTGTCAGCTCCCAGATGAGAGAGCGTGTTCCGTAAGTTGATCAATGTGTCACACTGGAGCGCTCCTACCCGTTGCTGGTCGTCGATTTCCTTCTTTTCGCAAATGGACCGCCAGTTGTGCTTCAAAACGCCGCATAACGAGACTAAATCGAGTTTTCCAAGGTCACGAATGGTGCCGGAACGAATCCGGCTCGACTGCGAGCCTTTGAGCCGGGGAATGCTCCGGACAAGAAGTGTCCACCAGTCCGCGCCCCCCACGCAAATCTTGGGGAGGATTTCTCCAAGAAAACCACATAGGTATCCTTGAAATTCTTTCAGATGCCTCTCGATGGCGACGGATGTTGTATTGTTTTCAGTCATGGCGAATAGTTTTTCAGGTAAGGTGGCATATTTCGAAATCTCCCCAGTTCCGGCGTAAATATTCTGCAACCAGACGACGGTGGCAGTGGTGGGGCTTGTCCTCACTGCAAAGCAGGCACCCCCCCTTTATGATTTCGGGATCCAGACGCTTTTCGATTTCCCGCTTCTTCATAAGATCCAAGAAAGCCGGCTCATAGACATTCCAGTCGCCCTTGTGCTTTTTGTAAGCATCGAGAATGTCCTGGGTGGGAGCGAGCAGGGGAACGTGAACGTAGTCGATATTGGCAATTTCCTTGAGAAAATACTGAAGGTCATCCCGCTTCGAAAAACCGGCAAGCTGGGAGACATTGTTTAGCCTCACATCGACGACCCGCTTAGTGCCGCTCTTGCGAAGGAGCGAAAAGAATTCCGAGGCGGTCTTCTTAGTGAAGCCAATGGTATGGACTGTGGTTTCAGGGTTCATCGTTCCAAGTTTCATTTTTTGCACCAGCGTGTTCCGGTTGCTCAACGTATGCAATTTCTTCGCCACGCCGCTTGTAGGCTTCATTGAGTAGCTCAATTCGGGACCGAAAAAGGTCACCCTCGGCGGCGCTGTATCTGGAAAGCATGCGGATTTCAGCTTGCTCATGGGTTTCCAGGTGGCTATCCGCATGAACGTGTGAGATTGCGGCAAATTCCTTGGCGTAACGGCAAACAAGAATCGTCCGGTGGCAATCCAAGGGGTCTTTCTCAGCACACATTAGGGCGATCCTACATTTATCGACACCAACCCGGAGACGTTCGATTCCCCTTTGAAATGCCGGTGTTCTAGCAATCAAATCGTAGTCCGCTCTTGTTCCGATATAGCACTCTCGCTCATCCCGGCGTGCTCCGAGTTCCAGCCCCAGGAACACGTAGCTGATTCCGTTTTCCTTCAGTTCCTTTTCCAGCGACGGGCGACTGAACCAAGGCAGTCTGCTGAAAGGGCGGGATCGCACGTCAGCTACAGCCGCGATCTCGTGCTGTTTCAGCAGCTTGAGAAACGTATCGAAGTCGTGGGTCGAGTGACCGATGGTAAAAAGCGGATTCATAGTTCGAAGATCGTGGCTGCGATCTTGTAATGGTTCCCTTTGAGAGGTGGCGTGAGACTGGCAACAACTACCGTTCTAGCAGGATCAAGTGGAAAAGTAACCCGCTTTTCACCAACTTGATTGCGACCGATCACGCTCCGGTGCCTCCAGCTAAATAAGGGATCATCAATACTGAAGAGATGGTTCACTCCTCGGTGTGCGATCTTTAAATAGCATCGAAATTTAGGTCCCCAAGAAGTCGTTTCGAGGAAGGCTTCTACCTCCAAATTACCGGTGGGTTTGATAAGTCTGAGAGTCTGCATACCTGCCCTAGGAGCGACCTTTCTGGATCTGGCTGACACGACTCCCCAAAGATCACCCGAATCATCATCCATTTTATCCAGAACGCTCGGATTCAATGAATTGACGCGTTTCCACGGGACGGTTCGCTCTACGTTCCAGTCTTCAGGATGATTGGCATTTCCTGCGTCACCGGTAAACTCGATCTTAATGACATCGAGGGGATTGATGAACTTTCCCGCAATTTTTGCCATCTCTTGGTCAATTGTTCCCTCATCACCCAGCGGGTCGATCGGGCGAATCCATGGCCCGATACGCTGCTTGCCGTTTTCACAGGGGATGAGTTCCCTGCCTGCTACACATCGCCCGCTCTTTTTGATCGAGTTCGCAAGAACGAGAATGGTCTTTGTGATCGTTGGCGACATGGGATTCTACTTGGTTGATTCATTAAGGACTTGCCCGAACCACAACAAGGCTGCTTCACCTTCCTTGCGGACGATTTCGCCGAGAGCCCGGCTGTGTCGGATGCCATTTCGTAGATCGGCGAGTTGGTCGAACTTGGTTGCCAGGGCCGGTTTGTTGCGGAATCGGTTTTCAAAGTGCGGCCACAACGATCCATTCACAATCAGGTCCTGGATTTCCCGGAGGTCGAAATACTCCAGTTTTCCCTTCATGGTCGCATAGAAGTCTCCGTCGAAGGAGGCATCCTTTTTGGAGGCACGGGCAATCCGCTCATCCACCTTCTGCATGATGTGGCTTGGGGGAGATGCTCCATTCTGTTCCATGACACTCAGCACCACGGCGCGCAGTGCAAGCTCGGTCGTCTCCACTTGCGCATCCAGTTCACGGAGGTGCGGGCTGAGATCCAGCCGCTCCTTGATGAGGAGGTTCTCAATGGCTTCCTGAATCGTCTTTTGCCGCTCGCTGATGAACTCCTCGAAATCGGCGGATGTGAAAGGATTGCGGAGCAGGATGTCGAGCGCCGTGGCCGAGATCAGGTGCGACTCCATCATCGCACGCACGTTATTCTCACCATTCGCCGCGATCAGCTCGGGGAGGTATTCATTGGGAAGCTTGCTGCCGATCACCTTGCGATTGGTATCCGCGGTAAGGGGTGTGCGGTTGAGAATCGTATGAATCGCGTCGCCTTTCAGTTCGAGATCCTCCTTGCCACGCGAGACCGGCACGATGTGGTGGTCATCCAACTCATCATGGTGGGGAACGTCGCTCGTCATCCAGTCCCGGGCACCTTTCAGGACCAGAAGATTGAAGACGCCCTTGTAGATCGAGCTGCCGGTGTTCGTCTCCTTGCGGAATTCCAAGTTGCGGAATCGCTGCGAGAACTCGGCAATCATGCCCGGTTGCGCGGTGTCGTCTTCGATCCACTCTTTCAGATCGAGAAAGTCACGGGCGGCGGTGGATTCGACGGAACCCGAGTAACGACTGGTGAAGACCGAGGCCCAATACCAATGGCGGATCTTGCGTTGTGCATCCATCTGCCGGTTTGGCGGCACGGATTTGGCATGTTGGCGGATGGCTGCGAACGCGGGGAGAATGGAGACGTAGGGCAGGTATTTTGAGGAGATCGCACCGTATTCCTGCGGATGTTTGAGGACCTTGATCGCGTTTTCCAAGGCATCCACTGCGGCCTGCCAACGCTTCTCGAAGTCGGCGATGGTTGGAATGAGAACTTCCTTCCGTCTCGTCCCATCGGGGTTCCGCACCGTTTTCTCCTGACCTGGTAGAAGGAAATAGAGGTATTTCGGCGAGCAATAGGCCTGCCGGATGATCGACATCACCTGCAGCACATAGACATTCAATTTGTCACTCTCGACGAAGTCCAGTCGGCTCATCGCATCACGCCACATGTGTTTAAGCTGGAGACCCTTTGGCTTGAGCAGGGCGTTGATCAGGTCGAACACGTCAAGTTGGACGCCGCGGCTGTTGATCTGGGTGAAGATGTCGCAGACTTTGTCCACTCCGATTTCACGATCCAACTCGATGTAGGAAATTTGGTAATGCTCGATGATTCCCTGAACGTGCTCGTCGAATCTGAGTGCATTTGCCGCATGTTCTATGGCTAGGGCCTCGGCCTGAGAATTGCCATCCTCGGCCGCCAGAACAGCCTTTGCCTTCCAGTAGTTGGCGTATCCGTCCGACCATCTGTAGAGTTCCCTGCCTCCTTTGCCAATGATCCAGAGCGGGAAAATGTGCTCTTCATACTGAGCTTCGATGGAGCGTTCCAACTTCTTCCGCCGCCTTTTGTTCCAGTCGTATTCAAACGCCTGGTCATATTCCTCCGCCATGAAGCGATCCACGTGGATGTAATAGTAGTAGGGATTCGAACGCGATGGGAGTGGGATTTCCGGGGCGGTGAAGGCGTAATAGATCGCTGTTAATCGCTGTTGCCCATCGAGCACAATATGTGTGCGCCTCCCATCACCTTTGAATCCGTAGATCTCCTCGCAGCTCAGCGCATCGAAGTTCTCTTCCTTGCCCTTCCAGAGCAACAAGCTGCCGATGTAGTAGTCGAGGAAGATCGAGCGCATGAGATCGCGGACATCCCATGGCTTCCACTCGAAATCTCGCTGGAAGTCAGGGATCACGAATTCGCCCTCCTTCAAGCGTGTGATCAGGCTGCTGAGGCTGAGATGGTCTGGCTTTTGTGCGTCTTTCATGAGTTCATTTCCGAGAATTATTCCCTGAGTGGTAGTTCGCCTGATTGCTGAAACAGCTTTTTCTCAAGGTTGATGACTTCACGTTTCCGGGCCTCTTCAAGCGGCAGCAGCAATTTGCCATCGAGGAAATACACTTGGGTGAAGACATTCCCCGAGTGTGACTTCCGCTTGGGCTCGTGCTTTTCGGAAAGTCGCGTGTATGCTTGGTTGACGCTCAATACAGCGACATCCTCTGGAAAGCCCTCCAGTTCGCATCGACATGGCTGAAGTTGGGCGTGCTTGGTGCCACGAAGGTGCAGTTGCAGATTCTCAAGGATCTTGAACTCCACCAGGTTCACGCGATTTAAGCCGTCTTGAGGACGGGTTTGGGCATACTTGGGTTTTCCGAGACCGGGACCTCCCATCCCGTGATGGGGAGACATGACCGCCCATAACGGACTACCCGATGGAAGAATTACTACCTCATCTTCCAAGTTGAACCGCTGAAGTTCTTCCGGCTTCTCAAAACCATGTTCCGGCAGGGTGATCTCGGCAAGGGTGCCTTCTTTGAAAGCGGGCATCGGCCCACCGTAGAGTGGATGCCATGCACCTTTCCGGAATACGGCCGGAATGACGACGTTCTTGTCCTGCTCGTTTGGAAAGTTCATAAGACAGTGAATTGTTGTTGGTGGTTCATCTGCCCTTGGTCTGCTCCTCCAACCATTTCCTGCCCTTGTCGGAGATGGCCCACACTCCAAATGGCGCATCGCTCTTCATGTAACCCAGTTCATTTACCAGAGTGTTTCTTGCCCACATCACCTTGTTGCGCCAGCGGACCATGTGCGGCTCGGATTTCAGTAAATCAAAATCCTTGGGCTTGAGTTTCCCTTCCATGAGTTTTCCAACCTGATCAATGACCTGTTGGGTCTTCCCGCTACCGCCGAGTTTGACCAGTGCATGAAGGAGCGGGATTTGAAATTCCTTGTCGGATGTGATTGTGCCTTTGCGGGCTCTCTGGAAGAAGGTCTTGCCGACGATGGCCTTGACCGTCTCCGGTTCAACGTCGTGCTGTTTGGCAATTGAGTTCCACTGCCCCACCAGTTTATCCACGTCGCCGGCGAATGACTCCAGTTTCCCAGCGAACTCGATCACGGACTTGGCCGTGTCGTAATCGCCCTGCTTCATAGCATCCGCTCCTTCATCCCGAATTCTCATGATCTCCTCGCGGACTTGCGTGGCGAGTAGGTCGAGCGCGGCTTCGACATCGGTGGTGTTGGTGGTCTTGCTCATGGTTTTCGGTGGTTGGAATTGTGTTCAGAGTTTTCGCAGAGCGGGAGGAAGTTCTGCGAGATACATGTGATCATCGGTGGTTCCGTAGAACACTTCATCGACTCTGTCCGCCATATCCGGGGTGTTCTTTCCATTCAGATCGGACTGCTTGATCTTGTCTTTGAAATGAGGGGCCCGGTCCGTCAGAAAGTCTTTGATGGCCTCGGATTCATCCAAGGGAAGAAGTGGTGAGATCACGATTTCGTTGATCAGGTTTTCCACTTTGATGTCCTTCACCAATATGCCAGCGGCACCTTCCGGGCAGTGGGCCACCAGGCGCACTTCGCCTTCGTGTTCATACTCGGCGGCCTTGAGGAAATATGGGCGAAGAATCGCTTCCGGTCGCTCGTGAATGACCCGCTGGAGCGAATTGTCAGGGCATGGCCGTCTATCCACATAGATCATGCTTTCAATGGTTCTTTCCTTGCCTGCGGGAAAGGACTGGTCGAGTTGTTCGGGGCTTGTCCTTACAGCAATGCCGCGGTTGCCGTAGATGGACCACATGCCTGCGGATTCGAGATCTGACTTAAACCAACACCACGCGACACGCCTGCGGGCAAGGATTTCGGCGTAGGCACTCCCGAGCACCCGCGATGTCAGGAGGTAGTGCCCGGGATTGAGGCCCAGCATTCGCTGCATGGAGGGATCCAGGGATTCATGCAGCCATTTTTCGGTTTCTTCGCGAAGTCCCTGACGATGCAACTCATCCCAAAGGTTCTCGTGAAAATTATCGCCCAGTCTCCCTTCAAGTGGATCCATTGACTGGAGAGTTGCAATCGAGGGAAGCCATGCCTTGCCATCTAGCAGCAGCAAAAAGGTGCTGAGCTTCATGTAGCGCCAAATTTTGTCGGTGGGTTCAAGCATCGAAATCAGGTGGCGAGGGAGGATTCGATCAGAGAGATTTCATCGCGGCTGAGGGCGAAGATCCGATAGACGATGTTGTTGATTTCTACTTCGAGCGCAGAGAGAGTCTCTGAGTCATTTTTCTTTGCTGCCGCAGCGCAGGCTTCCGCTAACTCCGCTAGACGTTTTTTGTCGGTGGCGCTGGGATTGGGCAAGGGAACGCGCTTTAATTCGTTGTGTTGAACATGGATGGTTTGATAAGTTGACTCATAAAAAAATCGAACGGCCAGCGAATTGATTGCAGCGGTGGCAGCCTGCAAATCGATAACGGAACCACCATTTTTTGCTGAAATAATGAGCACGTCTTTGACGAAATTCCCTTCGCCATCAAATGTTGCTTCGAGGCAGGAACCGGTATCTCTCACAAGGACTTTAGGTTGTATGAATCGAGCGCGCTCGCCTGGCCTAGCCGTGGTTCGATGTGCTCTCATCCGAGCTGGGTCATACCAAACATATTCTCCATTCCACTGCATTCTCCATCGTGAGATGTTTCTGCCTCGGAAAAGTTTCTCTGAAGCATTTTTGAATGGCTCTTTTGAAACGAATTTTGAATCATCTCCTGTTTTTAGACCAAAACAGACATCGTAGTTTTTTTCTAGCATCAAACCCTTCTGCGCTATTTTGTTGCAAATAGCCTGACGGTCTAAGGAATACCCAGTATCAAAGATACACTGATGATTTTTTTCCCAAAAACTCTTCGGAATTATTGTTGGATTCCGGCGAAATGCCTCGATTGGGGAATCGCCAACCCGAACCTTTACGTCATGATCGGAATCCGTGAGCACAAACGAAATAATTGCGGTTTTCACGGCCGCAGAGTCAAAGACATTTTGCTGAAACTCAACGACCTCGTCGACTGATCCCGTGGTAAGTAGGAACTTTCGGATTTTTGCAAAACTATCTAATCGCAGATAACTACTGGAAGTGATAAAACAAAGGAAGCCATCTATCTTGAGTAGCCGACATCCCGCTTCCAGAAAGCAGACATAAAGATCAGCTTTCTTTTCGAATGTATCGAATCTATCCCACAAGAGTAATTTGTATGATTCAGGAATACCTTTTGTCCTCACATAAGGAGGATTTCCCACAACTATATCGAAGCCACCATTTGCAAAGATTTCACCGAAGTGTAGATTCCATAGAAAGGTTGGTTTTTCAGGATCGTCGAACCAGTGTCTGAGTCTGCTGAGGAGAGAATCTTGAAGTTGGGCCTTTTCCTTCTTGATCGCATCGATCTGCCCGATCCACTGCCCAAATTCCTTAATGCCACGAGTCAACTGAGACAACCTTTCACCATCGGCGAAGTTGGTGCCGTTGCGCATCCAGGTGAACTCCGCTTGTGCGAGCTGGGCAAGGGCACGGTAGAGATCGAACCACGCCAAACGTTTCTCTTTCATGCCTTGAGCCGTAAAGAGAGATTGTTTGGCGACGATGAGTTTCTCCACGGCAGCCTTCGCCGCCGCGTCCTTGGGCGCTTCTGTTCCGAGATTCACAGCCTCACCGCGGATGTATTCGATGAGGGAGTCCGCGCGGTGGATCTTGTAATCGAGGTTCGGCAGCGGGCGCGGTTCATCCTCATCCACAACAAGTGCTAACCAGAAGCGGAGACGGGCAATCTCGATGGCACCGGGATCGATGTCCACGCCATGGATCGAGTGCTGGATGATCTGGCGCTTTAGTCTGGCGCGCTCGGCGGGGGTGTTGAGCTCCGGCTGGAGTGTGAGGAGCGTCCAGAGAATTTCCAGCAGCAGGCCGATGGGGAAAGCTCCCGAGCCGATGGCGGGATCGCAAATTTTCACATCTTCGAGGAGTTTGATAATCTTCTCGCGATGTTTGGCGACGAAGGAGTTCTTGCCCTGGTGTTTTGTCGTGTCCTTCTCGTTGAGCAGGATTTCCAGCTCCTTGTTCTCTCCAAGGTGCGTCTGGAGGTAGTGGAGAAGACTCTGGCGGCACATGTAGGAAACGATGGCCTTGGGCGTGTAGAAGGCCCCCTTGTCCTTGTTGTCCTCCAGCAGGTTTTCGAAGATATGGCTGAGCATCTCCGGATCGATGCCGACCTCATGGTCATCGGGGTCGTTCTCATCAATGGTGAAGTTGTATTCACCGAAGAAGTCGAGCAGGTTGGCGAACAGGTCCGCCGGGAAGTCCATGGCGCGCAAGGCAGCGGATTCCTCTTCGAAAAGGCCGCCATTGAGGTAAGGCAGGCGGGAATTGGTGAGCGGGAAGATGTCGCCTGGACGATCAGGCATGTTCAACGCCTCGAAGAAGAGCGCGGAAAGGTATTTCGAATGGAAATGGCCGGCATCCTTGCGTGACTTCGCCATTGAGAAAAGGGACTGCACAAAATCCGGGTCTCCACCGGTCCAAGCACGGCTTCCTGCCTTGCATCCGAGCCATCCCTTTTTCTGGAGGAAATGAAGGAACACGAGGCGGCCCAGCAGGGTTTTGACAAAGTCCCGAATGGGTTTATCGGCATTATCCTGTTCCGCCTCATCGGTAAGGGTCGGAACACCGAATGTTTTCCGGGTGACTGTCCGCCGTGGGGGGGACAGCAAACAGGTGACAAAGGCCAGATAGTGCTCCTTGTATTTCTTGAAAAAGTCCTTTGACAGGGTCTCAACAGAGAAGGCTTTCTCGACGTCTGTGAGTGAGAGTTCGTCGCCTTTTTCGAGAAGGGTGGCGAGACGCGACGCGGCTGTCCGGCAAGGCTCATTCCGGCCAAGGACGAAGGTGAAACGGCGAGGTGCCGTTTCGATGGTGACGATGGCGGATGTTTCTTCGTCGAGAGTGGTCTGGCGGGCGGCATAGGTGAGCCGCCAGTCTTCGGACTTTTCCTGATGAAAGACGGCGAGCACTGCGGACGCCCCAGCCTCATCAATGAAGGTGGAAACGAAGTTGCGCAGTCCAACGCGGTTGCGGGCGAGCTTGATCTGGTCGGTGGTTTCCACTTCGAGCAAGGCGATGGTGTTTCCATCCGGAAGGTCGATGGTGCCAAGCTGACGGGTGGATTTCACCTTTTCCTGTGAGGCGGCAAGCTTCTGGGGACTGGAGAAAAGGTGAAGCGATCCGTCCGGGAAGAGCGAGTGCAGAAGCTTCTGCCAGACCTGACGCTCGTAAGGTTGGCAGAGAAGCGGTTGAATCGAGGGTGAAGTGGCCATGGATCAGTCGGGGTTGGAGAAGGATTCGGAAAGGATGATGACAGGCTCAAGCTCAGCGGCAGACAGGCCGGCGTTCAGGTCTTCTGCGGACTCGCCGTCGTAGCTGGAGAAATCGTAGCGACCGATGATCTCCAGGGTCTTGTCGAGCAGGGCGGCGGGTTTGAGCGGGGCTTTTTTCTGGGCTTTCTCCAGCTTCACCAAATCGCGCTGGAGTTTGCCGAAGGCAGCCTTGCGCACGGCGATTTGGGCGTGCTTGAGGTGGGTCTTTTCCTCAGCGGACGCAAGAGTCGGGTGGGCGATGAAGATGTTGAGGAACTGGAGCGCCTTGCGCTCGTTCGGGCCGATCTGATTGTCCACGATCTGATCCCGCACGGCCTCGGATTTGAGAGTCTCGTGGTAATGGCCGACCGCTGCATTGACTTGGTCGTGATGGCATTCGGGCAAGGGAACACTCTTCTCCTTAGCGTTCGCATGGAAGATCCGCGCGGCTTCGACGAATGAGAGTTCTTCCACGGTTTTGTCCGCGTGGACGTAATAGAAGCCATCCCGGCGACGGTTCCTAACAAAACTGATGGTGGTCTGATCGCGGAGTTTGTCTTTCCGCCCGACTCGGGCGCGGAGTGGGAGGTTGCGGATTTCCCGGAAGCGTTCCGGGTTCTGTTGGCGGAATTTCCGGAGCTCCATCAGGAGGGCGAGAGACTCATCCTTTTCTTCCTCCATCTCCTTGTCGAAGAGGCCAAAGTTATCAACCTCTTCATCGGTCGAGTAAATCTGGCTGTCCTCGCCGAGGGCGGAATGGAAGGCCTGGAGTTTAACGAGCGCCTTCTTCTTCAGGTCGATGTCGGCATCCACCTTGGCGGTGGGGAAGAAATTGTAGATGTGGATCTCGGCGGCGGTGGTCCCGATCCGGTTGATGCGGCCGATCCGCTGCATCAGGCGGGTGGAGTTCCACGGCGTATCGTAGTTCAGGATGACGTTGGCGCGGTGCAGGTTCACGCCTTCGGCAAGGACTTCGGTGGAGATGATGATTTCGTAATCGTCTAACTGTTCAGTAAGCGGAACATTGGCATCGAAGTTGGCCCTCACCTTTGGCATGCGGTCTTTGCGCGTGCTGGAGTCAATGGTGAGGATTTTCTCGAATCCGCGGTGATGAAGCTGCTTCACCAGATAATCGGTGGTTTCCTTGGACTCGGAGAAGACCACGAGTTTCGGTTTTCCGTGAGTGGCTGCGGAGTGGTTGATCTCTGGAGATAGCAGTTCGGTTTTGAGCCGATGGACGAATTCGTCGAGTTTCGGATCCTCCTTCACCGCTCCCCACCGCGCTGCGAGATCACTTAGAATTTCGAGGTCTTTCTGCAAACCCGGGAGGAAGTTTGGTTCGAAGTCTTCAGGGGTGCAAATTTGGAGCGTCGCATCGTCGCCCTGCGTCGCGAGTATTAGCTCAACCAACTCATCTTCGCGATCCTCGATGATGTATTCGGAGACGTTGAGACTCGGGGCGATGTAGATCTTGCCACGCTCGAACATGGTGACCATCGCCTTGGTATTGTCCCGGAAGCGGCCCAAGGAACGGGTGAAGGCATGGAACGAACTGTCGAGCCGCTTCAGCAGCAGGGTGCGCATGATGCGGGCGAGCTGTGAGGAAATCTGCTCGGCTTGCTGATACTTGATGCGCTTCTCAGGGACGAGGGCTCCGATGGCGCGATAGCGGTTGTAAGTAAGACCTTTGTCCAGATCGGCCAGGGTCTCGTCATAGAGTTGGTCCAGCTCCGGGCTCAGAGGGTAGAGGATTTTGTGAGGAGGCTTTACTTTCGGGAAGGTGATGCCCTGGGCATCGAGATCCTTGCTGTAGTCATCGTGCTCCCGCAGGTCGGTGCGGGTGCGGCGAATGGTGACTTCCGTGACGATCTTGGTGCGGATCAGTTCATAGATGCGCTGGATTTCAACGCGGGCGTCTTCAGGGGAAAGATCCTTGAGCGCCTTCTGAAACTCTTTTTGGCGGTTGGCGAAGAAACGTTGGATGTTGGGGACTTCGAGAGTGGAATCCTTGCCGTCTTGAAACAACAGAAGCTGGTTCTTGATGTCGTTAGGTCGGTTGTTCAGCGGTGTTGCGGAGACGAGGATGACACGTTTGCGATAAAAGCTGCCGTCCGGAAATCGGCGGGTGGTGCGGGTTTTGCAAATCCGTTGGAGTTCGTCGTAGGAGGCGGCGGTGTCATTGCGGAACTTGTGGGCCTCATCCACGATCACGAGGTCGTATTTTTTGGCATTGGTGATTTTATGGAGACTGCCATTGCTGACGACCCTGACGCCCTTCAGTTCGAATTTCTCGATGGTGGCCAGCCAGCCGTCCTTCAAAGCAGGTGGGACAATGACCAGAGTCTCGGAAAGGTGCCCCGGGAAACCGTTATGATAGAAGAATTTCTTGGCGATCAGAATGGCGACGATCGTTTTTCCAAGGCCGACGACGTCCGCTAGGAAAAAGCCGCCGTGCTTCTGGAGGAGCAGGAAGCCTTGGGTGACGGCATCCATTTGATAGGCGAGACGCATAAAGCCCTCAGGCAAGTCTGTCTCACTGTTCGGGTCATATTCGATGGCGGGGCCAAAGTATTCGATGAGCAGCTTGTAGTAGAGTTCGAATGGCGTGAGATCGTCACGGAGGAAACTGTTATTCGTGACTTCGGTGATTTCCTTGGGAAGGACATGGACGGATTCGCCCCAGAGTTTCTCAAACTCGTCGGCTGCGAATTTCACGTCGTCGTAATCGTGGCTCAGGGCGTTGAATTCGTAGGTCTGGTCGTCCCTTTGTGCACCCAGACCGGAGGCGGTTAGATTCGAGGAGCCTGTGATGACGTGGCCGGGTTTGTGCTCGTTGAAGCCCTCGGGCAGGAAAATGTAGATTTTCGCATGGAGCCGCTTCGTGGGGTGGGCCTTGATTTCGACTTTTTTTGAGACCACGTCCTCGACGAATTGGAGGATACCTGTTTCTACCTCCCGGGAGTAGTGGGCGTTCTGGATGTCGGCCGCGAGCGCGCTGCGGAATTCCTTGAGCGCCTTGCCGGCGTCCGCGAGGAAGAGTTGACCCTTTTTGTGATATTCCTCGACGATGTTATCGACGTTGATGCCGACCAGAATGCGAACCACCGGGACATTGACGAGTTTCGGGCGAATGGCGAAGTAGCCCGACGCACGGAGATAGCCGACCAAGGCGTCGAAACGGGCGAGGTCGGGGTTATTTTCGAAGATGCCTTCGAATTTCTTGAGCAGCGTATTGCTGTTGTCGTTGGTGAAGAAGCGGGTGGACATCTGTTAAATCGGCGATTCTTAGGAATTTTAAATGCAGGTGTGGGACAAATGCAGGGGTAGGCTCTAAAATTTTAGGCGTTTTTCAGGAAACCCGAATTCGATCTGTTTTTGTAAGTATTTGATTCAAAATTGTTTAATTACTCCGAATCGAAAACCCGGCCCTCTCGGCCGGATCAATATCGTCCTGATAGGTGAATGGCGAGTCTTCATCGGGTCTGTCGGCGATTTTGTCATCTTCGATGGTCCTCACCTGACGGCGTCCGATCTGGTCATTGACGGTGAATCTGATCCCCCATCCGTCTTCGAACTCGTGGAATGGATCGTCAGATAGAGGCATCACGGAGGATTTCAGGAAAATGCGGACATTCGAAATCGCCTTGCGGTCATTTGTGTCGCCACGGCGTTGGGTTAGGCGCGTGCCGGTTCCAAGGTCGCCGAGGATTTGGAGAAGCCGGGTTGGGTGCCTGCCGTTCCGCAACCTGATGTTCATGTCAGTCCATGGCCGGGTCCGCTCGTCGCCGTGAATCCGACAGCGCAGGCCTTCGAGCTCGATGGACAGCATGAGGTCTTTCCAGCTCCAGTCTGCCTTCGGCGTGAACATCGGCGGCACGGATTTCTTTTCCGTCCCACGGACTTTTTTTCGGGCGGGAGCAATGGACAGTTTTTCCAGTCCCTTGGCAGAGCTCAGAACGATGATTCGAACGTCGTATCTCGCGGCGAGTGTGCTCACCTCCTGGGTGAATCCGCTGCGCGTGGGCAGAAGCAGAATCGATGACTCAACATCGCGGATCGCCGATTTGATTGATTCCTCACGGGAATGGAAGTTAGGAACAAACAAATGAACGGGCATTGGTTCGCCATCACGGATGTCGAATGATCCGATCTCATGAACGGCACTTTGGCTCCATTGCGGGTGCTCCGCAGGCGTGAATCCCAATTTCCTGCCAAGGCACTCGGCGCTGCCCTTCAGATTGGGCACGAGTCGAACGCAGTCTTCACGTTTGAATGAGAGTGGTGGCCGGTGGGAGGGGATTTTCTGACTGAATCCCACAAAGCTGCCGTCCTCTTGCTCCTCCAGTTCAAGGATTTGCCCCGGCCAATCCGGATCTTCGATGGAAAAAGCCACGTCCGATGCACGCAAAAGCGGCGCGCACTCGGCAAACTCATCGCCAAGTTCCTTTTGCCATGATGCCCGGACCGCCCCGAGCCGGCCGAGTCGGTCAAGACATTGCAAGAAGCGCATCATGCTCGGGGTTGCGGTTGAATTTGCAGATGTCCATCCACATGCGGACGTTGGGGTCGTGGATGTCGCCTTGGATTTTGTCGGCT
>CALMKO010000421.1 GCA_937867415.1 uncultured Verrucomicrobiota bacterium | reverse complement strand
CAGCCGGACCGGCGAGGAACTGGGAAAAGTCGAGAACGGTGAGCCCGGCGAGGGGCGAGCATGAAACAGTAAACATAAAAAATTGAAGCGTTAAGATTTGGAACAGAGGCTATTGGGATGGCTTTTTGGGCCTTCTTGCAGAGTTGGTAGAAGAAGTGAGGATGCTGGTGACCAAGATGCGCATTAATGATGAAACACCTCCTCCATCGGAGCCCAGCATTCTCCGGGAGGCATCCCGGAGAATGGTATCAGACAGGGTTTGCAAACATCCCACCACCGGAGTGTTTCCTCGTCGGCGGCGATGGCGGCCATGTCGGCGTCGAAGTCTGATCCGATGTATTCGAAGTAGGTGAAGAGGTAGTGCCTGCCATCGTCAAAGGTGCGGAAATAGATCGAATAGTTCCGGATGTTGGATTCTGTGATACGCCGCAGCACTCCAGGCCATGCGGCAGCGTGGAGGTTCTTGTATTCCACGAGCTTTTCAGGGCGAATCTCGGTGACGGAGCCGAAGCGTTTCATGGCTGGTTGCGGAATTTTTGATAGATCCGGTTGATATCCGCGGCGGCGGCGGACGGCGTGGTGCGACCCGCCACAGCGGCGTGCGCAATCGGGGTGGCAGCATCCTGAAAGGCCATGTAACCCGGAAACTGCGGGCGCAGCAGGGATTCATCGAGCGTTTCCAGCGTGTCGCGAAAAAAGTCATGGGACGCAGCATTCACCGCGTCATCGTTCCACGCCGCGCGATGGCCGGGCTGGCCGCCGGATTGGAAATAGACGCCTTTCTGCGTCTCGGCAGAAGCCGTGAAAAGCGCGAAATCCATACAAGCCTGCGGGTGCCTGGTTTTGGATGAAACCGCAATGCCCGCACCGCCAAGAGTGGAACGGAGGCGTTTCCCGCGGTACGTCACAAGTCCACCGGCTTTCAACAAAAACGGCGCATACCGCGGACGCGAGTAGTTCGAGTAACCGTAGGCGAACGGACAGTATGAGGCGCGCGGATCGGTGGTTTGCGACATCCACTCGGCAGTGCGAATCGGATTTCGGTCAAGGCACGCTGGATCGCATCGTGCGACAAGCTTGCGGAGTTCCTCAAGCGCGGCGGCCAGAATCTCATCCGGCGCGACATGATCACCGCTGAACGGAGCGTGTCCGAGGGCAGCACAGAACGTGTAGCTATGCATCAGCATGTCGATGGGAAATGCCGACACCGTCACAAAGCCGGAGCGGGCGAGCTCCAACACATCCTCCCATGTCGCTGGCAAGGCAAGGCCGTTTTTTTCGATCAAATCCGGCCGCCAAGTCGCGATGGGAGCGGCGGCGTCGCTAGCGAGCGTCCATTGTTTTCCGTGGAAGCGATAACTTTCGTGCGAGCCGCCTACGGAATTGGCGGCCTGATCCGCCAGACCATCTGCCGGAACCCAATCTTCATAGGGAAGCAGCAATCCCTCCGTCGCCGCAAGCGCGGTGTGCGGGTGATCCATGACAATCAAATCATAAGACTTAGCGAGTTGCTCCATCGATGCATCCGCGAATGCCTGCAGCGAACGCTTCTCCCAGATGATAGAGACGTCCGGATTCAATTCTTCAAATCGCTGCGCACAGGCAACGACTGATACAAATCCGCGGGTATGGTTCCAGGCGATGCCTTTGAGCGTGATCATAAAGTTGATGCGAATTCCGTGGGTCGAACGCCGCCCCGTGCGGATGATGCGTAGGCAGCTTCCACCGCTTCCATCGTGTGAATGACATCCGAGACATCAGCTTCCATACGGTCCAGCGAACCTTCCTTATGACACTGAACCTGCGCCATCGAGCCGATGAAGGCTTCCGGAAACCAAGATCCTTCGAGCGCGATGGACTTCCATCCCGAGGGCTTCCCTTCAACATCCAGAAGACAGTATTCAAACAAGTCACCTACGCCGTGCGGGTAGTTCATCAAGAGACCGACGCGTGCCTTGATCGCTCCTTTGGTGCCTTCCCATTTGAGATAACTTTCCTGATGCTCCGGACCGAAGCGGTGGAGATGATTCGTTGTGATCGTGGCGCGGACCGGATCCGGGTAGTCGAGCAGAATCGCGCTGCACACCGATGCCAACTCGGGATACTCCGGATGGGAAACCGTGCGCGCGTGGACGCTGCGTGGATCACCGAGAAAGGAACGGATCAGATCGATGTAATGCACGCTGTGATAGACGATTTCCATGCGCGGCAACCCGTTGAGAAAGGGAAACAACCCCCATGGCGTCATGGCGGTGAGCCGCATTTCCATGTCGATGAGTTCGCCGATGAGCCCGCTTGCGATCATGCTCCGCGCGGCCATGACAAAGGGCGCGAAGCGGAGCTGGCAATTGATTGCCGCATGCAGCCCCCGCTCCCGACACACTTCCAGAACCTCGCGCGCCTGCTTGAGATCCTCCCCCATCGGTTTTTGGATCAATACATGTGATCCACGGGGAAGACGCCGGAGAGTGTCGGCAAAGAGGGATGCCGGCAACGCCAGATCGAAAATCACGTGATCAGGCGCAGCGGCGATCGCAGCTTCCAGATCATCGAACACATGGGGGATCTGATACTCCGCAGCGAGTTCATCCGCCCGGTCACGGGTCCGGTTATAGACC
>CALMKO010000420.1 GCA_937867415.1 uncultured Verrucomicrobiota bacterium | reverse complement strand
TCTCCCACTTTCACTGGAACGGTCGGCGGCATCACTCCGACCATGGTTGGGTTGGGAAATGTCACCAACACGTCTGATGCGGACAAGCCCGTCTCGGCTGCGCAACAGTCTGCGCTGAATTTAAAGGCGAATTTAGCTTCGCCGGTTTTCAGTGGGACTGTGACCTTGCCTGCGGGTAGCGCGTTGGCGGCGCCGCTGCGGCTTGCGACGGGAATGAATTTAACCACGCCGGTCGCTGGTGCGGTGGAGTTTGATGGCACCAATCTTTATCTGACGAACAACTCCGTGAGTCCGACCCGCAAGACGCTCGCATTTGCGGATGCGGTGGACGGCGGGATTGCGGCAGAGCGATTGATCGCCGACCCCGTGGTGCCGGTGCTTGCCTGGGGGTCGAGGAGTGAGGGCCAGTCCACGGTGCCTGCTTTGGCCGATGTGGGCACCGTCTCTGCCGGTGCAGAGCACAGCCTAGCGTTGTTGCGGAGCGGTAGAGTGATTGCCTGGGGAAGCAACGGGGCGGGACAGGCCACGGTGCCGACGGCGGCCTTGAGCGGTGTTACAAAAATCGCGGCGGGTTTTGCGCACAGTCTTGCCTGTAAAAGTGAGGGAACGCTGCTTGCGTGGGGTGCAGCAGACAGTCGGATCGCCATCCCAGCTGGCATCACCACCGCCACGAATGTCGCTGCAGGCAGTTTGCACAGTCTTGCGTTACTGGCGAATGGCACGGTGCGCGCATGGGGTGACTCGACGTTCGGGCAGGCCACGGTTCCTGGCACATTGACGGCTGTGACGGCGATTGCAGCTGGCGAGCATCACAGCCTCGCTCTCAAGAGCAACGGCGAGGTCGTGGGTTGGGGGAGTAACCTTGCTGACCAGACCACCGTCCCAGCTGCCGCGTTGAGCGGAGTGACCGCCATCGCCGCGGGGTGGAATCACAGCCTTGCGCTGAAATCTAACGGTTCCGTAGTCGCGTGGGGGCTGAATAATGGTGGGCAAACCGATGTCCCCGCCTCGGCAGCCAGTGGCGTGGTCCAAATCGCGGCAGGTGATACTTACAGCCTCGCCCTCAAGGCGGACGGCTCGGTGATCGCTTGGGGTTTCACTGATGCGGTGGATCCGGTGACCGTGGTTCCAAGTGGCGTGAGTCAAGTCGCTCAAGTTGCTGCCGGTGGTTACCACGCGCTTGCGCTGCTTTCTAACAAGGTTTCGGTCCAGTTTGCGCGGATCGATTCAGCTGGGCGTCTTGGCATCGGGCGCACGCCGACCACCAACGCGCTGGAGGTGAACGGCAACGCTAGCAAGAACATTGCGGGAAGCTGGCTTGCCAATTCCGATCGGCGGATCAAGACTGAGATTGAGCCGATCGGCGGTGCTTTGGAGAAACTGAGTCGAGTGAGGCTGGTCGATTTCCGCTACACTGCTGGGTATCTCGCTGCATATCCTGAGATCGAGGATCGGCGTTATCCGAATGTGATTGCGCAGGAATTTGCAGAAGTCTTTCCGGAGGATGTGAAAGGCAGTGGGCAGTTGTTGTCTGATGGATCGGAGGTCTTGCAGGTGGATACCTATCCGTTGACGATTTATTCTGCTGCTGCGATTCAAGAGCTTCATCGTGAAAATCAGGCGCTGCAAAAGAAACTACTCGAGCATGAGCAACGGCTGGGCGAGCAGGAGGCGCGTCTGCGTAAGTTAGAAGTGCTGCTCACGAATCCGTAAATGGCTGCCTTCTTTCGTATCTACGTGATTGTTTTGGTGCCCCTCTTGGTGTGGGGCGGAACGAGTGCGGATTACTCACTCAGTCCAGTCGTGTTTGACGGAGGTGGTGCGAGGGCGGCCAGCGAGGGATACGCGGTCAATCCTTCTAGCAGTTTTGGGGCGGCGGGTGCATCGGCCGATTACATTTTACGCGGCGGCTTTGCGGGGCAAATCTATGATATCTTGAGCATCGCCATTGATGAGTCCGCGCCATCACTCACCACCGGTGAGAGGGCGACGCTGCAGTTGGTGGTCGCCATGATTTATGACGATGCCAGTCGGTTGCCTTTGGCTTCGAATCAAGTGACGTGGGCGGTGCAGAGTGGGCCGTTGGCCGGGATTGATTCCGGGGGGATCGCCACGGCGGCCTCGGTCTATCAGAACGGTGTGGCGGTTGCTCGGGCGACGTATCAGAGTTTCACGGATACGGCTCAGTTCACCGTGGTCAACACCGGGCGGGACGACTTTGGTTCTTACGCTGCGGATGGGATTGAGGATGGGTGGCAGGTCCGCTATTTTGGTGAAACAAGTGCGTTCGGTGGTCCTAACTCGAATCCGGATTCGGATGGATCTAACAATCTTCAAGAATTTGCGTTTGGCACGGATCCCACGCAGTCCTCCTCCGCGTCTGTGTTGTGGACTGGTGCCACCCTTGGGGCAACGGGTTTGCCGGTGCCATTTGCACTGAGAAGTCAGAGTGGGTTTAGTTTTCGTGCGGTTTTTTCGTGTCGCCGGGACTTTGCGGTTTTTGGTCT
The DNA here is from genome assembly GCA_937867415.1 of uncultured Verrucomicrobiota bacterium. Classification (GTDB taxonomy): domain Bacteria; phylum Verrucomicrobiota; class Verrucomicrobiia; order Verrucomicrobiales; family Akkermansiaceae; genus Luteolibacter. The sequence goes on along the minus strand of CALMKO010000420.1, from coordinate 2,716 downwards.
TAAATATGCGGTGGAGTTCAGCGGTGATCTAGTTACTTGGCGGGCATCCACGGCCACGCCGTCGGTGTTGGCGGATGACGGCGAATTTCAAGTGGTCTCTGTGCCGTATCCCTTTTTTGTGAATGGGAGAAAAGCTACATTTTTCCGAGTTAAAGTGCAGTCGCAATGATTTTGAATCCCATGTTATTAGAGCGTTTTCGCGGTATTGATCGGCCGCGGCGGGACAGTTGCGCCCGTGCGCTGGGCTGCGGCGCGGTGTTTTGGCTGAGCACGCATTCCGCGTTTGGGGAGATCATTTACAGCGGGGTGAGGGATATCGCAATTCCACAAACTTTTGATGGCGTATTCATCCGTCTAACAGATCCGATGGGAGTGGTCCCGTCGTCTGCGAGCTGGCACCTGAACCCATTTTTCGGCGGGCTGGGAATCGCCAACTCGCCCGAGTTCCAGCCGCTAAGAGTCGGGACTGGCAACGAAGATTTTATTCGAGCGCTTGCCTTGGGGACATCGGTCGGTGCGTCATCGACGTTTTCGGAGAGTTGGGGTGGCTCAGGTGCCGAGGACGAATCCGGGCATCTTGGTCCGGGCGTGGCGCAGTTCACTGCCGATCGGATCGGCTACATGGGCTTCAAGCTGATGCGGAATGGCGTTGCGAATTACGGGTGGATGCGCCTCACTCTAACAATGAATGATCCGACGGGCCGTGTTTTGGATTGGGCCTACGACAGCACGGGGAATTCCATTATCACTGGCGCGGTGAAGAATCTTGGCGCGCAGCCATTCATCGCTGCAGGGGAGCAGACGGTTTCTGCTAGCCAAGCGGGATCTGGCATTTTGATGGATCCAAGCGCAAAACTCACCTTCAACGAGGGACCTAGTGGCGGTGTTTTTTCGGGCACGATCGATGGTGATGGTGAGATCAAAATTTCTGGAGCGGGAGGGCTTCGTCTCAGTGGTGACAATGCATTTGCTGGTAAGGCATCGGTGCTTGCGGGAAGTAGCCTGACGGTGACCAAGAGTGGCAACTTGGGTAGGGCGCAAGTGGCGATTGGTGCATCGGCCAGTTTGATTTTTGATTCATTGTTAGAAAACAACGGGCCATCTAATTTATTCTCCAACTCGATCATCGCCAGTGGTGCGCTCGCCACTCTTAACAACAGTGGTGGCGGCAAGGTGATACTTGACGGTGATATCTCGTTGGCTTCATCAAGTGGTGGGAGCATTGCATTTTCTGGTGGGGCTTTCGATGTCCAAGGACTGATTACAGGCGCAAGCGCGCTGGTGAAGGACGGGGCGGGCACCGTGACACTTGCGGGAGCTAACACCTACAGTGGTCCCACGACCGTTAGCGCAGGCACGCTGGTGATCAACGGCGTGCAGTCCGGCAGCGGCGATGTGAATATCGGATCCACGGGAAGGCTTGGGGGCTCCGGAAGTGTCATCGGTGGGCTCAATGTCAGCGGCGTGCTCGCTCCAGGGAACTCGATCGAGTCGTTTGGTAGTGGGTCCGTTAGTTTTGCTGCGGGTTCCACCTATGCGTATGAATTTCAGTCTTTAGGTTTTAATGGAGATCTAACATATTCTGCTGGAGGGCTGAATGTTTCAGCCGGTAGTATCCTCACCATGACGGATCTCGGAACCAGCACGCCGTTGGCGGACGGTTCCAAGCTCACATTGGTCAGCACGGTAGGAGGCTGGGACGGCGGGCTTTTCAGCTATGATGCTGGGGCGGGCTTGGTCACTCTCGCTGATGATTCGTGCATCTTCCTTGGCTCTAACATTTGGAGGTTTGATTACAATGATCTCTCTGCGGGCAGCAATTTTGTGGGTGACACCAGCGGCGCGACCCATTTCGTCACCATCACGGTGGTTCCCGAGTTGGATGTGGTGTTGTTGGGTGGGTTCGGGGTTATTATGCTGCTGCGTCGCCGGCGGTGAAGCGTTTGTGTGGTGCGGGGAGGCTAGGGAAGGATGCGCTGAAAAGCGAGTTTAGTCCTACAAGGTTCTCCGTAAAAGCTTGGCGAGTTTCCAGCGTCTTTTAGCCCGAGGTCGCAAGTTGCATAGAGCATCGGTTGGCTACAGTTCATTTGGTATTTGGTAGGAGGGTTGTGTCGAATAACTGCACACGAGACCTCTTCATCAAACGCTGCAAATTTGTCGTAACCCCGTCTTCCACGGACGGCAAGTCCGGCTCGCTTCCACCGCGAAGACCATCACCCCCTTCGGCGGCCTGGTCAGCCTCATCGCTTCCTTGAGTGAGCCTTCGAGCGAGTCGGGCTAGCTGGGCCAAAATTTTCTTCAACAGTGTCCGACTTTGGGTGCTTTTTTTCGCGCTCAACCTGATCGCCCACCGTCAAATGGGTCATGCAGTGACTCTGCAAGCAGAGGGTGTAGTGGTGGCCGGTGGCGTATTTGGTAGCGGTGAAGGCTGCGGTTCTGCCGGGTTTTTTGTTGATTGGACTTTTGCGATGCTTGGGCTTGTCGTGGCGATCTGCGGGATCCTGAAGAATATTGCGACCGCTTTGAAAGAATCCAAGACAGCGGCGGATGCCAACTTCGAGCCAGAGTTCATCAGGAAGCGCGGGGCAGTTGCGTCGGGATCGGGAGAGATCGAGAAACCGATCAAGAGGTTTCAAAAATTCGAAACCGACGGTGGATTTGCGGAGATGACTGTTAGGCATAAATTTTTTCAACTCTAACAGACATTTAGGCAAGG
>CALMKO010000419.1 GCA_937867415.1 uncultured Verrucomicrobiota bacterium | reverse complement strand
CCCGGCTACAAACAGACCGAGGTCGGCGTGATCCCGGAGGAGTGGGAGGCATCTCTGCTCGACAGCATTGCAAAACGCGGCAGCGGACACACTCCGAACAAAAAGCATCCCGAGTATTGGAATGGCCAAATCAAATGGATTTCACTCGCTGATTCGCCAGCATTGGACCAAGTCCATATTGCAGACACTTATGCATCGGTGACACCTGCGGGAATAGCCAATTCATCAGCGGTTGTTCATCCGGCAGGCACCGTAGTTCTATCCCGCGATGCTGGTGTTGGCAAAAGCGCGATCATGAAAACCGACATGGCAGTTAGCCAGCATTTCATGGCTTGGCGGTGCGGCCCAAAATTAGACAATTTCTTTCTTTATTATTGGCTCCAGTCCGCGAAGCCAGAGTTCGAGCGGATAGCCAATGGCAGCACAATCTTGACGATTGGCCTTCCGTATTTTCGAGAACTCAAAATCCCACATCCACCCCTCCCCGAGCAACGCGCCATCGCCACGGCCTTATCGGACGTGGACGCTTTGCTCGCCGCGCTGGACCGGCTCATCGCCAAGCAGCGCGACCTCAAACAGGCCGCCATGCAGCAGCTCCTCACCGGCCAAACCCGCCTCCCGGGATTCACGGGAAAGTGGGAGACGAAGCGGCTGGGGGATTTGGGTGCGACCTACGGCGGATTAACTGGCAAAACCAAAGCCGACTTTGGGGATGGTTCGGCCCGCTACATCACCTTCATGAACGTCATGACGAATGTTGTAATTGATTGCGGCGAGTTCGAGCGGGTCAAAGTCTCGCCAACTGAGTCGCAAAACCGCGTTACGAAAGGAGACCTTCTTTTCAACGGCTCGTCTGAGACACCAGAAGAAGTTGCCATGTGCGCGGTGATGATGGGCGACGTGCCCGATTTGTTCTTGAATAGCTTCTGCTTCGGATTCCGGTTTCGCGAGAGGGCTGAAGCTGCCGGCTTGTTTCTGGCCTATTACCTTAGAAGCAAAGAAGGCCGGGAGTTGATGAAGTCACTCGCACAAGGATCGACACGCTACAACTTGTCCAAGATCGCGCTCCTCAATTCACCGCTCCTCCTCCCACCCCTCCCCGAACAAACCGCCATCGCCTCCGTTCTCTCCGACATGGACCTGGAGCTGGCGGCGCTGGAGCAGCGGCGGGACAAGACCCGCGCCCTCAAGCAGGGCATGATGCAGGAACTCCTGACAGGAAAGACTCGACTGATTTGAATCATACACACAATTTATCTGCGAAAGCCAAACTGCCATGATTCCCAACTGGAACAGTTCATCAGTGCTGCCTCCGATCCGGCCAGGACACCAAGGTCACAGTCCGGACCGATCTCCATATCGTGTTCCTTTGACCGAAGTCGTCGAACGCTTCGCCACCTCACCTGAGCGAATTCGTATCCTGCGTGGCCTGATTCATTACCGGACCGCGCTCTCTCAAACCATCATCACCGACGGATTCCAATGGCTTGATGGTAGCTTCATGGAGGATAAGGAAACCCTGAAGAGCCTGCCCCCCAACGACATTGATGTGGTCACTTTCTTCGAAATTCCAGAGGGAAGAACCCAGATCGAACTGTCAACAGCACATCCAGAGCTATTCAATCACGGGCATGTGAAAGCCACATACCTCGTCGATTCCTACACTCACCAAATCGGAATGCCCATGGAACGATTCGACGTTCGCCAGGTTTCTTACTGGTATAGCATGTGGTCCCACCGTAAGAACGGCATGTGGAAGGGCTTCGTTCAAGTGGACCTGTCGGATACAGACGACCAGGTGGCACTATCTCTACTCGAACAAATCGAACGGGAAGGAGCGCAACAATGAATCAGGAAGAATATATCGCACTGGCCTCCGAAATCAACGAGCTAGAAACCATTCTTGCTCAAATCCCTGCGGATCGGGTCATTGATCGGATGAGCTTTGAAACGCGACTCAACCACGCCAAAGAGGCTATCGCCCGCATCAACCCAAGGAATCTCCCGAAAAAAGCAAGGCTCACATTCAGGGGGAATCCCGTGTTCGGCAGCCACGGCATCGCTGCGGAATTCGCAAGCAAGGCATCCACCTCGTTCACCGAAGCGTTCACCGCCATCGTGGCAAGCATCAACGAAAACCTCCGCTACATGGGGCCGATTCCAGATAAACAGAAAAACCAACTGATCATAACGGGCACAGCCATCGGATCTTTCGGTTTCGAATATGAACTCCCATCAGAAAACGCCGGTTCCGATCCAACGCAGCTGGAGATGAATTACGAAAGCTCCAACCACACGGAAGTCGCCATGCAAAAGTTGGAAGACCTATTCCGTGTGGCGTCCGAAGGCAACGATGACGAACTTTCCGAACTCGTTGACGAAATCCACCCACGCGCCGTCAAAAAGGTGGCTGAATTCCTCACCTACATTTCCGACCAAGAAGCATGGTGCGGCCTCGACTTCGATGAATCCTCATTCCGGTTTTCAGGCAGCAACCAAGTAAGAAACTCCGCACAAAGACTGAACGCTGACAACATCCGCGACACCACCGAAGAGTTCACAGGACGCTTCGATGGCACTCTACCTACCAGCCGCACATTCGAATTCAAACCAGTGGATCAAAAGGGAATTCTGCGGGGTAAAATCGGTCCCGACATCGAAGACTCACACGTCATCAACCGCGATTACCTTGGTAAAATGGTCAGAGTCACCCTGAATGTCATCCAAGTAGGTCAGGGCCGCCCTCGCTACACGTTGGCGAAGTTGGAGGACATAGCCATCACAGAGTGATCGATAGGAGATAGAAATGAGCATACAAAGCAAAATGCCTCCAACCCCCTCATCATGGCAATTTCAAAAGTTGGCTGAAGCCAGTTTCGATGCGGCAAATGCTGCATACGCAGACTGCCAGAGTCGGGATACCCGGAGCAATGAGGGGGAGAAGAATGTCGAAACAACATTCATGTCTATCGCTGTCGCATTTTTGTATTTCAGAGCCATCGAACTATCGTTGAAGGCGGCCATATTAGAAAGGCAGCTTGCTCCTCCTGAAATGATCCCCAAGAAGACACTTGGACACGACATCAAGAATCTCATTGCCAGTGCCACAAATCATTCAATCGGAGCATCGGCTTTTACTCTCGCAGATCTCGGACTGAATACCGCCGATAAAGCATTTATTGAACAATATGCGGATGATTATGCCAATAAATGGTTCGAATACTACTTCGGACCATGGGACGCACCATGCTTGCGAGAAAGCCAGCGCATAGCTGACTTGATCTTATCAGCCGTCAGACCAATCGCCAGAACCCTTCCTCCCTCCACTTTGTGATCCAATCAAACAAGCCGTAATGAGTAACATCGGCAAAACAGAACGCACCATGCAAAACCGAGTCATTCCCACCGTTCTCTCCGACATGGACCTGGAGCAGCGGCGCCAGCGCCATCAAGCAGGGCATGATGCAGGAACTCCTCACCGGAAGGACGCGATTGGTATGAGCCAAACCCTTCACTGATTGCACAAGGAAATGCCAACCACCTCAGGAAACAGCGCCCTCGCCGCTCCAGCGGATCAAAGCCTTCCCTACTTTGTTTATGGAGCACTCAAGCCGGGAATGCCTGCATTTCTTCGGCTCCGTGACGATGTCGCAAAGTATCAGCCGGATTTTGCAAGGGGTGAACTTCTCGTCCGGGACGGATTACCCATGCTTTTCTCGGGCAACCGGGAAGAAATCTCTGGGGTTCTGTTGACTTGGAAGCCAAGTCATGAGGATAAAGCCTATCAGAAAGTCTGTGAATTTGAACCTCGTGCACATTACCGCTGGGAGGAGGTCGAGCTTTTATCAGGAGCAAGAGCCAATGCTCTGGTGATCCGATATGATAAAAAAAAGGGGAACGCCCAGCTTTGGGAAAAAAATTCCTGGGATCTTAAAGATGACCCGGCATTCGGTCTCGGTCTGGTGGAGGTGGAAGCCGTGCTGCGGGAAGTTGATGCCATGCCGGGCGGTTCCTTTGAATCCGACGGGCACCGCTTCTTCCGCTCACAAATGGCTTACCTGCTTCTCTGGTCGATTCTCGAACGACTCTCCGCTCTGTGCATCGGCCCTGCGGAAGAACCAATGAGCAGAATCAAACGACTCCATGAACTTCCCGGCATGGAGGACATCGTAAGAAAACATGTAAAAATTGTTCGCAAAGTATCGGACTCCCGCGATCCCGATTCAGGAGCTAAACTTGACCCAGGAAACGCGAAAACATCCTTCAACTACTACTATCAGGTGCGCAGTAATCTAAGCCATCGAGGCAAGGCGGTTTTCAAAGAGTTCGAGATCGTGCACTCCTCGCTCCGCGAACTGCTTGGAATCACAAAAGATTTTTTGGAAGGTCTGCAATCCAGTAAAGAACGAGTATCCGGTTCGTCGGAGCCTTCCAACCCAACCATTCCCTAAACCGAACAAACCATGAGCACCATCAGCACTTTGCGGGATACCGCGACCATCCTGAACGCGCAACCCATTCCCTGCGCAAAAAACACCTGGGGTGGGGCTGACGTGATCATCTGCAAGTTGCCACCCAAACCACGGAGGGAAAACTCGTTTCGTAACGAGCCACGTTATGTTATCACTCCCTGTGCTGGGGAGCTGTCCTGGCTGGTCGAGAGGCTGCGAGATGCGTTCTATGCGGAGAATCGGCTGGACGGTTACTCAAAGATCGAGTTTTTCGGGCGTCTTGCGAATGCGGCTAGCAGGTGCATCGCACAGGGATATACCGAGAATGCGGCTGCCTTATGCCGGGCAGTCTTGCATGAGGCATTTTCCATTTACGAGGAAATGGAAAATGGCAGCTTCGGAGCGCTTGGAATCGCTGTGGGCCTTGAAATCCTAGACGATCAAACGTCAGACGACCAACGGACAGGCTTCGTATCCATGGACAGGACCCTGCAATTTTTCAAAAGTATTGGCCTCTAGAAGTTGCCATGAGCCGCAACCTAAAAAAAGCGTTATATCAAACCATCGTCGCCACCGTTCAACCCGACATGAATCTGGAGCAGCGGCGGGACAAGACCCGCGCCCTCAAGCAGGGCATGATGCAGGAACTCCTCACCGGAAGGACGAGATTGGTGTGAATGGTGCTTTTTGACACTTTTTCAAAATTTCCATTGCCTAGGGTGTCAAAAGACACCAATTTCCCCACGCAGCCCGATGTCCAATCCCCGCCGGAAAGCACCTGCCACCATCCGCAGGCAAA
>CALMKO010000418.1 GCA_937867415.1 uncultured Verrucomicrobiota bacterium | reverse complement strand
TCCTTGTCGCAGTCGCCGTCTTTTTCGCATTTACCGGCGAGAGTGCCTTCTGCCTTCTTCTCGTCCTTCTTGTCCGAGTCGCACTTTTTGCAATCCACAAGGGTGCCTTCTTCTTTTTTCTCCTTATCACATTTTCCTTTTTCGCAATCTTCAGCGAATGCAGGAAGGACCATGAATGATGCGCAAAGCGCGGTGAGGAATAGTTTCATCGTGTTTATTTTTTGATTTGGTTTCAGTCGGGTGGACTCAAAAGAACTTACCCATTCTGCGCCCTGTGCAAATAGAAAATGCAGGAAGAAAAAAACGGGGTGTCTTCGAGAATGCTTTCAATTCAATAACTCCGCCGCATGCGCGTTGTTTCTAAAAATCTGCGATTGCTGAAAAAAATCCTGCTCCAACGTCAGAACCATCTCGATTGGGCTTGGCCCCTTGCGGATTTTTCCCTATTTCCAGCGCCCCGACAGTGTCCTTCTCCATTCTCAATACCGATCCTTTGAGTTCTGCCCGCTGCGGCAGCTTAACCTTGCCTCATGGCACGGTTGAAACACCGATTTTTATGCCGGTAGGCACCCAAGGAACCGTCAAGACCTTGCATCCCAATGAGTTGAATGAGCTTGGTGCACAGATCATTTTGGGAAATACCTACCATCTCTGGCTACGCCCAGGCCATGAATTGATTCGGGAGCTCGGCGGCCTCCACGGCTTCAGCACCTGGAAAAAGCCCATGCTCACCGATTCCGGCGGCTTCCAAGTCTGGTCTTTGGCAAAGTTACGGAAAATCACCGAGGAAGGCGTCAATTTCCAAAATCACCTCGACGGATCGAAAATGTTGCTCACCCCGGAGCTGAGCATGGAAATCCAAGGCGCCCTCGGGTCCGACATCGCCATGCTCTTCGACGAGTGCCCGCCATACCCATGCGACGAGGCCTATGCGGCGAAGTCGCTCGCACTGACCACCCGCTGGGCAAAACGCTGCAAAGACTGGGTCAGCGCTCACGAACCCCGCTCCGGGGATGGCAGGCAACATCACTTCGGTATCGTTCAAGGCTCGATCTTCGCGGATCTGCGCGAGCAATCGGCGCGTGAACTGGTGGCGTTGGACTTCGATGGATACGCCATCGGCGGAGTATCCGTGGGCGAGCCGGAGCATGAAATGTTCCGGGCGATTGAAAATGCCGTACCATTCCTACCCGCAGACAAGCCGCGCTACGCGATGGGATTGGGGACCCCGCCCCAGATTTTAGCGATGATCGCCCGTGGGATCGACATGTTCGACTGCGTCATGCCGACCCGGATTGCCCGGCATGGAATGGCAATGACACTCGACGGGCCCATCAATATCAAGAACCTGATCCACGCCAAAGACCCCCGTCCGCTGTGTGAAAGCGCTCATCCGCATGTCGCCGGATTCTCCCGGGCCTACCTCCGGCATCTCTTCCGCGCGGGTGAAATCCTCGGTTTGCGGTTGCTTTCCTTCCACAATCTGCATTTCTACCTGCGCCTCGTTGCCGGGGCAAGGGAGGCCATCGCCGCAGGCAGCTTCTCCGAATACCACGAATCCTTCGTCAGACGTTACACACGCTCCAGCATCCCATGACATTCCATCCCCTATCCATCAGCAGCTCACTCCTGGCCCAAGCAGCACCCGCACCGGCAGGCCCGCAGGGAATTCTCGGCAGTCCATTCGTGATGATGGGCCTCATGGTGGTGATGTTTTACTTCCTCTTGATCCGCCCGCAACAACGGCAGCGCAAGGAACTGGCGGCCCGCATCGCGGCGCTCCAGGCGGGTGACAAGGTGGTCACCTCAGCAGGCCTTCACGGCATCATCCACAACGTCAAGGAGCACACGGTGGTCATCAAGGTGGCCGAGGGGACGATGCTTGAGTTCGACAAGAACGCTGTCGCCACCGTTCACAAGAAAGACATTTCCGCGAAGTAATCCATCTTCCGCCCAACCTCCCCTTTTCATTCGAGCCAAACCCGCCTCTATCATGTTCGCTGCCACCGCTTTTTACGAAGATCCACTGACCTTGTTTCTCACCGGGCTCGGCCTGATGATTTTGTTTTTCTGGTACTTCGCCACGGAAATCGAGCGGCGGAAGCGTAATGTCGGCACCGTCCTGATCGTCGGAGTCACCGCGCTTTGCTTGTTGGCCGTCACCCCCCTCAAGGAGCGGCTCAAAGGGGGCATCGATATCCTCGGCGGATCCTCGTTCTCCTTGCGCATCCAGCCCCGGGAGAGCGAAAACGGGGAAAAACAACCCATCACCAAGGAGCAGATCGACCAAGCCATCACGGTCATCGAGCAGCGCCTCAACGCCATGGGGACTTCCGAACCACAAATTTCCCAACAGGGTGAGGACGGCATCCTCTTGCAGATGCCAGGCGTGGAACCCGAGGAATCAGCCCGCATCCGCGGTGTCTTGGAAAAGGTCGCCAAACTCGAGCTCCGCGAAGTCAGCCAACGGACCGGTGAAGTCGGCCCCGATGGCAAGGACCTCGCCACCCGCGTGATGGAAAAAAGCGAAATCGTTCCAGGTTACCGCTCCTACATGCTCACCCAGAAAGATCAGGACGGCAAGGAATCCAGCCGCCCGATCCTGCTGAGCCGCAAAGTGGGGCTCGGTGGTTCCGACATCGCCGTCGCTTACCCTTCCCAACAGCAGGCAGATGCCGTCTCCATCACCCTCAATGCCGAGGGCACGGATAAAATGATCGCCTTGACCAAGAACATGCAACCCGGGCGCGACAGCATCGCCATCGTCCTGGATGGCGTGGTCATCAGCGCGCCGACCGTGCAATCCGTGCCGCTCGGCAAGCAGTTCGAGGTCTCGGGCCTCCATGAGCCCGGTGAGGTCAAGGAACTTGCCAATGCGTTGATGAATCCGCTGGAAAACCCTCTCGTCGTGGATGAGGAGCGCACGGTATCCCCGCTGTTAGGTGCTGCCGTCGTTGAGCAGGGGATCTGGTCCGGGATCCTCGGACTGGCGCTGACCTTCCTGTTCATCCTGGTTTACTACCGCGTCGCCGGATTCATCGCACTCGTCGCCTTGTCCCTGAATGTGGTCCTGCTCTTCGGGGTGATGGCGATGTTTGGCTTCACCTTCTCGCTGCCCGGTATCGCCGGGATCGTCCTGACAATCGGCATGGCGGTGGACGCGAACGTGCTGATCAACGAGCGCCTCCGGGAAGAACTCGCACTTGGCAAGCCGCTCAAGGCCGCCGTTGCCGCCGCTTATGAAAAAGCCTTCAGCGCGATTTTCGACTCGAACATCACTTCGCTGATCACCGCCGTGATTCTCTTCTGGTTGTCTAGCAGCAGCGTCAAAGGCTTCGCGGTGACTCTCACCATCGGCCTGCTTTGCTCGATGTTCACCGCGATCCTCGGAACCCGCGTGCTGTTCCGTTGGGGGATCGATCTCGGGATTCTCAAGAAGCTCAGCTTCCTCAATCTGATCCGTGCCACCCGATTCGACTTCCTTGCCAAGCGCAAGCTGTGCGCGGTGTTCTCGCTGGCGTTGATCGCCCTCTCGATCGCCGGATTTGCCTGGAAAAAAGAGCAGGCGCTCGGGGTGGACTTCACCGGTGGAACGCGCATCCAGTTTCTGCTAGGAAAAGATTTAGCGATCCCGGCGGAAAAAATCGAAGCGGCCCTCAAGGGACTGGCACTCAGCAAAGCCGCCTTTCCCCAAGATGAGACCAACCCGACGACGGGCCATTTGCTGACGGTCCGCTGCGATAGCCGCGACGCCAAAGTCATCGAGGACAGACTGCGTGAATCTTTCCCGGTTCTCTCGGAAAAAATCACCGACTCACGAGGTGAGCACTACAAGATCGACGCCAGCAAGGAAGAGGTCTCGGGCTTCATCGGCGGTAGCTTTTTGAAAAGCTCGGTGCTCGCACTCGCCCTGGGCCTCATCGGCATCATGATCTACGTCACCGTCCGCTTCGAGTTCTCCTATGCCTTGGGAGCCTTCGTCGCATTGCTCCATGACTGTATCATCGCCATCGGCGTGGTGGTTCTGCTCGGGCAGGAGTTGTCGATGATCCACGTCGGGGCCATCCTCACCATCGCCGGCTACTCCATCAACGACACCATCATCATCTTCGACCGGATTCGCGAAAGCCTGCACTTCCACCGTGGAAGCCAGATCGAGCTGATGAATGAGGCGATCAACGCGACGCTTTCCCGAACCATCCTCACCTCCGCGGCGACCTTGGTGTCAGTCCTTTCCCTGGCCATTCTGGGCGGTGCCGCGCTGCGGGAGTTCTCAGTCGTCATCCTCGTTGGCATCATCATCGGAACCTACTCGTCCATCTTCGTCGCTTCGCCGATTGTGCTTTGGTTTGGCCGTTTCAAAAAGCCCACGACCCAGCCGAGTGATGGACTTGAAGAGGTGATCTCGACCAAGGTGATCGGATGATGAGGGACTTCGCCTTTTGCGTGACATCGCCCTCGTTCATGTAGATGTCAGAACCGCAGGGTGCACCGCTTTTTCAGGCGGTCTGCGGCAGCTCTCCTTTCACCTCATGGGTGAAGTCAGCGAACCGTCGGGCCATCAAATCTCTCACCTATCACCCATGGCTTATCTCCTGAGTTTCCCGGAATACGCAGCGTAACTGTGGATTTCTGAGTGAATCGATCCTTCCGCCGATTTTCATCGTTTTGCATTTCGCCCGATGAGTGGTTCTGGGAAATGGCGGCCAGTCATCAACCCGCTTTATTGCCTCAGCGGCCACAACCCGAAAGCCCGGCCACTCAGGGAGCGATGGCTTTTTGGTAAGCATCTTTGAAGGCCGCGGCTGATGCCAGCGCTTGCTGGGTGACCGGGGCGGCCTGCTCGATGGCCTCACGCAGGCCCAGTTGGTCCGCCTCGCAGGCGTCGAGCGCCTTCCGGGCTTCCTCCACCTTCCAGTCCAGTGCGTGGAGAGTTGCTTGAATTTCTTCAGCCACATCCGGCAGAGGATTTGCCTCCAGAAGCGCTTGCATCCGCTGGCGTTGGTTGCGCTTTTCGTTCAATGCGTCCGCTTTCGAGGCGAGGGTTGCGGCTGCCTCGCCGAAGCGGTTTTGGGAGTCGCCGAGCCGGAGTTCGGATTGAGCGGCTTCCTTGCGGGTTTCAATGGCCTTGGTGTTGATCGCTGCGGAGAACCAATACTGAAATCGAGCTTGGATCGACGGATCCGGGGTTTGCTTCAAGAGCTCCAGGGCCAGGCTCTGGAGGCGGGTTTCGATGGTCGGCGGGTTACAGCGGATCTCCCCAAGCAAGGCGGAATCGGAGGTCTGATAGACCCGGATCAAGCCTTGGCTGTCGGCTACGAAGGCGCGTTTCGCATCGCTGTCGAGCGCGACGGCGGTGGGCAGGGCGGGAAGGTCTTTCGCCAGATCGCGGGCATGGCTGAAGTCGGACTTCCAGAGCTTCACTTTCAAATCCCGCCCGGCCGTCACGGACGATCCATCTTGGGCCAGGGCAAGCGCCGTCACTCCGCCGGGGTGGGCATCGATTTTTTTCACCTCGCTGCCGCCGTTCATCTCCCAAAACCGCAGCGTGCCATCCTCGGATGAAGTGGCGAGGATGTTGGAATCCGCCCGGAAAACAGCAGCGGTGATGGCGGCTTGATGCCCCCGAAGGGTGTGAAATTCATTCAAGGTCTGGCTTTCCCAAACCCAGAGCCCACCGTTGCGGTCGCCGCTGGCGAGCAATACGCCATCGGCCGAGAGATCGAGCGCGTTGATCCAATCGGTGTGTTTTTTGATCGATTGAGCGAGCTCGCCGGTTTCGGTGTTCCAGGTTTTCAGCAGGCGCGAGGGGCCGCCGGTGGCCACGATGTCGAACCCGGGTCGGATATCGGCCGCGAGCACCGTGTCGAACTCCTTGGCCGCGGTGAGCAGGCGCTCTCCGGAGCTGATGTCAAAGGTGACGGTTACCCCGGATTTCCCACCGATGCCGCCGCCGACGATGAGGTAGCGTGCGTCTGGAGTAAACGCGAGGGACACTGGCTCACCCTCGGGAAACGGAAGGATGCCAATGAGTTCGAGAGACTCCGTGTGGTGGAGTAAAATCTGGCGTTGACCCGTGACGGCGAGGAGTGGAGCCCAGGGGGAGGCAGTGATGGCATGCACGGCCGCAGGGCGGGCCGTGACCACCGGCGGCTGGAGCAGGAGATGCTGCGGCATCGGCGGCGGGCCGTCGGGTCTTGCGGCGGGATTCGATCGCAGAGTGGTCTCGAACTTCGGCTTTGCAGGTTTGCGGGCGGAAGAGGATTGATTTTCAAGCAGGCCGCCTTCAATCCAGGTTTTGAGGACTTTGATTTGGGCCGCACCGAGCATCTCACCCTCGGGCGGCATCCGTTTTTCACCGCTTTGGGAAACCGCGGCAATCAGCGCCGAGCCAAGGTCTCCAACTTCCACGACTTTCCCACCTGAGCCCCCCTTGAGAGTAGCGGTGAAGGATGAAAGATCGAGCCCGCCCTTTGCCTTATCCGGGTTGTGGCAGTTGAGGCAGGACTGTTGGAATATCGGAAAGACGTGGTCGTCATAGGTTGCCTTCTCAGCGGCGATCACCGGTAAGAGGAGGAATATCCAAAAAATGAGCGGCCGAGATGACATCCGGTTGATACGCAGGTGCGCGGTATCCAGATACGGCCGGTCCTGAGGTGAATCTAGCGCGGATGATGAAAAATTTCACGCATCGCCGATTCACAAACTACTCCGCCCGGCACGGACAAGGACTTGAAGCAGGCATGGCCAAGGCGAAGACAAAGCAGGCGCTGGCAAGCAACAGCAACGACCACTGCGCCGGATCCGAGCTCACGATCCGTGCGAATTCATAATACGCATTGTGCTCGGGAAATGGAAAAAGCAACGGCGGGATCGTCAGCATTCCCCAAAGCAAGGGGGCTGGCGCGCAGAGCAGGATCATCAAAGAGGCGTGTTTCAAGCTCAGCTGCCCGGTCAAAAGCAGGTAAGGCCCGCTGATGAACGTGATCCGCAGGGCCCGTGCAAGGCCCCTGGGTGAGAAAAATCGAGGAGAAGAGGCACTTGAACCTTTCTTCATGGCGGGTGTTTCAAGGGTGTGGGACATGTTTGTAGCTCTATACTCTATCACGTAGGAATTCAATAAAAATTTATTATCGCGGCGGTTAAACCATCCATTATTTTTTGATCCACTGCTGGAATGAGCTTTGGTAAACCAGAAAATTTAAAAAACAGCCGCATTGACAAAGCCGTTAGCGCGACTTTGCTTGATCCGCGTGAGAGTGGATTTGGAAAAATCAGTGTTAAAGGACGTTTCCCGATCCTTCTATCTCAGCTTGCGCCTGCTCCCGAGGCCGATGCGTGCCGGGGCGAGTCTCGGCTACCTGCTCGCGCGGACCAGCGACACGCTGGCAGATGCGGCAGGCGCCTCCCATGACGTCCGGCAGCATTGCTTGAGCCAGTTCGCGCTGGCCGTCGCCGGGGAGGCGGGAGTCCCGCGCTGGCCGATTTATCTGCTTAACTCGCTGCCGGACCGCAGAGAACGGCGCCTGCTTGAATGCGCGGGTGAAATCCTCGACTGGCTCAGGCGCCTCCCCGAGGCCGAGGCCCGGCTCGTCCGTGAGGTGGTGGCCACGATCATCAGCGGGCAGTCCCTCGATTTGGAGCGATTCGGAAATGCGGACCGGGACCACGTCGTCACCCTGCCGGACGACGGAGCGCTCGAAGACTACGCATGGCGGGTCGCGGGATGCGTGGGAGCCTTCTGGACTCATCTGGGATTTCTAACGCTTGGAAATCGGTTCTCTAGGGCAGCGCCGGATTTATTGTTAGAGAAGGGCATCGCCTACGGCAAGGGCTTGCAACTCGTGAACATCCTGCGGGACCTCTCGGATGATCTGCATGTGGGCCGCTGTTACCTGCCGATTGGTGATCCCCATGATGCGGACGAGTTGCTTGCCACCCACAAGCATTGGTGCAGGCGGGCGCAGGATTGGATTTCCGCAGGGGAGGAATATGCGGGCTTGTTGGAATCCAGACGGCTGCGCGCGGCCACCGTGCTGCCCGCATGGATCGCCCGCAAGACCCTCGCAACACTTGCGGACGCGAGTTGGGAGACCCTTCAAGCACGGGTCAAAGTGCCGCGCGGCATGATCTATCAGCTCGTGCTCAAGTCCTTCTTCCAAGCCGGCCCACCGGCCGCGCCTCCGGCCTAGCGGCCTTCCAGGATCCGTTCGGCCAACATCGCAGGAAGTCCCGCGGCGATGATTTTTTCCTGGGTTTTCGCGATGTCATACTCGACCCGCCGAAACACAATCAGGTTGTTTTCCAGATCAAAAATGGCATAACAGGCGCGCCAATCGCCATCGCGCGGCTGGCCCACGGACCCCACATTGATGAAGTATTTGGAACCCGGTTCGATCACGACCGACTCCGCCGGGACCTCCTGGACTTTGGCGGACTTCACATAAACCCGCGGCACATGAGTGTGGCCGTGGAAGCAGATCTGGGTGAATTGGTAGGAGAAATTCGACATCGCATCGAAGCGATTGGTCACGTAATTCCAGTTCGCAGGCTGGTCCAAGGTGCTGTGGACCACGGTGAATTCCGAGACCTGGCGGACCATGCGGAGACGGGCGAGCCATTGGCGCTGCTCAGCGGTCAGTTGTTGGCGCGTCCACTCCAGAGCGGTGGCGGCGATGGGGTTCATGGTCTCGAGCGAGTGGCTGCCCGAGGCATCCTCATCGTGATTTCCCTTCACCGTCGGGCAATTCATCGCTCGCACGATTTCCAGACAGGCAGCGGGGTCCGCATTGTAGCCGACGATGTCGCCCATGCAGACGTAATCGGTCACGCCCTGCCCTGAAGCGTCCGCAAGAACCGCTTCGAGAGCCTCAAGATTGGCATGTATGTCACCGAAAAGTGCGATCCGCATAGAACAAACAGGGTGTGGGGGGAATCATTTGACGCTGAAGCCTCTTCTGTCGAGAGGAAACCCGCAGGCTACTGACGAAACCAGCGATCCTCATCGAACTGCTCAGGGGGCGCTTGCTTGAAAATGCTCTTTTCCGGGGAGATTTTCAGGCTTTGCTCGAGCGACTCGAGCGCCTTTGCGACTCCATGGACGGGAAACCGTTCGCGCGTCCGCTGCCAATGCCCGGAAAGCGCCTCGTAAGCCTTTTCCGGTGTCTCGAACAACTCGCTGGCACGGGCGGCGGTGTCGAGGTCTGGATTTTCAAACGCCTCCAACACCAGAAGCAGCATCTTCAGCGTGGGCGTGCGATTGCTTGGTTCCGCGTATAACGAGCGGGCAAGCGCCAAAGCGCTCTTCTCCTCACCCTTGACCCTGGCCAGACAGTAAAGCGCGGACCGCGTCACATACGGCAGCGCATTGCCCGTGGCCGCAGACCGCGCATAGGCATCCGCCGCCGCCGCGAACGTTTGATCCTGCGCCCGGAAAGCGGATACCTTGTTCGAGTCGGACAGGAGAAACCCCAGGTTGGCAAGCAGGCTCCAATCGCCCGGGTTGTTCTTGATCCCCCGCTCCAGGAATGCGCGCCCGCGCAAAATCGCCTCCCGCCACGCCTCCCGCCGCCGCAACGCGGGCAATTTGGAATCATTGATGTAATAAGACGCCGCGTTGTAGGCCGAGTGCCACGAACCCGTCTCCCAGTAGTAACGCGTCCGCGGTGCAAGATCCACGATGGTGTCGAAGGTATCCGCCACCTGATCCCAGCGTTGTTCTTGGAAAAAGGTAAACGCACGTAAGTTCATGAACGTCGCCACCAAGGTGCGCAGCCCGCCAAGCGCCACCGCGGAGCTGGTCTGGCCGATCTTGTCGCGCGTCCCGATCTGCATCGGCGGCGGCGTGAGCCCTGACACCCGCAGCTCCTTGGCAAGACCTGCTTCAAACGGCATCCGCACCGCGCCGAAGACCAGCACCGCACCCGCAAGCATTGCATTTCGTTGCCAGATCTTCACAGGCTTAAAATTCTTTCTCCGCGAACACAAACCACGAGGCGATCGTGAAAAACAGCGCGTAATACAAGCCGATCAAGGTCAGCTTCCCCAAAATCAGCAAGGGCATGGCCTGCCCTTCGATCACCGCGTCGATCACATTGAAATTCTGGAAATCCGGCATCACCAGCGAAATCACCAGGGCCGCCAACCGCGCGAAGACCCCCTCCCCCGCCTGACCCGCTTGCAGGTAGGCATCCCGCGCGTCCGCTTGAAAATGCCCGATGAAATAAATCAAAAAACTGATGATCGTGGTAAACAAGGTGCTCGATGAGAATGTCGAGATCAACAAGGCCAGCGAGGCCATGATCGAGGCCCGCAGAAATACTGCGAACACCGCGCCCTGCAAGGACCAGCTCGGCCCGTGGAGCGCCGTCTCGGCTCGCAGCGACTCGATCGCATCCGGCGGCCACCCAAGTGACTGGGCCATCGCCAGCTGCTGCTCCAGCACCATGGTCGAACGGATTTGTAACACCACCGTCATCAACACATCCATCAAAGCCAGGGAGACGAAGACCAGCAGAAGAACTCCTAACAATTTCCCGGCAAGGTAGTCGATCCGGGGCACCGGCTTCGCCAAAATCGTATAGAGCGTGCGATCCTCCACATCCTTCGGGAGCAGCAGCGCGGTCGCCACGATCGAAAGCACCACGGAGAACAAGGTCATGGTCCCGAGCGACCAACTCTTGATCGAGCGCAACACGTTCACCCCCACGGCCTCCGGTCCCTCATGCTGCGGCAGATCGAAAAAGTTGCTCGCGATGGCGATCAACGCGAACACCGCCAGGAAGTAGAACACCTTCATCCGCACCAACTGGGTGAAAGCGTGGAATGCGATGACGAGGATGCGGCCAAGGTGCGAGCCGTGATGGACGTGGTCGGTGGTGGTGCTCATGGTTGCTCCTCCCGGTTGATGGTTTCTCGGAGGAAAAGTCGTTCCAAAGTCGTGCGGGGTTTCCCGGTGCGTAGCAGGGTGGTGCCGGCGGATTTTTCGATCAGCGCGGTGATTTCCGCGAGCAGTTCCGGCGTGGCATCCTTCACCACGATCTCCGTTTGGTCCTCGATCGCGATCAGCTCGTCCAGCTTGCCCTCCTTGACCATTTTTCCCCGGAAAATAATCCCTACATGGTCACACACCTCCTGGACCTGCTCCAGCAAGTGGGAGCATAAAAACACCGTGATCCCCCGCTCCTTGAGCTTGAGAATCAAATCCCGAATCTGCCGCGAACCGATGGGATCCACCCCGGCCGTCGGCTCGTCGAGGATCACCAGGCGCGGCTCCTGCACCAGCGCCTGGGCCAGCCCGATGCGTTGCAGCATCCCCTTGGAATAACCGCCGAGCCGCCGGTCCCGCGCGCCCTCCAAGTCCACCAGCGCCAGCAATTCGCTCACCCGCTCATCGAGGACTTTCCCTTTCAAGCCGCAGAGCTTGCCGTAAAATCGCAGGGTCTCCGCGCCGCTGAGATGTTTGTAGAAATAAGGATTCTCCGGCAGGAAGCCCACGTCATTGCGCGAGTCCACCTTGAGCGAGTCCTTGCCGAAAATGGCACATTGTCCGGCAGTCGGCGCGACCAGCCCAAGCAGCGCCTTCATGGTCGTGGACTTGCCCGAGCCGTTCGGCCCGATCAGGCCGTAAACCTCGCCGGGCATGATCCGGAGCGAGACCCCATCCACCGCACGCAGCATCTGCTTGCGGAACGAGGTCCTGAAGTCCTTGACCAAATTCTTGATTTCAACAGCTGGGATCGAGTTCTCCATTCGCAGAGCCGAGTTTATCCAAGCCCGCTTGACTGGCAACGGACAAATTCTGAAAATTCGCGGGTTGCCGCAGCCGCAAACCC
>CALMKO010000417.1 GCA_937867415.1 uncultured Verrucomicrobiota bacterium | reverse complement strand
ATAAATTTTCTTTGTTGGGGTGGAAGCTGTGATCCGCGGCATGGTAGTCGACGGCGGCGAAGACGTCCTCGACGTGCATGCTGGTGCGCAGGCCGAGGTGGACATTGTAGCCGAAGAGGAATCGCTTGGGGCCGATGGCAACCATGTCGCGAGGGACGCAGTTGTTATCGGTGGTGAGGCGGGATGTGGCTAAGAGCGCGGTGTCGATGCCGCCGAATTCTTTTTTGCGATCCTCGTTGAGGAGGTCGAGGCGGCGCTGTAGCTCCCCGCCGTGTTTGTTGAGGCGCTGGCGAATGACTTCGTAAGCGCCTGCCTCAAGCTGTGGCGAGGATGCTGGAGTGGCTGCGGGATCGGGCATGTTAGAAGCCGGCGATGATTTTCAAGGGTGGCGGATGGGTTCCGGTGGTCTTGATTATTTCTTCGCGAGCAGGGCGGCGGCGGCTTGGTCGCCGAGGCCGAAGCGGTTAGCTGCACCGATCATGCCGGTGAGTTTGTTGAGGGTCGTGGCGTCGGGATTGAGGCCGATGAGCTTGGCGAAGAGGGCGGACAAGGTGAGGTTCTTGGTGTCCTCTGCTGTGAGACCGAATTGATCGACGAGGGTGCTCAACTGGGCTTTGAAGTAGTCGGGATCGCCATTGAAGAAGGTGTCCTTGACATCGGTCAGGGTGCGGCTGCCTTCGACGAGGCGATCCACGGCGCGGGCATTGCCGATGGCATTGGTGATCTTGTCGAAGAACTGGGTCTCGCCACCGACGATCTCGATTTTGGCGGATTTCATGGCTTCGCCGAGCACACCGGCTTGGGCGGCGGCGATGTCTTTCTGGATGTGGATCTCGGCGAGGGCGATGGCCTTGTCTTTCTCCAAGGTGAGCTTGAACTCCTCGTGTTCGCGGCCTGCGTCTTCCAGCAGTTTCATGGCTTGGGCCTTCTTGGTGATGCCATCTGCTTCTGCGGCGAGCTTGAGTTGGGCGACTTCGGCATCGACAGTGCCTTGCTTCTGAGAGGCTTCCGCTTTGGCGATGAGGACCTGGGCTTCGCCGAGTCCAATCGCGGCGGAGGTGGCGGTTTTACCTTCGGCAATGGAGATTTCGGCAGCGGCGTCTTTCACAGCGGACTCTTGATGGGCGTCTGCGAGGGTGAGGATTTCCTGGGCGCGGAGCTCGGCGGATTGCTTGGAGGCTTCCGCAGCTTTGATGGCGGTGTAGGCGGCTTGGTCCGAGGCGAGGCGGGCGGCTTCTTGTTCGGCTTCGGCTTGCTTGATTTTCTGGATGAGCTGTTCTTGGGCGTTTTTCTCGGCGTTTGTTAGGGCGACTTGCTTCTCGCGGTCGGCGGTGGCGAAGGCTTCGGTGTCCTTGATTTTTTGTTGTTCAACCACCACGGTTTTTTCGAGGACGACGCGCTCCTTGATGACTTCCTGGATGTTTTTCTTTTCGATTTCGACTGCCTTTTCTTTGTCGATGGCTTTGAGGGTGGTCTGGCGTTCGCGGTCGATGATTTCCAGTTCGCGGTCGCGGGTGACGCGCTCGATTTCGATGGCGTCGGTGCGTTCTTTGTTGCGTTGGGCGACGAGGACCTGGCGGTCCTTGTTTTCGTTGGCGATGGCGATTTCCTCGTTGGCGGCGATGTTGGCGCGCTCGGCTTTGAGGCGTTCCTCGGCTTGGACCTTGGCGGTTTCGGCTTCTTCGCGGGCGATGACGCTTTGCACGTCACGCTTTTGCTTGGCTTCGGTTTCGGAGAGTTGTCTCTCCAATTCAAGGATGGCTTCGCGGGCTTGGACGTCTTGTTGTTTGATGACCTTCTCCTTGTCGCGCTGGATGTTGTTAGACATCTTGGCCTGGGTGGCGGTGAGCTCGGTGATTTTCTTGATGCCTTCGGCGTCGAGAATGTTGTCGGGGTCGAGGTTTTCGAGCTGGGTTTGTTCGAGGAAGTCGATGGCGCAGTCGTCGAGGGCAAAGCCGTTGAGGTCGGTGCCGATGACTTTGAGGATCTCGCTCTTGAAGGTGTCGCGTTCGTTGTAGAGTTGGACGAAGTCGAAGCGCTTGCCGACGGTTTTGAGGGCTTCTGAGAATTTGGCATCAAAGAGGGTGCGGATCATGTCCACGTTGGAGGCGCGGGCGCAGCCGACGGATTGGGCGACGCGGAGGACGTCTTCGGGGGTTTTGTTAACGCGAACGAAGAAGGCGACCTTGATGTCGGCGCGGATGTTATCGCGGCAGATGAGGCCTTCGGTCGCCTTGCGTTCGATTTCGACGCGTTTGACCGAGATGTCCATGTATTCCGCTTGGTGGGCGACGGGGATGACGATCATGCCGTTGAAGGAGACATGGGTGCCGCCGATGCCGTTTCTCACGATGGCCTGGCCCTGTTGGACTTTTCGATAGAAGCGTGAGAATAGAATGACTACGCCGATGAAAATGCCGATGGCGATGGCGGCGACGAGAATGCCGCCTTCAAGGAGTAATGCTAGGGGTATGGATGGGATCATAGATTTCAGGATGGAGAGGATTCGATGTAATAAAAATGGTGATCAGGGCCGGCCGCCAAGACGGTGACGGAGGTGCCTTTTTTGAGGGCGCCAGCTCCGGGGTGGGTGCGGACGTTGATGAGAAGCGGTGCGCCTTTGCCGGCGATCTCGACTTGGCCGTAAGATTCGTCCGCTTCCATGGTCGTGACGGTGCCGGTGCGGCCAATCACCTCCTCCGCTTCCGGATCATTTTCAGACATGGCTGCAAACAACTTGGCGACGGGAATGGTGACGATTTTGGTGATGATGGCACTGATGAGAAAATTTGGAACTAACAGAATCAGTGCACGGATGGTGGTGGCTTCCGGATTCCAAAATTGGTTGAGAACCAGTGAAATAAACCACATGAAAAGAATGAGAAAACTCGCCCAAACCACGATGGGGACTTGTGAAAAGCCGAGAGCGCGTCCGGTGGAAAGCCAGATGCTGCCGGTGGACGCGTCGTGGGTGAGATCGGTGAGGCCATCGCCATCCATGAGGACTTCGGGGACATCGGTATCGAGATCCAGAACGCCGATGATGACCATGAGCCAGTATGCGACCACCAGCGCGAGGGCGAGTGTCAGGAGGATTTGGTTTTGGCTGATGGATGCCTGAAGAAGTTCAAACATGTTTGGGGGAATCTGCTGTTATGCCTCGAGATAAAATCAGGATTTCTGGAGAGGTGCCATTACAAATTTTCTGATGATGGATGAGTGGTTGATCCTTTCCTTTTGTCCGGGTTGGTCTTTGATTGCTAAAAATGTCGGAGCAAGCAGGTTTGGAAAACGGATGGAGACGTGGGCAACGGTGGGTGAGCGATGGTGAGCCGGAGCTGGGATTGGGAATCATCCGGAATACCGGCGAGGGGCGGGTGGAGATTGATTTTCCGGCGGCGGGGGAGACGCGAGTTTACGCGATCGGGACCGCGCCATTGCGGCGGGTGAGGTTTTTGGCAGGAGACCGGATTCAAAATCGCTCGGGGAGTGAAATGGTCGTGGAGGGTGTGCGCGAAGAAGGCGGACTGCGAATTTATCTAACGGACGGCGGCGAGGTGCTGGAATCGGATTTGTCGGATGCGATGAGTTTCAGCAAACCGGAGGAGCGGCTTTTCGGTGGCAAGCTGGATGATTTCGGGGACTTCGATTTGCGGGGTGAAGCGCTCCAGCGGCGTGCCGAGATGCGGCGCTCGCCGGTGCGCGGGCTGGCAGGTGCGCGGATGGATTTGATCCCACACCAGCTTTTCATCGCGGATGAGGTGGCCAATCGGCTCCGGCCACGGGTTTTGTTGGCCGATCAGGTGGGTTTGGGAAAAACGATTGAGGCCTGCCTGATTTTACATCGCTTGATTCTGACGGGTCGGGCGGAGCGGGTGTTGATTTTGGTGCCTGAGCCATTGGTGCATCAGTGGTTTGTGGAGTTGTTGAGGCGGTTCCAGCTTTCGTTCAGTCTTTATGATGAAGAGCGCTGTGAGGCGATCGAGTATGGGGATCCAGGGTGCAATCCGTTTTTGGACAGTCAGTGGGTGCTGGCGGCGGTGGATTTTCTAGCAGGGGATGAGCGGCGTGCGGCGCAGGCGCTGGAGGCGGGCTGGGATTTGTTGGTGGTGGATGAGGCGCATCATCTCGAATGGTCGCCGGAATGCGCCGGGCCTGCCTATGAGGTGGTGCGAGGACTTGCGGAGGCGACGGTCGGCTTGTTATTGCTCACGGCCACACCCCAGCAACTCGGGCCCGAGGGGCATTTTGCGAGATTGAGATTGCTGGATCCCGATCGATATGTGGACTTGGAGAAATACCAAGAAGAAACACGGCACTATGAGCAGGTCGCGGATGTGGTGGAATGTCTCGCGGCGGGTGGCATGCCGGATGATTCCCTGAAGGGTATCGTGGTGGGACGCCCCCGGCTTGAGCAGAGGGTTGCTGATCTGTCAGCCGGGATCCCGGGAGCGCGGGAAAGATTGTCGGAGGATCTTTTAGATGGTTTCGGTGTCGGGCGGGTGATGTTCAGGAACACGCGGGAGAAGCTTGGGGGATTTCCGCAGCGTGAGCCACGGATTGTGGCGGTGGAGAACAAAATGAAGTGGCTGAGCGGGCTGCTTGTGCGCCTGGGTGGGGAAAAGGTTCTAGTGATCGTCAAGACGCGTGAACTTGCGGAGGCGATCCTGGAGGATTTGCGTGATGAAACGGGGGTGGTGGGAGCTTTGTTTCATGAAGATCTGACCTTGCTCCAGAGGGATCGGAATGCGGCATTTTTTGCGGAGGATGAGGGGGCGCAGGTATTGGTGTGTTCGGAGATCGGGAGTGAGGGGCGCAATTTCCAGTTCGCACGGCATCTGGTGCTCTATGATCTGCCGGAGGATGTTGATTTGTTAGAACAGCGGATTGGTCGCCTGGACCGGATTGGCCAGAAGGGGACGATTCAGGTGCATGTTCCGTATCTTGCAGGCTCGGATGATGAGATCCGGATGCGTTGGTTGGAAGACGGTCTTGATGCGTTTCGAGCCAGCCCGACGGGCGCGGCTGAAATCCAGCGTGAGGTGCAGGTGGATTTGGAGGAGGCGTTTGATGAGCCAGGATTGTTAGGTGGATTGATTGAAAAGACGCTCCGTTGTCGGAAGCGGGTTTCAGAAAGACTCGCGCGCGGGCAAGACCGCCTGCTTGAGAGGAGTTCACACCGGCCTGCGAGGTCGGGCTGGTTGGTTGAGAAGATCCGCGATTGGGACAATGATCGGGATTTCGAGGACTTTCTACTGCGTTTGTTCGAGTTTGCGGGATTGCAGATTGAGGAGCTTGGGAGCCGCCGTTATTTCCTGCTTCCGGGGAATCTGAGATCCGATGCATTTCCTGCGTTGCCGGAAGACGGGGTGACGGTGACTCTGGATCGGCGGCGCGCATTGGAGCGTGAACAGGAGGTCTTCCTGACGTGGGATCACCCGATGGTTCGCGGTGTGTTGGATGGCTTGTTGGGATCGGAGGTGGGAAACGCGACCTTTGGGGTCTGGGATTCGGCGGGAGAGAAGATGATCTTGTTGGAATCCTGGGTGGTGGTGGAGTGTGTGGCCCCGGCAGACCTGCATGTTGAGCGGTTCCTTCCTCAGACGCCTTTGCGAATCCTGGTCGATCACACGGGGGGCGATCATAGTGAGAGCTCCGCGTTGCTGAGGCCATGCCTGCGCAAGGGTGACCCGGGTAAGCTTGTTAGAAATGAAGCGGTGAAGCGGAAGTTCTTGCCTGAGATGCTCGAGCAAACCCGGTTACTGGGTGGGAGGAAAAGCCAACAAGTGATCGACGATGCGCTGGGCTTGATGCACGCGGAGATGTCTTTGGAAATTGCCCGCCTCCGGGACTTGGCCGAGGTGAATGACCATATCAAGGCGGAGGAAATCACCTTGCTCGAAGCCCGTGAGGCGGCATTGGCCGAGGTGATCACCCACGCCCGCGTGCGGGTGGATGCGGTACGGCTGATCTGGAAGGCGCCGGCGGGGTGAGCTGGACATCCGGGTAGGGTGGCTGTGGCGCGATCCGAGCCCCGGTTTAGCCTTGTCTAATATTTTACATTGAATCGAAACTGAAATCTGGCATGAAAGCGTGCATGAACTTCGGGCTTCAAAAAGTCACTCACGCCCCCCGCGGGGTCATCCTGTATTTGGTGATCGGCGCCTGGGTCTGCTTGGTCGCTGGGTGCGGTGAAACCACAAAGGAGTCGCGCTCGAGCAAAAAGCAGGTCCTCACGAGTTTCACGATTCTTGCTGATATGGCCCGAGAGGTGGCAGGAGATGCGGCGGACGTACAATCCATTACCAAGCCTGGGGCTGAAATCCACGGCTACGAGCCGACTCCGAAAGACATCATCAAGGCCCAGAATGCGGATTTGGTGCTTTGGAATGGAATGAATCTCGAGCTCTGGTTCGAGAAGTTTTTCACCCATTTGAAAGATGTGCCCGGAGTTGTTTTAACCGAGGGTATCACGCCGTTGGGAATCAGCGAGGGACCTTACACGGGGAAGCCGAATCCGCATGCCTGGATGTCTCCCGCAAACGCTGTGATCTACGTGGAGAACATCCGCAAGGCTCTCGTGAAAATCGATCCCGCCAACGAGCCAGTCTATACTGCGAACGCGGCTGCCTATTCTGCAAAGATCAAAGCGCTGGATGAGCCGATCCGCCAAAAGCTTGCTGTGATCCCTGAAAAACAACGCTGGCTGGTTACCAGCGAAGGGGCATTCTCGTATCTCTGCGCGAATTACGGCCTGCGGCAGCTATATCTCTGGCCGATCAATGCCGATGCACAAGGGACTCCTCAACAAGTCAGGAAGATGATCGATGGCGTCCGCATGAATCAGATTCCCGTGGTTTTTTCAGAGAGCACGGTCAGTGACAAGCCGGCGAAGCAGGTGGCGCAGGAAGCGGGGGCACGCTACGGTGGTGTGCTCTATGTCGACTCACTTACCGCTGCGGATGGGCCGGCTCCTAGTTATTTAAGTCTGCTGGAGGCAAATGCCGCGACCATTTTGAAAGGATTTATGACATCGCCATGAATTCCGGCAACCACTCACATCGCCTCGAGGTTGCGGGACTTTCCGTAGCTTACGCGAATGGTCATCTGGCGCTGCATGGTGCGTCGTTTCATCTCGCAGGTGGTGCGATTTGCGCGCTTGTCGGCGTGAATGGCAGCGGGAAATCCACATTGTTCAGGAGTATCATGGGTTTTGTGACGCCGCAGTCCGGCAGCGTGACGATTGATGGAATGCCGGTGAGGGCAGCCTTGAAGCGGAATCTCGTGGCCTATGTGCCTCAGGCGGAAGAAGTGGATTGGCAGTTCCCCGTGAGTGTTTGGGATGTGGCGATGATGGGCCGCTACGGCGCGATGAATTTCATGCGTATCCCCCGCGCTGTGGATAAGGTGAAGGTGGAGGAAAGCCTCCGGCGCGTGTCCATGTGGGAGTTCAAAGACCGCCAGATCGGCGAGCTGAGTGGGGGGCAGAAAAAACGGGTCTTCCTCGCTCGGGCCCTGGCCCAGGGAGGGCGGATTATTTTGTTAGACGAACCATTTACCGGTGTGGATGTGAAGACGGAGGAGGCCATCATCGTGCTGTTGCGCGAACTCCGTGCGGCAGGCTGCATCATTCTCGTCTCCACCCATAATCTGGGCAGCGTGCCGGAGTTCTGCGATCAGGTGGTACTCATCAACCGCACGGTGCTGGCTTACGGACCCACCGCGGATGTCTTCACCGAGCAAAACCTGGCGGCCGCTTTCGGCGGGGTGCTGCGGCAGTTCCAGTTTGATCAATCGACGATTCAGAATCATGACGGGCGGGCGGTGCGGATTCTAACCGACGACGAACGGCCGCTGATTTTCGGTAAGGACGGCCATTTGGAATACAAGGACCGGGAGGAGCACGAGGAACTTCTCCGGCAAAGATCTGAAGAACATGACTGAGATGATCCATGATTTGTTGATGCCGTTCCAATACGACTACATGTGGCGGGCCATCTGGGTCAGCGCACTCGTCGGCGGGAGCTGTGGATTTCTATCTTCATTTGTGACCCTCAAGGGATGGTCACTGATGGGCGACGCCTTGTCTCATGCAGTGGTTCCCGGGGTGGCGGTCGCCTACATCCTCGGCTTGCCGTTCGCGCTTGGCGCCTTCATTGCAGGTCTGCTTTCGGCCGGAACCATGGCTTTTATCAAGGCGAAGAGCCGGATCCGCGAGGATGCCACGATCGGGATCGTTTTTACCGCATACTTCGCTCTTGGGTTGTTGCTGATCTCGCTTTTCCCGGCACGGGTCGACCTGAAAACGATTCTGTTAGGAAATGTTCTTGGGATTTCAGATCAGGATATCTGGCAGGTGATTTGGATAAGTGGCACCACTCTTGTCATCCTGGGATTCAAATGGAGGGATTTGATGTTGTTTTGCTTCGACGCCAATCAAGCCCGCACCCTCGGCTTGCGGGCCGGGTTGCTGCATGTGACTTTATTGGGGTTGTTGGCGGCGACGGCAGTGGCGGCACTGCAGGCCGTGGGAGCTTGTCTCGTGGTTGCCATGTTGATCACTCCGGGTGCCACGGCTTACCTGCTCACCGATCGATTTGGGACCATGATCTGGCTGGCTTCTGGCATGGGAATCGCCACCTCGCTCGTGGGGGCCTATGCGAGTTATTACTTCGACGGGGCGACGGGCGCTTGTATCGTGACGCTTCAAACGTTGATGTTTCTCGTCGCTTTTTACTTCGCGCCCAAACATGGAGTTCTAGCGTCAAAACGCAGGGTCCGTCTGAGTCCGCTACCGCCATGAGCTTCTTGTTAGATCCCTTTCAATCCGTCGTCATGCGTGACGCATTCGTGATCGGCGTTTTCGTGGCTTCGATGTGTGCCATTCTTTCATGTTTTCTCGTGTTGAAAGGCTGGTCGTTAATGGGGGATGCGGTTTCCCATGCGGTGTTGCCCGGAATCGTGCTCGCCTACATCGTCGGAATCCCCTTGGGCATCGGAGCCTTTGCTTCCGGATTGATCTGTGCGGTGAGCACGGGATTTATCAAACAGAACAGTCGGATCAAGGAGGATACCGTGATGGGGGTGGTTTTCACGGGGATGTTTGCCTTCGGCTTGGTGTTGTTCAGTCGGACGCCCTCGGAAATGCATTTGGATCATATTCTGGTGGGCAATATCCTCGGAATCACAGCGTCCCAGTTCTGGCAGACCTTGGGGATGGGGAGCCTGATCCTCATCGTCACTTTGATCCTCCGGAGAGATCTCCTCTTGATTTGCTTCGATCCGGGACAGGCGCGCGTAATGGCGCTTCCGGATCGCTTTCTGAACTACTTGCTCCTCGGTTTGTTGTCCCTTGCCATCGTGGTATCGCTTCAGGTGGTAGGTATCATCCTGGTGGTGGCCATGCTGGTGACGCCGGGCAGCATTGCGCACTTGTGGACGGATCGCTTCGACAAAATGCTGCAGATTGCCGTTGCCTCCGCTACAGGCTCCACGGTAATTGGAATCTTCATCAGTTACCACATTGACGCCTCCACCGGCGCGTGCATCGTGCTGGCGCAGGCACTTGGGTTTGTCGGTTCCTTGATATTCGCCCCCAAATATGGATTGATCACGAAGCGGAAAGGACTGCGGCCAGGAATTTGAACGGGGTATCATAAAAATGGCCCGCAGGTGGATGCCTGCGGGCCAAGGAAAAGAATTCCTAAACGCAAATCAAAGCCTTAGCGGCCACCCGCTAACGCATCGATCAGGTAGCGCGCAGGACGGAAGTTTTCGATCAGCACCTCCTCCTGGCTCCCACGCTTCATCCGGACTTGGCTAATGTTGAAATTCGGCGTCTTGTGCGGGGCGAAGAGGATGTCATCGTGTGTCGAGTTTTCATGTTTCTTGAACATGCTCGGCAGAATGTCGCCTCCGAGATGATCATCACGCCCAGTCGCGAGGTGACAGGTGCCTAACACTTTTTCGTCTTGGATGTCCGCGTAAGAGACGGGCAACACCTGGGTTCCGAAGCCCAGCTCCCCGAGCGTGCCAGTCATGGGATCATCCTTGAGCCGGGCATTGTGTGCGTCGATCGTCGCTTGGTTCCCCTCAATGAGCGTGGACTCGATGATGCAGCGGTTTTCAACCCGCAAGACTCCAAGGGTGCCATCCTCATACTTCATCGGAAACAATCCACGGGCATCGGCAGGGACAAAATAAACTTCCCCAGCCGGGAGATTGGCGATGTCCGGAGTCTTGCCAGTGCATAGGCCATGCGACTTCTGTGCCTCCTGTCCATCCAGCCCGAGCCACGCGGTTAGAACCCGGCCATCTTCGAGAACGAAGTCGATCTCAATGGAATCCGCACGGGTAAGCGCCAGCCGGAGCCGCTCAGCATCCACGGAAACCTCATGATAATCAACCGCCAGCCCAGATTTCAAAATGATGTCGTTCAGACCGTGAAGCGTGGCACCACGGAAGCCATACTGCTTGCATTTCGCGGTCAGCGGCGCTGTGGCGGAAAAAGTGGAGATGCAGAGGACCAGATCGTATTTGCTGTAAATGTCCCGATCCAAGGAAAGCAAATTGCCCTGCGTGTCCCACACCTCGTCAGCCAAATCAAGATTCGACCCTCGCGTGCAGCGGTAGGCGAACATCTCGCCCCCTACCATTTCCAGATCATCAAGCGCGCCATTTTGAAGTCCGAGATAGAAGTGCTCGTGAGCCTTTTTTTGCACCGGGAAACCCGAGGCGTTGAGAAAGGCAAAATCTTTGATCAAGGCCTCGGGCTCGTCGAAGTCGATCAAAATACAAACTCGGCAGCCTTGGGTAGGCTCGAAGACAGTTCCAAGAAGTCTAACAAGATCGAATTCCGGGAACTTGCGATTTTCCGGATGGAGAAGGATTTCCTCACGGTAGTAATCAGGAAGGGATGGAGCGGGAATGGTCATCATTGGCTGGAGACTAAAACTGCTTCAGGTCCCCGCAAGATAGGAATCCAAAAAACTTAGAAAATGCCCAGATCGTCATCACTCAGTGGAGTAGAGGGCTTTTGATCCCTCATCTCCTCCAACGTTTGTGTCATGTCATCAAGACGATCCCAGAGCTCCTTTACGACATAAAAGGGGGCCCCGCAGCGCACCACAAGCGCCAGACAATCCGACGGACGTGCGTCGATCTCCACGATCTTTCGCTCCATGATCTCATTCTCCGCCTCAAGAATCAGCCGGGCGTAATACACCTCCTCCTCCATCCGAATGATCACCGCACGCGACACCCGACCACCAAATGCCTGTAAAGTCAGTAGAAACAGATCATGTGTCAGCGGTCGAGGCGGCAACTGACCGCTCAGAGAGGCATTGATCGAAGCCCCGACTCCCGGGTCGATGTAGAAAACAATCACCTTGGACCCGTCACCCAAAAACACCGCACAGCCAGCTTGGGTCGGAAGTAGAGCGATGGGCTCGACGCGAATCAAATCGTTCATTGCACTGAGCATCACCGCTGGAAATCAGAATCCAAGATTATTCATCAAGCACCCCGCCCGGAGCGTCATCACTGGTAAATCCGCTCATATTTTTTAAGCGAATCACCGTTAATTCCCCGTCGATCTCCAAGTTTTCTGGAAAACGCTCAAACGTAAGTCGTTAATTATTAACGACTAATAAACCTAAGCGAAAAAACTTCAAAAAAACATGAGAAAATGGATTGACCCGCATCGGGTGGGTGGCCTAGGGTC
>CALMKO010000416.1 GCA_937867415.1 uncultured Verrucomicrobiota bacterium | reverse complement strand
ACGATCCACGATCCACGATCCACGATCTGCTATCCTCCATATTCTAAACATCATGAAACCAAAATCCATCAGCCGCTACTTCGGCTTCCAAACATCCTCTTCGCTCGCCCTCATCACCGTCTGTGCACTCGGCAGCGCCGGTCTCGCGAATGCCCAGACCTGGACAAACACCACCACCGGCACCAGCACCTGGAGTACTGTGACCAACTGGGACACCAACCCCACCGCTCCTGTCAGCAGCACCACGACTGCGATCCAGTTTTTCGCTACTCCAAGCACCGTCATTCCCGCCGCCAGCGCGATCGTAGCCAACCAGGACATCGTTACCCCGATGATACTTAACTCTCTGGTTGTCAACGGGACAGGACCGGCTAGCGGCACCACCCCAAGTTTGACAATTTCAGGTGGCACGCTCCAATTCGACGGCACAACTCCGTCAATTAGCCTGAATCCAGGTTTCGGAACGGTTGGTTACAACGTAATCCTGAGTGCACCGCTGAGTTTTAATGCACCCACTTCCATCAACTTCGGCAGTGGTGGCGGAGGCATCGCCACCAGTGGACCATGGAACGGAGTCGGTGCCGTCACATTTACAGGCTCTCTTGGGAACCGGCCCTTGTCTCTAACCAATGCCACTGGAACAACCTTCTCCGGTGATCTTTTTCTTACAGGAAACAGCAACACCGTTCTTCAACTTAACGCTGTAACCGGAGCACTCGGGCCCAACACCGCGACAACTCAAGCAGTCGTGGTCAACAATAACGCCGGGGTGAATATCAACTACGGAAACGCCGCCTTCAATAACCAGCAGAACTTCGTCATCAGCGGCAACGGCAACACCTCCACCACCAACGCCGCAGTCAACATCAGTCGCATCAACTTCGGCGACTGCACCATTGGAGGACTGGCGGTCGCCGCAGATTCCACCTTCCGAATTGCCATGGAAAACGCAAGTGACGCACGGGTCGTATCCGCCTCGCGAGGGATCGTCGGTTCGGGCAAGCTGATCAAGACCGGAAACGGTTACCTCCGGCCAAGTGTAACCTCTCCCACAACCCCGGTGACTTGGGGCGGTACGGCATACTCAGCATTCACAGGTGATGTCGAAGTCAGGCAGGGTGCCCTGCAAACACCGGCAGCGAACAACGCGCTTGGTCCTAACGTCGCAAACACTCAGCGGGTGACAGTATCATCCGGAGCCGCGATGAATATCGCAGCAGGTAACAACGCATGGACTCAGCCGCAAAACTTCATCCTCAACGGCACTGGCACAGGTTTCTCGGCAAACGTCGGGGGCCTTGCCGCCTTGGATTCCTTCGGCGCCGGCTTCGGTAATAACACAATACGCCGCATCGTCGTGGCGACTGATTCCACCATTTCCGCAAGACGGGATGGGACTTCATCTGGTATCGGCAGAGGTCTAGCCACTCAAGTAGGACTAGCCGGAACGGGAAACCTTACCATCAACGCTCCCTACGGGACCGCCATTTCGCCAGTTTATCTTGATCATGCAGCTTCTGCCTTCGAGGAGTTCCCCGCGTTTGGTGGCAAAGTAATCATCAACCATGGTATCCTGAGCATCGGAAATAATGACGCACTCGGCACCTCACCCACCGGACAGATCACCCTCTCTTCGCTGGGAGCTCTATCTAGCGGCCTAGTTGGTGGCCTTAATCAAACATTCCTGGATCGGATTGAAAATCTATCCACAACCGGCGGTGCTGTCTGCCTTGGCTTGGCGAGTGCGAATAACCTCGACTTCACTTCCGCGCCCAACCTTCGCCTCGGTGCGATTGGTAGCTTCACCTACAGTGGCACACTGACACCCGCAGGCGGAGTCTACCGCCTCGGCGGGGGCGGAGGGACCCTCACCGTCTCAAGCCCGCTCGCCGGATCTAATAGCGTCGTGATCTCTGGCAGCGTCATCCTCAGCAACGCCTCCAACGATTTCAACGGAGGAATCACCATCTCCTCCAACAACACCGGAACCGGACAAACTGCTTCCCTAGGATTCACAGGGGGCACGGGCAATCTCAATGGTAACGCCATTAACTTTGGCGGTGCTGGTGGCTCACTCGCCTACACAGGTGCGGCTGCGGGTTCCAGCGATTCCCTCGGAGCCTTATCATTCCCGACTGGCCACAGCAACATCACGTCGACCAGAGGTGCGGCCGGAAACACATCACTTGCATTTTCATCGATGGCAGCTCGCTCCGCTGGTGCCACAGGTAACTTTACCGTCACGGGCGGCACCAACGGCGCAGACAATAAGATCTCCATCTCGGGTCTCTCCGCCGGCTTCGTGAACCAGGGGATCTTCTTCGGTGGAGGAAACTACGCCTTCAACGATGCCACTGGATTCCTCCGCGCGCCAGTTTACGGCGCGGACGCTGGCTTCGTCACTAGCGCTGCCACCACGTCAGTCGCCAGCGCCACCCATCAGCAGGTCACCGGGGCCATTTCAGCTCAGAATACGGCGGCTTTCACCACCTTGAACATCCGCAACACGGCCAATGCAGGTCAGGCATTCACTCTCACTACGGGAGCTACCGTAACCTCCAACGGCATTCTACTCTCGGGCGGCAGTGGCGGAAATTCCGCCGTCACCATCAGTGGCGGCAACGGACTCCAAGCGGCAACAGATACCGAGTTGGTGATTCGTTCTGACGGAGGCAATGACCGACTCACCGTCGGCACGCCGATTCTTGCGAACGGCACCAGCTCTCTTACCAAGACCGGATCAGGCACCCTTACTCTCAACTCGGCCAATACCTACACCGGGGCGACGACGGTAGTCGCCGGAACCCTTACTGTCGGCAGCACCGGTAGTCTTCAAGACAACTCGCCCGTCACTGTCAACGGCGGCACCTACGCCAACAACTCCACCGACGACTTTGTCGGAACAGTGACTTTGAGAAACGGCATCATCGGAGGCTCCGCTATCCACCAAGCTTCCGCCTACGCGGTCGAGAACGGCATGGTCACCGCCCGCTTGGGAGGGTCCGCCTCCTTGACGAAAACCACCGCAGGACAAGTCATTCTTGCGGCAGCCAACACCTTCACCGGAGGCACCACGATTTCTGGCGGCACCCTGACGGTTTCTCGTTCCAGCAGCCTTGATGATTTCTCGACTATCACCATCGAAAACGGAGCATCTTACGAACTCGGCGGCGCTGACACTGTCGGTGATGTCATCCTCGCAAACGGCACCATTCGTGGTCCCGGCGCACTTAACGGTTTCAACTATGATGTCCGCAGCGGCCGGATCGAAGCACCACTCGCTGGAACCGGCACCATCACCAAGTCCACCGCGGGAACCGTCACCTTGGCCGGAGTGAACACTCTGGTAGCCGATATCGTAGTCAGTGCCGGAACTCTGGTTCTCGCTGACAACGCGGCGTTGAAGTTCGTCATCAGTGGCACGTCCAGCTCCAACACCATCAGCGGATCGGGATCGGCAACCTTCGACGGTGACTTCGAAATCGACTTGGTTTCAGGACTCCCTGATGTCACCCCAGGCAATGAATGGTCGTTGATTAACCCAACTCTAGTAGAATCCTACGGTACAACCTTCAACCTGATCGGCTTCACCGTGAAGCCTGATGGAAAAACCTGGACCCGCCCAGATGGACTGAATCTCTGGACCTTCAGTGAAGACACAGGCAAACTTACCTATGGTTCCGTCGGTTACTCCGCCTGGGCCAGTGATAACTTAGTGACGGAAGGCGAGAATGGTGATGATGACAAAGACGGACTCAGCAATCTCGTTGAATACGCACTGGGACTTAACCCAAAAGCCAGCAGTGTCCCCGCCGGAACGTTCGTCGGAAACTTACTCACGTTTACCAAAGGTCCGCTTGCGAAAACAGCAGGTGATGTTACCTTTGAAATCGAAACTTCGACATCGCTCGCAATTGGATCTTGGTCGCCAGCCGCGGCTACGGACACGGCCGACACCATCAGCTTCCAGTTGCCTCCAAACCAACCAGGAGGCAGGATTTTTGCGAGACTCAAGGTAACGAAACCATAACCCTGGCGGCTAAATTATTGCCAGCTCTCTCGCGGAGCAGCCTCGGGCAAGATCTGAAACTTTCGGATCTTGCCCGCTTGTTTTTCTACGTAGAAGAATCCAGATTGAAGGTGATTTACTCATGAAACCCACCGTTTTGCTTTTGCTGCCATTACTCTCCAGTGGCACCCTCCCCGCCCAGGCCCAACTCCCCGCCTTCCCCGGCGCGGAAGGCTTCGGCTCCACCGCCGCCGGCGGCCGCGGCGGCGACGTCTACACCGTCACCAACCGCAACGCCTCCGGAGCCGGTTCCTTCGCCAACGGCATCCAGACCGCGCCCGCGTCCGGCCGCACCATCATCTTCGCCGTTTCCGGCCACATCCGCTTGTCCTCAGGCTCCGGAGGCGGCCTCACCATCGATAAGGACAAGATCACCATCGCCGGCCAGACCGCGCCCGGCGACGGGATCTGCTTCTGGAACAACACGATGAACCTCACCGGCGATGACCTGGTCATCCGCCACATCCGCTGGCGCTACGGCAAACAGCCGGCCGGCGGCGACTCGGTGGACATCGCCAACTCGCAGCGCATCATCCTCGACCACTGCGACGTGATGTTTTCCACGGACGAAAACATCTCGTCCTTCGGCACCCCGCCGGAGTTCTTCACCTTCCAGTGGTCCGTGAACGCCTGGGGCCTCAGCGGGCACTCCTGCGGCGGCCTCTGGGACATCAACCACGCCACCGCCCACCACACGCTCTGGGCAAACAACCACACTCGCAACCCGAAGTGCATCAGCCCATCGGTCTTCGATTGGGTGAACAACGTGAGCTTCGGCTGGAACAACGGCTTCAACATGGCCGCCGCCAACGACCCGACGGCCCGCGTGAACATCCGCGGCAGCTGGTTCATCCACGGCGGCAACACCACCGAAGCGGTCTATGGCGGCGGGCTAAACGGCTCCAGCGAAAACATCTTCAAGCTCCACATGAGCGACAGCGCGCTCGACGGATCCGCCAACGGCGTCCTCGACACGAACCGCACGAACTACGGCATGGTCAATTCGAACTCCTACGACCAAGCCGCCACCGCATGGCCGCAGACGGTGGATGGAGTCGCCGGCGGTCCCGTGATCGGCACGCCCGTCACGCTCGACCCCCGCCGGACCGCCCACAAGAAGGTGCTCTCCCAGGTCGGCGCCACCCGCATGGAAATAGGCTCCCGCCCGCTGCGCGATGAGATCACCCAGCTCTGCATCGACCGCACCGCCGCCATGCAGCGCGGCATCATCGCCGATCCCCTCGAACTCGGCCTGTCCACCGGCACCGCCTTCGCTTCGCTCCAATCCACCACCGCTCCCGCCGACACCGACCTCGACGGCATGCCGGACGACTGGGAGGACGCCGTCGGCTACAACAAGGCGCTCGCCGATCACAACACGGTCCTCACCGCGCCGGAAGCCACGGCCTCGTTCTTCCCCGCGGGATCCCCCGCCGGCTACACCCGACTCGAGGAGTATCTCCATTTCAAAGCGGTCCCCCACGGCAGCGTCGGCCGGAGCACCGCTTCGTCGCCGTCCTTTATCGACGTGGACCTCCGGAAGTTCACCTCCGGCTTCACCTCCAGCCCGGTCTTCACCGTATCCGGCCTCCGCAACGGCACGGTCACCCAGAGCGGTCCCGGCAACGCGATCGTCCGCTTCACCCCGACCGTAGAAACCTCCGGCCGCGCCGGTTTCCTCTTCACCGTCACGGATTCCACCGGCGACAACTGGACCCAACAATGTTGCCTGCTCGTCACGACCACGCCCCAGCCCCGTCCGGTCACCTGGGTCGGCGACGGCGTTTCTAACAACTGGGACACCGCCAGCAGCAACTTCGCCTCCCTCCTCGGCCCCACCGCCTTCGCCAACGGCGACGCGGTCACCCTCGATGATTCGGGATCGAACACGCCGACCCTCAAGCTGGTCGGCTCGCTGAGTCCCTCGTCCCTTACGGTCAACAACTCCTCGAAGAACTTCGTCCTCGAAGGCACGGGCTCCCTAACAGGCACCGGTGGCCTGAACAAATCCGGCACCGGCACGCTCACCCTGCGCGTCGCCCATTCCGGCACGGGCCCCGGCCTCATCGATGGCGGCAGCGTGGTCCTCGGCGGCCCGGCGAACTCCGGCACGCTGCCCGCCGGCCAGCTCACGCTGCGCGGAAACGCCGTGATCACCAACGCGTGGCCCAGCTCGGGCAGCACCCAGAACCTCACCGCGCCCCTCGTGATCCCCTCGGGTGAAACCGCCACCCTCCAGACCGGACGCCGCATCCAGTTGAGCGGAGCCGTCACCGGCGAGGGAACCCTGAACCTGGTCCACCAGGGAACCGACAACGTGGTCCAGCTCCGCGGCGCGATGAACGGCTTCGCCGGAAACCTGAACTTCACCCACACCGGCACCAACCCCGGCATGAGCGTGGTGTTCAACGGCGGCGCCTTCAACGGCTGGAGCGCCGCCACCGTCCAGTTCCCCGCGCCGCTCACGCTCTCCTGCACCACCAACTCCACCGGCAACACCTTCGGCGTTGGCGAACTCAACGGCTCCGGCACGCTCGGCGGCGGCTCGGCCGGCGCGCCGAACTACACGATCGGCGGACTCAATACGGACTCGACCTTCTCCGGCTCCTTCACCGGCAACGCCCGGATCACCAAGACCGGTAGCGGCGTCCTCACGCTTTCGGGAAACAGCAGCCACAACGGCACCACCGCCATCAACTCGGGAGCGCTCGCGCTGCTGGGAAGCTTCGGCAGTTCCTCCGTGAGCGTCGCCGCCAACGCGCTTCTAACAGGCACCGGCACCATGGGCGGCTCCCTCACCACCTCCGCCGGGGCGATCCTTGCCCCGGGCGGGGACAACGGCAACGCCGCGGGCACGCTCACCGCCGCCTCGCTCGCCCTCACCTCGCCCACCCTCCGCTTCGATCTCTCGAACAACCCGGCCTCCGGCAACGACCGCATCCAGGTCTCCGGCGGCGGCGCGGTGGCTCTCACCGGCAACCTGCATTTCCTCTTCAACCTCACCAACGGCACGCTCGGCCCCGGCACCTACGACCTCATCACCACCACCGGCACGCTCACCGCCAGCGGCGTCACCCTCACCTCGAACCTTCCCAGCGGTTCGCGCCAGACCCTCACGCTCGAACACAGCCCCAGCGGCACCGCCCCGGGCTACGTCCGCCTGGTCGTCACCGGCACCAATGGCAACCTCACCTGGACCGGAACCAACGGCGGCCTCTGGGACCAGCAAAACACCGCCGCCTGGTCCGGCGCATCGCCCGCGACCTTCTTCAATTTCGACAACGTCACCTTCAACGACAGCGCCAGCAACGGCACGGTCACCGTCACCCAGCCGGTCGCCCCGCAGTCGATCACCGTCAACAACAGCACCGCCCGCGCCTACACCTTCGCCGGCGCGCCCCTCACCGGCTCGACCTCGCTGGTGAAGTCCGGCAACGGCACGCTCACGCTCAATCTCCCGCAACACGCTCTAACAAACTGCTCGATCGCCAGCGGCAGCCCCACGGTCACGGTCTCCAGCAGCGCCAACCTGCTCCCGGGCATGACGGTCTCCGGCACCGGCATTCCCACCGGCACGACGATCCTCGCGGTGGTCAACGCCACCACCCTCACGCTCTCCCAGAACGCCACGGCCACCAGCGGCACCAGCACGCTCGTGTTCGAAACCCGCCACACCTACAGCGGCGGCACCTTCCTCAACGGCGGTTCGCTCATCCTCAGCTCGAACGCGTCGCCCACCGCCAATCCCTCCGCTCCCGCCAACCCCTTCGGCCTCGGCTCCGGCCCCATCACTTTCAACGGCGGCTCGCTCACGCTCCACGGCCACACCGGCAATGTTAGCGCGATCTTCGGCGCTCTCCCGAACCCGCTGATCGTCCCCGCCGGCCAGACCGGCGCGCTCTTCGACACCGTCCGCGGCGTCAACGCGGTGCCCTTTTCCTCGCTCTCAGGCCCCCTCACCGGCTCCGGGGTGCTGGACCTCACCGTGAACTACTTCCGCAGTTCGATCACCGGCGACTGGTCGGCCTTCGCGGGCACCCTCAACGTGAAGCGCCCGGTGACCGGAGCCAGCGATCCGCGCCTCCAGTTCGGCGGCACCACCGCCCTGCCGCTCGCCACGGTGAACCTGGAACAGGTCCGCATGGAATACAGCGCCGTCCCTCCCGCGGATGGCATCACCCTCCCCATCGGCAGCCTTTCCGGCATCTCGTCCTCCGTCATTTCCGGCAGCCAGAACGCCGCCGGCACCGTGACCTGGCAGGTCGGCGGACTCAACGCCTCCACCACCTTCGCGGGCAGCTTCACGCCCTTCAACGCCTACCCCATCGGGCTGGAGAAAACCGGCAGCGGCACCTGGACCCTCACCGGCGCCGGCACGGTTAGCGGCGGCATCACGGTCCGGCAGGGCACGCTGTCCTACGGCGATGCCGCGGGCGACACGCTCTCCGGCACCAGCGAGATCTCCGTCCGCTCCGCAGCCACCCTCCAACTCAATGCCGGCGCCACGCTCCAAGGATCATCCTGCGAGGTCTTCACCGGTGCCACCCTCCGCGGCCGCGGCACCCTGCAAGCCCCGCTCAACTCGTCCGGCACGGTTTCGATCACCAACGGCAACCTCTCCGTCATCGGCAGCACCTACCTCGGCGGCACGGTCCAGTTCCCGTTGTTCACCGACCGCATCAATGTCACCGGCGACCTCAGCCTCGACGCCCTGCTCGCCATCCCCACCAGCGGCCTCACGCTCGGCCGCAGGCCGCTCATCACCTACACCGGCAACCTCACGCTCGGCGAGGTCACCTTTCCCACGCTCCCGTCCGCCTTCCTCCCCGTGCTCGACACCTCGGTCGCCGGGGAGATCGCCGTGCTCCTGGTCGATAACACCGCCTATCAATCTTGGCAAACCACGAACTTCGGCAGCACCACCTCGCCCGCGAGCCAGCCCTCCGCGGATCCCGACAACGACGGCATGACCAATCTCGAGGAGTTCCAGGCCGGCACCAACCCGAACAGCGCGGCCTCCTCCATCCCCCTCGTCTGGCAGGGCGGCGGCTCGAACCTCTGGGACCAAGCCACCACCGCCAACTGGCTGGAAAGCACCACCGCCCGCGTCTTCCGCGACAACCGCCACGTCTCCATCACCGACAGCGGATCCAACTCGCCCTCGATCGCTCTAACAGGCAGCCTGCGGCCTGGCTCGCTGACCATCTCCAACACGAGCAAGGCCTTCACCCTCGCCGGCTCCGGCTCGCTCGATGGCACCACCGGCCTGGTCAAATCCGGCACCAACACGCTCACGCTCGCGACCTCTAACAATTACGCGGGCCCCACCACCATCAACGCCGGCGTCGTCAATCTTCAGGACAACACCGCCCTCGGATCGACCGCCGGAGCCACCACCGTCGCCACCAACGCCCGCCTCGAACTGCAGGGCAACATCACCGTCACCGGCGAAGCCCTCACGCTCTCCGGCCAGGGTGGCGGTTCCTTCTTCAACGGTGCGCTCAACTCGCGATCCGGCACCAACACCTGGACCGGCCCGCTCACGCTCGCCGTCACCGGCACCCGCATCGGCGCGCAGACCGGAGCCACCCTCGTCGTTTCCGGCCCCATCTCCAGCGCCCCTAGCAGCACCGGCCTGACAATCCGGCCGAACGACATGACTTCCACCGTCGTCCTCTCCGGCCCTAACAGCTACGCCGGAGACACCACCATCGTCGGCGGCGTTCTCAGGCTCGGAGCCGCCAACACGCTGCCCGCCACCACCTCGCTGCTGTTCGGTCTCTCGGGAGTCTCCGGCAGGCTCGATCTCGCCGGATTCAACCAGGAAATCGCCGGGCTCTCCGTCGTCAGCGGCACCGCCAACGAAATCACCAGTGCCACTCCCGCCACGCTGACCGTCAACGCCGCCGCCGATTCCACCTTCGCCGCCTCGATCACCGGCAGCGCCGCACTCAGCAAATCCGGCCCCGGCACGCTCTCTCTCACAGCCGCCTCGACCTACAACGGCCCCACCACCGTCAGCACCGGCAAACTCCTGCTCGATCTCTCCGTCCTCGCCACGCCGACCAACCTTCTCAACCCGGCCTCCCCGCTCACCCTCGCCGGCACGCTCGAAGTCAAAGGCAAGCCCGCCACCACCTCCACCCAGACCCTCGGCAATCCCACCATCCCGGCCGGCGCTTCCGCCACCATCGTCCTCTCTCCGAACAGCTCCACCGCCACCCATCTCACCCTTGGCGACACCTGGACTCTCGGCAGCGGCGCATCGCTCCTCATCGACCTTTCCGCCGGCAATGCCGCGCTGTTCTCCAACCCGCCGCTCAGCGGCTGGCTGCTCCCCGGCGTGAGCGTGAAAGACAGCTCCGGCCTCACCGGCCCCGCCACGGTCGTCGCCGGACAAGTCGTCCGCTACGTCCCTCCCGTTCTCACGGTTTCCAGCAATGATCCGAACACCGAGTTCTCATCCCTCAACTCCGCCTTCCCCGGCGGCATCCTCGCCTGGACCAATGGCGACCTCCTGACCAACCGCGCCGTCCACCGCCTCATCCTCGACACCACCGTCACCGGCGGCACCCTCGACATGGGCGCTGCATCCAACGTCCTCACCCTCAGCTCCGGCGAAATCCAATTCCTCGGAACCAACCCGCTCACGCTGACCGGTGGCCAGCTCGGCGCGACCGGCTCCGCGATCTCCATCAGCACCGCCGGCACCGCCACCCTCACTCTTTCCAGCCCCATCTCCGGCGGCGCGGGCGGCCTCGCCATCAGCGGCAGCGCCAGCGTCGTCCTCAATGCCGCCAACACCTTCACCGGCGGCCTCACCCTGAACGGTGGCAGCCTCAGGCAAGGCGTCGCCAACGCCCTCGGCTCCGCCAACGGCACGCTCACCCTCCACGCCGGCAGCCTCGACCTCAACGGCATCGCCACCGGCTTCGGCGCCCTAACAGGATCCGGCGGCACGCTGACCAGCGCCACACCCGCCACCCTCACGCTCGGCAACAACAACGCCACCGGCGGCAACTTCGCCGGCACGCTCAGCGGCCCCATCGCCCTCACCAAAACCGGCACCGGACTCCAAACCCTCTCCGGAAACAACCTCCACACCGGACTCACCACCGTCAGCGCCGGCACCCTCCGCGCCGGCGCGGACAACGCGATCGGCAACGGCGACCTCACGATCAGCGGCGGCACCCTCGATCTCCAAGGGTTCTCGGACAGCGTCGCCTCCTTTACTCTCGGTTCCGGAACCCTCACCGGCAGTGGTGTTCTAACAGCCAACTCGTTCTCGCTCACCTCCGGCACCCTCTCCGCCCGCCTCGGTGGAGCCACCGCCACGCTCGCCAAAACCGGCGGCACCTACACCAACACCGCCACCCTCTCCGGAGCCAACACCTACGGCGGAGCCACCACCCTCGGCACCAACTCCGGCTCGCTCATACTCGCCCACAACACCGCCCTCGGCAACACGCCGTCCATCGACGTGTCCGGAAACGGCACCGCCGTGGTCCTCGCCGACGGCATCACGATCACCGGCAAACCCATCACCGTCCGCGGCAACGGGACGAACAACGGCACCAACCTCGGCAGCTTC
>CALMKO010000415.1 GCA_937867415.1 uncultured Verrucomicrobiota bacterium | reverse complement strand
CGCCCGGCTCACACTTGGCGGGCAGGGAACTGGGGGAAATTACAAAAAAAACGACGGACCCTTGTCGGGTCCGCCGTTGGTGTGAAATCCTGACTGGCAGGAGCGGTGCTTATTGAAGCACTTTGAGCTTCTTGATGCCGAAGATGGCATCATCGCCCAGCTCTTCCTCGATGCGGAGGAGCTGGTTGTACTTTGCAATACGGTCCGAGCGGCTCATGGAACCGGTCTTGATCTGTCCGCAATTGGTGGCCACGGCAAGGTCGGCGATGGTGCTGTCTTCCGTCTCGCCCGAGCGGTGGCTGAGGACGGCGGTGTAGCTGTTTTCCTTGGCGAGCTCCACCGCGTCGAAGGTTTCCGTGAGGGAACCGATCTGGTTGACCTTGACGAGGATCGAGTTGGCGACCCCCATTTTGATGCCCTTGCTGAGGAAATCCACGTTGGTGACGAAGAGGTCGTCACCGACGAGCTGGGTCTTGGCTCCGAGCTTGTCGGTGAGGATTTTCCATCCATCCCAGTCGTTTTCGGCGCAGCCGTCTTCGATGGAGATGATGGGATAGCGCTTTTGGAGATCCGCGTAGAAGTCGACCAGTTCGGCGGCAGAGCGCACCGAGCCATCGCCTTTTTTGAAGACATATTTCCCGTCCTTGAAAAACTCGGAGGAAGCGACGTCGAGTGCGAAGGCGATGTCTTCACCGACCTTG
Organism: uncultured Verrucomicrobiota bacterium; assembly: GCA_937867415.1. Taxonomy (GTDB): domain Bacteria; phylum Verrucomicrobiota; class Verrucomicrobiia; order Verrucomicrobiales; family Akkermansiaceae; genus Luteolibacter. The sequence goes on along the minus strand of CALMKO010000415.1, from coordinate 10,964 downwards.
TAACCCGCAGCCTCGATGGCCTGGCAGAGAACCTTCATCGCGTCTTCGACCCCATCGAGCTTGGGTGCGAAGCCACCTTCATCACCGACGGCGGTGGAGAGGCCGCGGTCGTGGAGGACTTTCTTGAGCGAGTGGAAAACTTCCGCCCCGTAGCGAAGGGACTCGCGGAAGGTGGGAGCGCCGACAGGCACGATCATGAATTCCTGGAAATCGATGGGAGCATCCGAGTGCGCACCGCCGTTGATGACGTTCATCATCGGGACAGGGAGCACCTTGGCATTCGGGCCACCGAGGTATTTGTAAAGCGGGAGGCCGAGTTGTGCTGCGGCTGCTTTTGCCACGGCGAGGGATACCCCGAGGATGGCGTTGGCTCCGAGTTCTTTCTTGGTGGAGGTGCCGTCGAGCGCGAGCATGGTTGCGTCGATGGATGCCTGCTCGGTGGCGCAATAGCCGAGGAGCGCGGGTGCGAGCTTGGAGTTGACGTTTTCAACGGCCTTCAGCACGCCTTTTCCAAGGTAGCGGGATTTGTCGCCATCGCGGAGTTCGACCGCTTCGTGCTCACCGGTGGAAGCGCCGGAGGGAACCGCAGCGCGGCCGATGGCACCGCCTTCGAGATGCACGTCAACTTCGACAGTAGGATTGCCTCGGGAATCGATCACTTCGCGACCGCAGATTTCAACAATGGTAGTGTAGTCCATATATATGCTATTATGTTAGTGTGGCAGGGTTTAAAAATCAGGGATTGAAAGGGACGATGGATTTGATGGTGAGGGTTTCGAGGACTTCCGTCACTTCGTCACGGATCTGGACGGTCTCACCCGGGGCGCGTCCGACGAGGGCCTTGCCGACCTCGGACAGGTAGGAAACCGTCTTGGTCTCCGGAATGGAGTCCCAAGCACCGAGGACGGTGATGGCGGATTCTTTACCGGACTCATCGACGAGAGTGACGATGGTGCCGATGTTGACCTTGCTGGCGTCCGAGCCCTTGAAGTCGGTTCCGCGGGCGTTGTTGATCTCCTTGTCGAGCGCGTTGCGGCGATGACCGAGGTATTTTTCCAGGTCCTTGGCCGACTTGTATTCGAAGTTTTCCCGGAGATCCCCGTAGGAGCGGGCGATTTTGACGTCCTGGAGATTTTGAGGAATCTTGTTGCGAATGATGTCGTCGAGTTCGGCTTTTTTCTTTTCCAGGCTTTCCCAGGAAACAAGGAGGACTTCATCGGGGCGCTTGGCATTGATGCCATTGACCAGCTCGACCGTCTCGGGCCGCGCTTTAATAATGCGGGCCATGAGGGATTTCTTCTCAAGGTCCCCGAAGACCGGGCAGTCGAGAAGGCGCCGTCCAAAGTTGCGGGTCTCGTTGATGTCCATGATCGCGACGAGATCGGTGAGCAAGGTCTTGTCATCGCCCAACAAGGACTGGAGCCGCGAGGTCTTCCGCGGGCCGTCTGACAAGTGGTCGTTCTCTAACAAATTCAGGACGGACGCACCAACGTCGGCGCTGAAGACCTCTTGGGCGGGCCCCTTGCGCTCGCGGCAGACCCAGATCAGGGCATCCGGTCCGAGGGCCCGGCGGGCGATGGCGGAGCGAAGGTGGGTCACCAGCGCCGGCATGGAATTTCTTTCAAGGAGGATTCTGGCGATCTCCGTGACGCCGCGTGCACCGACGCGGTCGAAGACCTGCACGATCTTGCTTACCCAACCATCGGCGAAGGCATCCGGGAACGCTTCATAGACCGCCCGTTGGCGGCCGGAGGGAAGAGTGCCGGCTTCTTCGGCGAGGCGGATCGGGTCGGCGGTGAGCAGGAGGTCCGAGAGTCGGACGGCACTGGGATCAAGTTCGAGAGCCTTCGAGGAGCCGATGACTTCATCGCGCGCGGCGACGAGTTGGAGAGCCTGTCCGAGTTGAACGCGAGCGGCCTTTTTGGCCCCTTCATCGATGTCACTGAGGAGTCGTTTGAGAGAGTCCGAATCGTTTTCGAAAGCGCCGATATCCGCTGCGATGGCCTCCAAAGCGCGGATCATGCCCTTGATATCACGGGCGGCTTCGAAGTCGGCCACGAGGGCTTGCGCCGGACTGCGATCCCCGACCCGGAGAACGATGGCTTCGGTGCGTTTCTGCGGAACCGAGGCAAGGCGGCTTTCGCGGAGGTTTTTTTTGGTAACATCCCACCATTTTTTGAAATTGGCTTCGGGGATGACCGCGCCCGAGAGTTCTTTCTCGAGGGCGTCGCCCGTCATGCTGCCACCGTGGCTTTCGAGGAGGTGGACGATGAGGGTGAGCGGATCGGATTGGACGAGGCCGCGGAGTTCTTCGATTTTTTCGATTTTCTTGGCCCGGAAATCATCGGGGCCGATCCACTCGGTTTTTTGGAATGCGAACTGCAGTTCCATCGTTTGTCCGGGGGATTTTTCAAAGTCGATGGTGACCTTTTTTCCGGGGAGATCCCAAGCGATCACCTTACCGGCGCCGAAGGATTTATGAATACAGAAACTTCCAGGAGCCAACTGGGAAAGACGCTCACCGACAGGATTTGGAATGCGACCGGCCTCGACCAGTTTCGCTACTTCAGGATGCATGGGCGCACGATGCAAAGCCAAGCTGGAAAACGCAAGGCATTCCCATGAAAAATCTCAGCCTTGGTTCGGCTCAGGGTTTCACGGCGGGTGGCGGGACCACGCGGGGCCGTGGTTGGCGTTCTGGCAGGAGTGCTCCGCTGAGCGCTTGGTCCAGAGTTCGGCACAGGATCTCGATTCTACGGCGCCATTCCTCGGGGATCTGCTGAAGGTTGCTTTCCTGGGCAAGTTCTCCGTCATAAATGAGTTCCGACTTGGGTCCCTCGATCCTTACCTTAAAGATGTCGCCATCGCGGCGCACACTCGCCTGGCAGCCGTCGGCGGAGAAGCTGGCGCTTTTATCGGCGATATTGACAATCCGCATGGGTCCACCGCAGGCCCCGGGGAGGATCGCGGATTCGACCATGGCGCCGGGGAAGGGTTCGGTGAGTTCGGGAGCGGAACCGAGTTTCAGCTTTACTTCGATTGGCTTGCCGCCGCGGAACCCAGAAATAAGCACCTCCTGGCCTGGTTCGGAAAGTCTGAGGAGCGTGGCGAGTTGGGCCTCGTTGACCAACATTTGATCCCCAATTTTCCAGAGCAGATCGAGTTCCATGAGTCCGGCCGCTTGGGCGGGTCCATCGGCATCCAGGGACTTTACGACAAAGCCGATGCCGGGCGGGAGTGATGGGACTTGCGCAGTGATGCCAGCATCTGGCTTGGCGACACGGATTCCCAGCCATGCGCGGGGTGGCTGCGGCGAGATTGATGCCTGCCTTGCCTGCAAGGCCGGTAAATCCTCGGCTTGCCCCGCGATCGTCAGGATCTGTGCAATCACCAGCCCGATCATGGAAAGATTTTTCATGTTAAAAGGAAGTGATCGGCATCAACAAAATCTCCTCCCGGGGTTCTGAGATTTTCACCACGATCCCGGATTCTTGATCGCGGACGCTGCGTTCTTCGACCGCATTGAGACGGAGCGCGCGCATGGCCGCGCCGTCCTGGGATTCTTGCCAGCCCTCGTCTGTGATGGATTCGACCCGATCCGAGCCACTGATCAGGACGAGGCCCGACGGAGGATGTGCGGGAGGATTGAGCGCCAGCCGCGGCTCCGGAGTCGCGGGGGTGAGCGGAAAAATGGCGACTATCCCACCGAGTGCGGCGGCGATGCCGCCACCGACGACCGAGCGGATCCACCAGTTCCCTGCCGGAGGTGCCGAGGGGAGTTCCACGATGGGGCCGGCAAGCTCCTCGATCATGGAAGCAATTTCCTGGTGGGCGCCCTGGCTCATGGCGGGCGGCATCAGTCGTGTGAGGATGGTTTCGACCGGGTCAGGCGCTTGCATGGCGTTCCTCCTTGATGCGGCGCAGCTCGTGCGCCAATTGTTCGAGGGCGTATCGGTAGCGGGATGCTGCCGTGTTCGGGGAAATGGCGAGGGTTTCGGAAATTTGCATAAATGTCAGCCCGCCCCAGAATTTCATGACGACGACTTCGCGAAGTTTCTGGCTGAGGTTTTGCACCGCGTCCCTGAGGACCAGAGCTTCCTCATCCTCCTCCATGACGGGGTCCAGCCAGACGTCTTGAAAATCGTTCAGATAAATCACGGATTCCTCCCGTTTGCGACGGCGGGACTCGCTGCGATGATGATTGAGACCGCAGAACCGGATGGTGGAAAAAACCAAAGGCAGGTCCGGCGGTGCATTCCCCTTATCCGCCTGATGGTGCCACATCCGGAGGATCGCCTCCTGGACGAGGTCTTCCGCATCCGCCCGGGACTGGCTCCAACCTCTTGCGAACAGCAGGAGGCGTGGACCATTTTCGGCCAGCCATTGTTTCCATGCGTTTGCGGGAGAATCCATCGTTCAGTGGAGAAAATGCCCCTCGCAGAGGGATTTGTCTGTGAAATTGAAATCAGTCGAGAAAACGAATCTTCCCTGGGATGGGAGAACGTCCCATCGCCATGGCTTCGTGCTGCTCATCGGTGCAGGAAGAATTGATTGGCGCGTCTGGAGCCTTGTCGCTGGCTTGGAGGTAGCCATTTGCGAGCATCCATTTTTCCACTTCCTCACCTGAGACATCGGGCAGCATGTGGCCGTCGATTTCCACGCAAGGTGAGAGCGACTGGCCGCTGCGCTGCTCCATTTCCCAGCGGAATGCGGGATTCTTGATGATGTCCTTTTCTTCGTAAGGAAGTTCGTATTTCCGCATGATCGCGCGGACGCCTTCGCTCCAGCCGCAGAATGTTTTAAGGTAGGCGGTAATTTTCGGGGATGTTTCGGTCATGTGAATGGTCTTAGGACGGGAAGAGAATACAGCAGTCTGGAAAAACCGCAAGCCCGACGGTCGGGATGGAGAGGCCCCCGAAGATTGAGCGTCATTTGGATCTCACGGCATTCGGACAGTCCCTGCCCATTTCGAAATCCGTCAGATTTGACAGCGTGGTCTGGGCGATGTTCGCCAGGGCCTCATGGGTGAAAAAGGCCTGATGGCCGGTGACCAATACATTGGGGAATGTGGTGAGACGCATGAATACGTCGTCTTGAATGATACTTACCGAAAGATCCTCAAAAAACAGCTCGGACTCTTCTTCATACACATCGAGAGCCAGGCCACCGATGCGCCCGCTTTTGATGCCGGCGATGGCGGCCTCCGCATCAATAAGCGCACCGCGGCTGGTGTTGACGATATAGACTCCATCCCGCATCAGCGCGATCGTTTTTTCATCGATGAGATGATGCGTCTGAGGCAACAAGGGACAGTGCAGGCTGAGCGCATGGGATCGGGCCAACAATTCGTCAAGCGGCACATAGCGCACGCCGATTTTTTCGCAATCGGGGTTGGGACGAACATCGTACGCAAGCACCTCACAGCCGAACCCGGTGATGATACGGGCGAAGATCGAGCCGATGATTCCGGTTCCGATCACGCCGACGGTTTTACCGCTCACGTCATGCCCCATCAGACCATCGAGCGAGAAATTTCCGTCGCGCACCCGGTTGTAAGCCTTGTGGATATGACGGTTCAGGCAAAGCAGCAGCGCCACGGCGTGTTCAGCCACCGCGAATGGCGAATAGGCGGGCACGCGAGCGACTTTCAAACCAAGGGCCGTCGCGGCGACCAGATCCAGATTATTGAATCCCGCGCAACGCAGCACGATGAAGCGGACGCCGTGCCCCGCGAGTTTTTTCAGAGTCTCCGCATCAAGGACATCGTTCACGAAGGCGCATACCGCGAGCGAGCCTTCCGCCAAGGCAGCTGTGCTTGGTTTCAAGCGATTCTCGATGAACACCAGTTCGTGGGCAGAGCCTGTGTTCCAAGCATTCAGAAACTGCTCATCGTAAGGTTTGCTGCTGAAGATCGTGACTTTCATGGCATCGGCAGAAGACAGCATGCACCCTTGAAGAACAAGGATAAGATTCGCGTGCATCACGTCTCAAGCGAGCGCCAGAATCGCTTGGGCGACTTGATCCTCCCTGCCTGCTTCCGTGCGGATGAAAATCTCCTGGAGGCCCTTTGCGGATTGAGTCACCGCCTTGAGGCCGCCGCTGATCTTGCGCTGGACCTTCACCCCTCCGGTGGGAATCCCCTGCCCCAGCGATTTTCCGCCGTAGGAGCGGCCGATGATCACAGCCACGACGCCATCGAGCGCCTCAATCTTGCGCATGATGGCGTGGCACTCCTTGGAAGAACTTTGATGGCGTCCGCGTGAAGGCATCGAGACGCGGGAGCCTGGCAGCGCGGAGCTTGGAATTCGAGAAATTTTCACGACCGGTTCAAATCCGAACGCCGAAGCAGAATTGGACAGTCCTTCAAAAAGCTGCTAAAGACCGCCCATGAATCTGCCGCGCCGGACACTTTGCCTGTTTCTCTTCTGCACAAGCGTGCTAACAGGAGCGGAAATTGAGAGCATTTCCGGCCCTAAAGCAGACTTGGTGCCCGGGGTGGCGCTGAGCCAGGGAATCACGGAGATCACCGGCGTCGCCATTTCCCCATTGCTGGGAGTGAGTTCGGTGGGGGCTTGGCGCTACTGGAAAACCGAGGAAGCAGCCCGCGACTCGCTGCCATGGTACGCGCAGCCATGGGCATGGGGCACGGGCTTGGGTCTCCTTGCTCTTTGTTTCCTCAAGGACTCGTTAGGCACCGCCGTTCCCGGAATCCTGAAGAAGCCATTCGATATGGTGGAGCTTTTCGAAAACAAGGCCAGCGCTCTCGTCGCCAGCGGCGCCTTCGTGCCGCTCATCGCCCAGGAAATGGTCACCCACCTGCAAACCGAGCGGGCCATTGCCGTGCCCAGCGGATCCATCATGGGCATGAGCGTCGCGATGGTCGATGCCAGCTGGGTGATGATACCCGCCGCCGTGGTCGCGTTCCTGCTGGTGTTTGTTTGCAGTCACGCGATCAATGTGATGATCATCCTGTCGCCATTTTCGACCTTGGATGCATTGCTGAAACTGGTGCGGACAGGCGTGCTCGTCGCGGTGGGGGTGATCTACCTCATCGCGCCCTGGCTGGCGGCGGTGGTTTGCGTGGGGATCATCGTGGTGGCGGCTTGGTTGGCACCCGCAGCCATGCGACTGGCGATTTTCGGGGCGCGTTACGCGGGTGACATTTTATTTCCCGGCCAAGGACGGGCCCGGGCAACTCCGGCGCAGCCACACGCATTCACCATGGGGCGGGTGGCCGGCTTGCCACCCCGGACCGGCGGCCGCCTGGAGTTGCGCGACGATGGCTCGGCGGTGTTCCGTTACCGCAGGTGGTGTGTGCTAGACGAATGCGTCATCCCCTTGCCCGAGGGCTCAAGGCATGTGGAAAAGGGGCTTTTTTCGCCGTCGCTGGTGTACCGTGCGGGCGAGTCGGACGAGGCGAAGATGCTGGTTTTTCTTCCGCGGTATCGCGGCCATGAAGAGAAGCTGGCGGCCCATCTCAAGCTTCAAGGCGTGCGCGAACACTCATTGGTGCGTGGATTCGCCGCCGTGAAAAGCTGGATCAGAGGGATGTTCCGCAGCGAGAACATTTCTCAAGCTTGAACCGGCAGACTAGGGTTGATTCAGCGCGGCGATGATCAAAATGACCACTACAGCCGCGACGACGGCGAGGGTGATTTTCACCCAACTCAGCGGATGTTCGCCAGCCATCTTCCCGGTGTATCCATTGACCACGACTTGGAAGGATTTCGAGCCATAGGTATAAGTCGCCAACCAGACAGGCACCAGAACATGCTTGAAGGTGCGTCCCTGATAGACCGAGTCCACCTGCAAATTCCGCTGGGTGTCGCCCGGCACATCGCGTGAACAAAGCGCCCGGATGGTCGTATCCATCTGCTCCTTGCTGATTCGGGAAGCTTGCCGAAGATCCACCTGATAGCGCTCCACGGTCCAGCCACGAACGTAGGCAGGCTCGTATGGCTTGAGGTCCTTGATGGTGGGGAAAGGTTCCACCTCCCGCAGCAGCGCCGTGTGCACACCGACCGTCCCGGGAACTGCGTCATCATCAAAAAAGTGGGTCAGGCGACCGGAACTATTTTCCCAACGGATACGGCGGACTTGGCGGCTCGCCGTCCTGCCGTTAGAATCCCGATAGGTCTCAGTCTCGTAATAGTAATATCCGGATTCAGCCGACCACGCGGCATCCACATGCGCGTCGAAGGTCCAGTAGGGAAGATAGATCCCGTGCAGGGTGTCGGTAAGCGCGGCGCGCTTCAACTTCGAGGGTGCCCACCACCGACTGCCATACCAGGTGCGGAGTTGGTCGCGGACCGCAGTCGCGGGGACGACTGCGGGGAGCAGGCTTTCCGGGGTGATCGCGTCCTTGAGATCATCGATCGGGACGATGGAGGGAGACGCACAGAAATCACAGCGCTGTGCCGCCCGATCGGGATCGAAAATGCTGATGGCCTGGCAACTCTCGCACTTGACGGATTTCTTCTCCGTCTTGAAGCCTCTCGCGTCGGAACCGAGGGTGGCGAGCGCCTGCTCAAGATCGCGCTCGACGATGGCGCCCCCCAAGGAAATTTCACCGTTTTTCCAAGGTAAAATCGTCCCGCAGTAGGGGCAGGCCAAGGCCTGCTTGGTCGCATTCCACTCCGCATCCCCGCCACATTCCGGGCAGGGATGTTTTCGCAGCGCGCTGACTTCGGCCATGGCAGTCGATTACTCAGCAAGGAAGGCGTCGAGGGCCGTGCGGGTGATCCGGTATGCCGTGCCGATCTTCTTGCCCTTCAAGTCGCCCGCATCGATGGATGCGATGACATCAGCCTCGGTGACTCCGAGGATATCCGCCGCTTGTGCCGGGCTGAGAAGTTCAGGAGTGCTTGTGGAGCCAGCGGTCCCTGGAACAGGTGGCGGTTGGGGCTGCATGGACTTCATCATTTCCTGAGCCATCCCGAAGCCCATGGCCATCTGGCCTGCGGCGGCGGCAGGTGAGCCACCGTCTCCGCCACCTTTGGTCATGGCCTCCGCCATTTGGAATTTCACATAGTCATTGAGGTTGCCGATGGCCCCCATGCTCGTGCGCTTGTCGATGGCCGCTTCCACTTCAGGCGGCACCGAGACGTTTTCGACGAGGAAGCTGGTGATCTCGATGCCATACTTACTGGTCACCTGCGGATTGATCAGCGGCAGCAATGCATCGCCAAGTTCCGAGTAGCGGCTGGCGACATCGAGAGCGGGCACACCCGAGGATGCCAAGGCATCGCTGAAAACACTGACGATCCGCGAGCGCATGGTATCCGCGAATTCATCGAGGCGGAAATGTTGATCCGTGCCCGCGACGTCCTTGAGAAACACCGGAGCGTTGACGATTTTAAAATCAAAGGTGCCGAAAGCTCTCAACCGGACCACTCCGAAGTCAGCATCCCGCATCATCACCGGATTGGCAGTGCCCCATTTGTTGCCGGTGAACAGCCTGGTGGTGATGTAGTAAACATCTGCCTTGAAAGGAGATTCGAACCCGTATTTCCAGCCCTTGAGCTTGTTGAGGATCGGGATGTTATCCGTGACCAACGAATGCTTGCCCGGGCCGAAGCAGTCGCCAAACTGCCCGAGATAGACGAACTGGGCCAATTGACTTTCCCGCACCATGAGCTGCGCGCCGTTCTTGATCGTCTTGTCCTCGTCCGGAAAACGCCAGGCGAGGGTGTCTCGCGAGTCGTCGTTGAATTCGATGATTTCTAGCAGTTCGCCTTTGATGAATCCCAGAATATCCATGATGTTAGGTTAAATAAATGACGACCATGGACTATCGCATTCAGCGGGAGCTTGGAAGAGAAATCATCCACGATTTACTCCAGCCCGCGCGCATTGACTTCCTCCTCATCCCAGCCGAGGTAATGGCCGAGTTCGTGGAGGAAGGTGGTGCCGACCTCGTCACGATAGTCATGCTCCTCCTCGCCGACCCATTCCCACAAGTTGCACAGAAAGAGACGGATTCTGGGGAGTTCTTCGGGTCCGTCGTCATCAAGTGCGCATGGTCCCTCGAAAAGGCCCAGCTCATCCCCCTCCAGCTCGTGATCGAAGGCGCCGTGGCCCGGTTTTTCCTCAAAGGAAATAGCAACCTTTTTGGATGCTTCCTGGATATCGGCAGGCAGCACCTTCACCAGCGATTTCAATTCCTCGTCCGCCCAAGTGCTCAGTGTTTCGAAGTCCATGGACATGAGTAGCCGCTTGGTCCGACTGACACAAGCCTCGAAGCTGGCGGGCGCGCAGCCTCCTCACGAAAAAGCGCCCGAACCCGGGACCGGGAACGGACGCTTGTGAAATTTCAGATGAAGGGAACGGTCGCGGGATCAATCCCAACCACCGCCACCGCCGCCGCCTTTGTAGCCGCCGCCACCTTTGTAGCCGCCGCCACCGCCACGGCGATCACCGCCGCCACCGTCGCCGCCACCGCCACGGCGATCACCGCCGCCGCCGTAGCCGCCGCCACCGCCGCCGTAACCACCACCACCACCGCCGCGGCGCTCACCGCCGTAGCCGCCGCCGCCACTTGGACGACCGCCGCCGGGCTTAAATTCCTTGGGTTCAGAGGCGTTCACGCGAAGTTCACGGCCTTGATAGTCGAAGCCATTGAGTGCCTCGATCGAAGCGTTCAGTTGGCTCTGGTCGCCGAGTGTCACGAAGGCGAATCCCTTGGATCGGCCAGTTTCACGGTCGGTGATGATTTTGACCCGTTCAACAGGTCCATAAGCGGCGAAGAGGCCAGTAACGTCTTCTTCAGTAGCGGTGTAGGGCAGGTTGCCCACGTAGATGTCCATTTTTGTCGATTCTTAAAGCACGCCATCACATTCAACACCTCCTGAGACCATGGCGAAAAGACCAGACGAAGTGCGTCCAACTGCATATTTGCAGAATGGACGTAGTGTGTTTACCTCCAATCACTGGGGTTGGCAAGAAATCATTTTTGGCCAGTTTCC
>CALMKO010000414.1 GCA_937867415.1 uncultured Verrucomicrobiota bacterium | reverse complement strand
GCTGAAGGGTTCGACTACATCGGCTTCGGCCCCCTCTTCCCCACCCCCACCAAAGCAGGCCGCCCGGCCATCGGACTGGACCAAATCAATGCCATGGAACACCACGTCGGCACACGGATCCCCGCCTTCTGCATCGGCGGAATCTCAGCGGAGACCCTTCCGCAAGTCCTCGCGGCCGGCGCCCGGCGAGTGGTGGTTGTCTCTTCCCTGCTCACCGCAAAGGATCCCCAAGCCGCCACCCGCCAGATCTGCGAGGCAGTCGAAAAACAACCGCCTAATTTTTAAGTGCGTAGCGCGATCGTAGGCCCAAGCGGTGGCGACTCCTGTGGTGCGGGTGAAGGATTGACCTTTGGAAAACAGTCCGCGCGAAGTTCCTCCCCAGCGCCACCCCATGCGCCTCAGCGATTCGGAGGCCCCCAATCCTTGATCTACATGCCAAGCTTTTGAAACCAGCGGTGCCAAAGCCAAGCTTCGCTCATTTCGTGATGTCCAGGCTCCGCGAGACCTACCCAGTCGGCTCCCTGGGTGACAACACGAAAAAACCAGCGGTTTCACAAATAGGAAACCGCTGGTGATGATGATGGAGTGAATCAAAAATGATCCGATCAATTGACCGCGACGGCAGACGTCCCAGTCTCGCCCGTGCGGATACGGATGGCTTCCTCGACATTGGAAATGAAAACCTTTCCATCACCGATTTTACCGGTGTTCGCGCTCTTGACGATGGCTGCCGCCACTCCGTCAGCTTGCGCGTCATCCACGACGATCTCGATCTTCACCTTTGGCAGGAAGTCAACGGTGTACTCTGAACCACGATAGATTTCGGTGTGCCCTTTTTGGCGGCCAAAGCCCTTGACTTCGGTGACTGTCATGCCTTGCACACCCACCTCGGCGAGGGCTTCTTTGACTTCCTCAAGCTTGAATGGTTTGATGATCGCTTCGATTTTTTTCATAGTTGGGCGGATTATAAGATTAACAAAGCAAGCACTGTGCCAACTCGCTCAAGCTCTGCTTTATTTGCTGACACAACCCTATCGTTTGCTTTGGGTTCTGACGAGCGCAAAAGCGGAAAAACTCTAAAAAACCATGAAATTCGCAAGGGATCTCTACTTGGCAGGCACCTGAACGCAGCGAAAGCCGACATGATTGCTGGCGGACCGCACCTCACCTTTTCCGCGCGTCCCGAGCATATAGCGAGTGCAGTATTGATCGGTGCAGAGGAATGATCCTCCGCGCTGGCCGCGCTTCACGACGCCGGGCTCGGCCGGGTCATGGGCACTTGCAGGACCTTGTGGATTGAGCTCCGTTGCCCCGGGTTGTGCATAGAAATCCGCACGGTAAAAATCGCTGATCCACTCCCAGACATTACCTGCCATGTCGAAGAGTCCATACGGATTTGCCGGGTATTGAGCCACAGGGGCGATTCCCTTGAAGCCATCTTCACCCGTATCTTGTCCCTGAACCGGAAATGCGCCTTGATAGATATTTGCTTGGAACTTCCCATCGACCTTCAACTCCCGCCCCCACGTGAAATGGGTGCCAGCTTGTCCGCCACGAGCCGCGAACTCCCACTCCGCCTCCGTCGGAAGTCGTTTTCCCGCCCACTTTGCGTATGCGACAGCATCTTCATAGGCGACGTGCACGACTGGCAGCTCAGCCGCCCCGGTGAGATCACTCCCCGGTCCCTGCGGGTGCCGCCAGTTTGCACCTGCCACATAGCGCCACCACTTCAGATGGGAATCCAAACGCACCGGCCCAGGAGTCGGAGAAAACACCACGGAACCCGCCACCAGAGCCTCAGCCGGAGCTCCCGGAAATTCATCCAATGTCGGCTTCTGCTCCGCCACCGTGACGTAACCGGTCGCTGCCACGAATTTCTCAAACTGCGCATTCGTCACCTCCGTGGCATCCATCCAAAACGCATCCACCCGGACCCGGTGGACAGGCAGGGCATCCTGGATCGCCGCCCCCAGCGTACAGATTCCGCCACAATCGACATTTGCACCCATCGAGAACTCCCCGCCGGAAATCCAAACCATCCCCGGCGGTGCGGGCACGGGCGAAGCATCACGATTGGGGACCGTTGGGCGAAAGCCGGACTCCGGCGCGGCAGTCAACCAAGAAGCAGCCCAAAACCAAACCAGAATGCTAAAGATGTCGGAACTCATGCGCCAGCGGAATTCCCCGACCTTATGGCAGTTCATCAACTTGTCGAGGCCCGGATGCGCCACGGATTCGACAAGTCTGTGGAATTTACCATTGAGGGATTTCATACCACCGCCGACACTCTGAGTGATGTCCTCTCCTCCGCCCCTTCCTCAGACCGACGCCCCCTCGGCGTCCCCGTGCCTCACGCTCCTGCTGAGTGTGGCGCTACTCGCCTTCGTGGGCTCGGGGCTGATTTCATTCCTGAGCGATGCCTTGCTGGGGATCTTCCAACGTCAGGACCTCGCCGTCGCGGCGGCCTTGGCATGGTTCTTGATGCTTCTCCTTGGAGGGCTCATCTATCTGCTGATGGCCCTCACCCCGAGGGTTCCTAAACGCATTTTCCTCCCCATCAGCCTCTATCTGCCCGTAACGATGGTCGGCGTGCTTCCGCTTCTGGTCTACTTTCCAGATCGCGCTGTTTTGATTCTTTGTGCGGTCTCGCTCGGGCAAGTCCTCCTCGGCAGTTTTCTGATTGGACGCATCCGGGGCGCACTCACATTCCACTGGCCCATCTTCCCGGAAACCCATCTCAAACGCTGCAATTTCCGGTGGGGTAATCTGATCACCATGCTCTCCGCGGCCTTCTTCCTCATCATCCCGGGCTTGCTGCTTTACCTCGCATTTTCGGCCAAGCTGGCCCTCGCCAAGTTCACCGATGGATTTGTGAAGCTCGGCCCTTCCGGCATTTTCATGGAGGTTCGGAAGTATTCCCGTGATGACGGTAAAAAAATCACGTTGATGCCGATGTCCCATGTCGGCGAGGTGGAATTCTATCAAGAGCTGGCTGCATCATTCCCGGAAAACCCGGTGGTTCTCATGGAAGGGGTCTCCGACTCCGAGAAAACGCTGAACACCCACTCGGACTATTCCAAAATGGCTCAAGCCGTCGGCGGCGTCGAACAAGTCCGGGTTTTCAAACCCCGTGGCGAAATCGTCGCCGCGGATGTCGATATCAGCTCGTTCTCGCCTGCCACCCGCGAGCTTTTGAAAAACGCCATGATGCTCCATGCTAAAGGAGTCACCGCCGAGACCCTGCCCATCCTCATGAAACCCACGCCTCCGGGACTGGAAAAACAATTGATCGACGACATCCTCACCAAGCGCAACCACCACTTGTTAGAGATGCTCAAAGCACGGCTCCCAAGCTCCGAGCACATCGTCGTCCCCTGGGGTGCGGCCCATATGCCCGAGATCGCCAGAGAAATCCAGAAGCTCGGATTTCACCAGGCGGAGACCCAAGACTTTCGCGCGATCCGCTTTGGCCCTTAGCACACATCGACCGTGTCCTTGACAAGACAGGATCGGAAAACAAACTGGGTTCTATGAAAAACCACTCATCCCACTTCGCCGGCCTCGACATCGGCGGCACTACGGTCAAAGCCGTGTTGGTCAACCATTTGGCAGAGCAGGCGGGCCCGCTCGCTGAGGTGAGGAGCCAAGTGAAAGATGGCTACGAGGCGACTTTTTCCCAACTCGATCTTGCACTCGACCAACTCGCAGCCGGCGCGGGGATATCACGCAGCGACATCGCCGGCATCGGTCTGGACGTTCCAGCCCCAAGCAGCAATGGCGTCATTTGGGGCCGTGCAAACCTGGGTGAGGATTGGGTCGGCACCGATATTTGCGGAAAATTCGCCGCCAGAACGGGCATCCCCGTCCACATGACCAACGACGGAAATGCCGCGGCCCTCGGCGAGTATGCACTCCGTCGCAAGCACAGCGGCAGCTTGTTGTTAGTCGCCCCAGGCACCGGCCTCGGCGGTGGTTTCGTACTCCCCGGCGGCCAATGCTTCGAAGGTGCCAATGGCCTCGCTCTTGAAGTGGGCCACATCAGCGTGCCATTCCGGGAAGACGACGGCGAACTTCCCGCATGCTCATGCGGACTCAATGGCTGTCTCGAAGCCTGGGTCTCACTGGTGGCGCTTCGCCGCCGCCTCCGCCTGGAGCTCGCAAAATCCGCATGGCAAAGCCACCCTCTCAACCAAGACGAGTGCCCCATCGAGGAAAAAGCCTTCAACCTCCGCGAGTTCGCCGAACGCGGAGATCCTCTCGCCGTGCAGATTTTCAAACAGCAAGGCTTCATTCTCGGTTACAGCATCGCTGACATGGTTCGCACCCTCGACCCCGGTCTCGTCGTCATCGGTGGCGGCCTCGCGGAAACATCATTTCGGGATCAGTTCATGAGCTGGATCAGCGAGGGCTTCGCCGACCGGGCATGGCCCGTCTATCGCACCAGCCCGCTGGATCCCGACAAGGTTACCACCAAGTTTGAGTGGGCCGTCGGTGGGGACGCCGCAGCCGCCATCGGCATGGCCTATGCGGCGCAAGAATTATTCGGCTAATGCACCCTCTCACCTTGCTGCCGTTTCCACTCACGCCACGCATGCGTGAAGAACAAGCCGGCAAACAGAAACATGAAAAATGAAAAAAACTGCCCCTTGGTGAAGGCTCCCACCAGCGCCGCGTCCGGCTCTCTGAAGTGCTCACCGAAAATCCGGAAAATCGCATAAAGCGAAAAAAACAGGCCCGTCACCAAGCCTGCCGGCGCCTTGGGAAAACGCAGCCTCACCCCCCAAAGGATCAGGAACAACACCAAACCCTCTAACAGACCCTCGTAAACCTGCGACGGATGCCGCGCTTGCAAGAATCCACCAAGGGCTTCGGAGAGCTCCGGGGATTTTCTCGCCGCTGCGATGAGTGGTTCTAACGAATCCGCGGTAGCCAGTGAGGGATCCAGCCGGACGCACGCCTGCCAAGCCATCGCCTGCGTTTCCTCGGATTCCTGAACCAGCGACTGCGGGAACTTCACCGCCCACGGAATCCCGCTCGCCACCCGCCCGTAAAGTTCCCCGTTGATGAAATTGGCAGCGCGCCCGAAGAACAAGCCCACGGGCCCCACCACACAAAGCCCATCCGCCAGTCGCGCCCACGAAACCCGGTGCTTCCTTGCGTAAAACCACGTGAAAATCGCTAGCCCGAGAATCCCCCCGTGACTCGCCATTCCCCCTTCCCAAACCCGCAGAACCAACAGCGGATCATCAACCACACTTTTCCACCCAACCTTCGGAATCTGATAGAAGAGTATGTAACCCAGACGCCCCCCCAGAAATACACCGAACAAAGCGCAACCGGCGATGAAATCCCCGACTTGCTCCGGCTTCATCACCCACAACCCGCGTTGCGCAAGATTTCTCAACAACAAAAAACCTGCCAAAAAACCCAGCAAATAAGCCAAACCATACCACCGCAGCGCCAGACCACCGTAAATCGGCAGGGCAATCGGATTCAAATCATGCACGTAAGTCGCAAACACGCGCGCAGTCCACACAATCATCGACACGCACGCAAGCCGGGATCACCTTCCCACCGGCAGCCAAGCCGCGCCACACCTCTCGGAATCATGACAACCGGAATTGGAAAACGCCCCTACCCTTGGTGCAAACGCCTGGTCGTGACGGGTCTGACCCTCATTCCAGTGTCTCTCACATTGCTGGCCGCCTGCCAATCCAGAATCCTCTATTTCCCGCGACCCTACGGCGCGGAGATCACCACCGCATGGAGCCGGAAAACCTCGGGAAAAACCATTCAATTCCTCACCAATCAAGGTCCCCAACGCGCATTCCTCCAAGGAAACCTAACATCAGCCCGCAATCTCTGGATCGTCTGCGGCGGCAACGGCAGCCTCGCTCTGGATTGGTCGGACTGGCTGCTCAAATACGCCCCTGCCCAGGACGCCTACCTGTTAGTCGATTTTCCCGGCTACGGAGATTGTCAAGGCACACCCAGCCCGGGAAGCATCCGCGAGTCATTCAGCGCCGCCGTGCCCGCCGCCACCGCGGCCCTGGGTTGGAGCCAGCCACCGGATCCCGCACGCCTGAGAATCTTTGGCCACAGCCTCGGTGCGGCGGCCGCCCTGATTGCCGCCTCGGAGCTCGGAATCCAGCGCGGAGTTCTTCTCACCCCCTTCACCTCCACGATGGAAATGAGCCGGGCAATCACCGGGCTGCCTCTCGGATTCCTCATCTGGCATCGCTTCGACAACTCAGCGCGGCTGGCGGAAATCGCCGCCCGCGGGCCTGCTAAAATCAGCATTTTTCATGGTACACACGACGAAATCATCCCCGTCTCCATGAGTCACAAACTCGCCGGCACGCACCCTCGAATCATCACCCTTCAAGAAATCCCCCAAGGACTCCACAACTCCCTTCAAGAAACCCATGCCCCGGAAATCGCCGCCGCAATGTCCGATATCGGCAACAAGCCCTGAGCAGAGATTCGCGATAGATCTTTCAAAATTCCCAGCCTAAACTTCCCCATGCCGAGCAAGCAAGAACTCCTCGACCTCCAATTCATCGATGCGCGCCACATGCTCATCAATCTCGCAGCCTTCCTTGACCGCATCGACCGCCATCCCGGGCCGGATGACTACCGATTCACCGCCCTCAAAAACGCCATCCCCATTCTGCTGGAGCAAGGCCCGGACCGCGCCAAGGCCATCCTGGAATCCTTTTCCGACCAGCACCCGAATATCGACACCAGCGCGCCATTCCAAGGCGCATCCGGAGCGGCCCGACCTGAAAACTGAATCCTAAATATATCCCCTACCTCTTTTGAAATACATCGAACCCCACGCCCACATGGTCAGCCGCACCACGGATGACTATGAAAAACTCGCCCTCGCCGGCTGCGAAGCCCTTTGCGAACCCGCATTCTGGGCTGGCTTCGACCGCTCTTCCACGGACGGCTTTTTCGACTACTTCCGCCAACTGACCGAATACGAACCCAAACGCGCCGCAAAGTTCGGCATCAAGCATTTCTCCTGGCTCTGCATCAACCCCAAGGAAGCCGACGATCCAGGCTTCGCCCGCGAGGTGATGAGCCTCATCCCGCAATTTCTCGACCGCCCCACCGTGCTCGGAATCGGAGAAATCGGACTCAATAAAAACACCCGCAACGAGCTGGCCATCTTCGAAGAACACGTGCAACTCGCCCTGGATCGCGATCTCCCCATCCTCATCCACACCCCGCACTTGGAGGACAAACTCAAAGGCACCCGCCTCATCCTCGAATCCCTAGCCTCGTTCTCCAAACTGGATCGCGGGAAAGTCATCATCGACCACGTCGAGGAACACACGATCGCACAAGTGTTAGACTCTGGATACTGGGCGGGAATGACACTCTATCCGGAAAGCAAATGCACCCCGAACCGGGCCATCGACATGCTCGAAATCTACGGCACCGAGCGCCTTTGGATGAATTCCGCCTGTGATTGGGGCCACTCGGACCCACTCTCCGTCCCGCGCTGCGCTCTGGAAATGAAACGCCGCCAGCATACTGCGGAACAAATCGAACGCGTCATCTATCAAAACCCCCTGGAATTTCTCAGCCAATCCCCGAAATTTTCTCTCTGAGACATCTTCATGAAGTTCCGCGATTCCCATCTCTCCTACTGCACCAACATCCACCCTGCGGAAACCTGGGCCGAGACCCTCACCATGCTCGACTCCCACGTGCTCGCAGTTCGGGATCGTCTCCGCCTCAACGGCACGCTGCCACCCGACCAGCCATTCGCGATCGGACTCCGCCTCTCGGCCGTTGCCGCGCAAGAATTGCTAGCCGGACAGAATCTAACCATCTTTAAGGATTGGCTGGAGAAAACCCATACCTATGTTTTCACCATCAACGGTTTCCCCTACGGCAGCTTCCATGGCACCCGCGTCAAGGAACAGGTCTTCAAACCGGATTGGACGGAACCGTCGCGGTGCGATTATACCAAAGACCTCTTCAAGATCCTCGCCGCCGTCGCCCCACCCGGCACAGCCGCCTCGGTTTCAACCCTCCCCGGTTCACACAAAACATTCCACGCGGACGAGAAAACCATTCTCGCAAACCTCATCGAACTCGCCAGCTGGCTGGATCAGCTCTCCCTCCAATCCGGGCATGACTTCCACCTCGGCCTCGAACCCGAGCCCCTCGGTCACTTTGAAAACACCACGGAAACCATCGCTTTTTTCCAAAGACTCCACGCCGCGGCTCCCGATCAAGAAGCGATCCAGCGCCGCATCGGCATCAACTACGACGCCTGCCACTTCGCCTTGGAATACGATCCCGCCCAAGAGTCACTCCACGCCCTGACCAAAGCAGGCATCCGCATTTCAAAAATCCACCTCTCCAGCGCCCTCGCCCTCGACCCGCGTGATCCCAGCGCCCTCGCCGCCATCCAGGCGTTTAACGAACCCATCTACTTCCACCAAGTCCTCCTCCGTCGTGGAAATCACATCACCCGCTTCATCGACCTCCCCGACTTCTTCCAAGCAGTCGACCACGGAACGGTCTCTCCCGACTCCTTCGAAGAAATGCGGGTTCACTTCCACATCCCCCTCGATGCCGAACCCTCGCCCCCGCTGCGATCCACCCGTGATCAGACCCGCGCGGTGCTCGACTGGCATCTAGCCGCCCCCGCCGCCTGCCAACATTACGAAATCGAAACCTACACCTGGGCAGTCCTCCCGGCCAACCTTCAACGCCCCGTCGAATCCCAGATCGCCAGCGAATACGCGTGGGTCTTGGACCACTCCCGTTAGCCTGCGATGCTCAAGCCCACAGGCCGCCCCC
>CALMKO010000413.1 GCA_937867415.1 uncultured Verrucomicrobiota bacterium | reverse complement strand
GCTTCCAGTGACCTTTCCGGACCATGCTTCCAGAAGTAGATCCCACTGCCCAGTCGGGGTGGATCTTTTCGCAGCCGCGAGCGGTATCACTGGGCTTTGAGCAAGCTGGAGGGAATCGAGGGTAAAGTGGATGTCGTTTTCGGGAGGGCGCCTTGCCAGAGATTCTCGACGATCGGAAAACGGATTTTCGATAATCCTAGGAGCCGCCTTGTCGGCAATTTAATCAGAATTGTGTGCGAACTCGATGCAGATTACTTCGTGTTTGAGAACGCCAAAGGGCTGACGGTAGGCGAGCGCCTGCGAAACCCTCAACAGCCAGATCAAACGCCGCACCCGTGTCGTCGGACTCTTCCCCAGCGAGGAATCATTGCAACGACTCGTCACCGCCGTCCTTGTCGAAATCTCCGAAGCCTGGGAATCCGGCAAATCCTACCTGAACCTACAAAACTAACAGAAAATAATAACCACACCACCTACTTCAACTAAAAGCCTTGAAGAATTTTACAGAAAAAGCTTTGCGCGGCCAGCTGCTAGGGCTACTGGCCGATCTTGAGCAGAAAGTAACGATCCAAATCAGCCCGAGAAAACAAGGCGAGCCATTCCAAGATGTCGCCTTTGCCTGATTCCTGTCCATGTCTAACCAAAGATTCGGAATCTCGCTCAGGATGAGCTTTTCAGAAGGCTCCGCAAGCTGAGAACCACCGGATCTGCGGAGCGGCGGGGGTTAAGATCGTATTTGCCCGCAGCTTCCGCCTTTTTCTAAATCAATTCCCAGATCCGCTTCTCGGGCCATTTCGTACCTTTGAAAAACGGATCCTCTTCGACGTTGAAGACAGCATAAACTCCAGCCTTGTCCGATGCCTTGATCCCGTAAGTTTTGTCCAAATCTTCCCCCGTATGGATCGTGAAATCCCGCGAAGTTAGCTTGAGAAGATCCATCAACACCTTTTCGCCACGGCGAACGAGGAGATGCCGAACTTGGGCCACTTCAAGATCCACAGTCAAGCCGCCCGGTTTACTCCCGAGGCGGACGTGAGCGATCTGATGGCCTTTCCATTGCGTGAGCTGACTGTCGTCCTTCGACCAGACGACGAGGATCTTGTGTTCCTCCGGCGGAAGAGCGCGCTTCGCCTCATCGAACTGGTTCTTTTCCGGCAGCATCGTTGTTCTGTGTGGAACCGCGTCCTCCTTCAGCGAGAGCGATTCCCCCAGGTGATACCAAGATCTTTCGTGCGCGGTCGTCCGGTTGGAAAGGTGGTCGATCACGGCATCGAGAAAGGTTGAAAGCTCCTCGATTCCTCTGGCCTTCCCGGAATTCGCAGGGCGGATGGAGAAAGCCCCGAGCCCCGGCAGGATCTCGTGGAAATTGGAGCGGAACGGCTCATGTTTCGATTCCCCGGGATATCGGCTTGTCGAGAGGCCGCAAACTCCTATCATTTTTCCAGAGCTTACGAAATGATCCAATTCAGAATTTGACAAGTCACCTAAAAACTGTTCACAAGAACTCTATGAAATCGCAACCGAGAATCCAGCGTCGCCCAGTCGGGGTGGATCTTTTCGCGGGTGCGGGTGGCATGTCGCTGGGCTTTGAGCAGGCGGGGTTCCATGTCGCGGCAGCGGTGGAGATCGATCCGATCCATGCTTGTATCCATCATTTCAATTTTCCTCAGACCACGGTGATCCCGGAGTCCGTTCAGAACCTCACCGGAGCTGAAATCCGCAAGCGGGCGGGAATCGAGGGCAAGGTGGACGTCGTTTTCGGGGGGGCACCTTGCCAGGGGTTCTCGATGATCGGAAAACGGATTTTCGATGATCCTAGGAACCGCCTTGTCGGCGATTTCGTCAGAATTGTGTGCGAACTCGATGCCGATTACTTCGTGTTTGAGAACGTCAAAGGGCTGACGGTTGGCGAGCACCGGAAATTTCTGGAACAACTCATCAAGACCTTTGAGGAAAAAGGATACTCCGTCCAGATGCCTTGGTCTGTCTTGAACGCTAGCTCTCACAATGTGCCACAGGATCGGAAAAGGCTGTTCCTACTCGGTGCGAAAAAAGGGCTTTCCGTCCCATCTTATCCAGCTCCCACAACCTATCGCCCCGATAGCCCCCCGCAACTCGGGCTCCGTCCCGCGCCAACCTGTTCCGAGGCTCTTGGCGACCTCCCCGATGCGGATCGTTTCGCGACGCTGGGCAAAACCGATGAAGTGAAAACATCCGCCTGGGGCGATGCTTCCGACTACGGACATGAAATGCGCTGCTCGAACCTAGCATCCTGGCATTTTGGGAAGATGCGCATCTGGGACTCCTCAGTTCTGACTTCCAGCGCCCAAACCACCCATTCCGCTATTTCCAAAACCCGCTTCACGGAAACCGAACCGGGTTCGGTGGAGCCAATTTCCCGATTTTTCAAACTCAGCCCAACAGGAGTCTCGAACACATTGCGGGCGGGAACAGACGCAGCACGTGGAGCATTCACCAGTCCACGACCGATCCACTATGAAAAACCCCGCTGCATCACCGTCCGAGAAATGGCTAGGCTTCATGGCTTTCCTGATTGGTTCCGCTTCCACCGGACGAAATGGCACGGCGCACGCCAAATCGGCAACGCCGTCCCGCCGCCGCTCGCGAGAGCTGTTGCCTCCGAGGTGATCTCCGCGATGGGAATCTCACCCCGCAGGAATGAGGAAGCGATTCCCTTGGGCGATCTCTCACTACTCTCCATGGAAATGTCTCAGGCCGCGAAATTCTGGGGAATCGACTGCCCAATCCAGAAACGCGACAAGAAAAGCGGCGCACGGAAACGCTCCCAGCAGGAGACTGAACGCGAGCGCTTGTCCCAGATAGCCATCTGAATCAAGCGCATGAAAAAGCCGAACCGATACCAAAGCCTGATCGCCCATATTTTTGCGAAGAGATACAAGAAGGGGAAAACAGTCGTTCCGTTTTCACGTGACGAATTGATTAAAACTGCGGCTCTTCTGGAGATCGAGGTGCCGAAGAATATCGGGGACGTGCTCTATTCGTTCCGTTATCGGAACCCTCTGCCCGGAGAAATTCTGGCAACCCAGCCAAAGGGCATGGAGTGGGTGATCGAAGGCTCAGGAAGAGCGGAATATGAATTTCGTCTCGTCCCGATCAACCGCATCGAGCCAAACGAAAATCTCATCACGATCAAGATTCCAGATGCCACCCCCGAGATCGTCGCGTGCAATTCACTTTCCGACGAACAGGCTCTGCTTGCGAAAGTTCGCTACAACCGGCTCATCGATATCTTCCTCGGAGTCACCGCCTACTCGCTCCAGAACCACCTTCGCACAACGGTCAAAGGCCTCGGCCAGATCGAAATCGACGAAGTCTATATCGGCGTGGATCGCATGGGTTGCCAATACGTGATCCCGGTTCAGGCGAAGGGCGGCAGTGACCAGCTTTCCACCGTCCAAGCGAAGCAGGACATCGCGTGCTGCGCGGAAAAATTCCCAAATCTCGTCTGCCGCGCGATCTCAGCCCAGTTCATCGATGATTCACGCATCGCAATGTTCGAACTCCAACTCGACGAAAGCGGCCTCGTGAGAACCGCCGAGGAAAGACATTACCGTCTGGTATCCGCGGATCAGATTTCGGAAGGCGATATGGCTGGATATCGACAAAGATCTTCGGGAAAGTAACTCATACATCCAAGTATCCGATGCCAGCAAACAAAAATCCATTTTCGGCAGGAGCTCCAGCCTTAGGGTATAACTACCAGCAGCGTTTCGCGTTATGGTGGCTTCTTGGTGCGCCGGAGGATGCTGAATGCCAAATTGAATGTGACGATGATATTGATCTGACTGATCAGGGTCAGCAGTCTTTGGGGTCATTAAAACACAAGGCGGAAGGCGATACCCTCACGGATCTATCTTTAGATTTTTGGAAATCAGTCCGAATTTGGTTAGAGCATTTTAAGAAGAATCCACAGCCGACGAACAAGATGCGTTTCGTCCTCTTTACGACCTCCAAAATTTCCGCGGGATCACTGTTAGATACCTTTCTTCCCGCAGCCAACGTGTCCGAAGGATTCCCTGATAACCTGATTGAGAAAGGTGCCAGAAGTAAGTCCGATTTAATTCTCTCTGTAGTTAGCGATCTCAAAGCTCTTACAGTCCAAGAAAGGGAAGATTTTTTTGGACGTCTCAAGATATTTGATTCAGAGCCACGAATAGACGAATTGCCCAAGAAGATTCAGAATTTGCATCTGAGGGCGGTGCCTCCAATTTACAGAGAGGTCGTTTACGAAAGCTTGGAGGGATGGTGGTTCGATCTCACGATAAAAATGATGAATGGGGAGAGGACTACTCCAATCATTGGTATGGAAGCCTGGGAAAAAATCTGGGGACTTGCCGCGCAATATCGAGAAGACAATCTTCCAATTGATTACGAATTTGCAGACCCAAATGAAGAGCCGGATGCTGAGAATGACAGCCGGAACTTTGTAAAGCAATTGCGCTCTATCGGAATAAGTTCGGATCGCATCAAACGCTCTATTGTCGACTATTACCGAGCAACGCAACAGCGGAGCGAATGGGTGCGTGTCGATCTAAAACTAGATGGTGAACTTGAGCTGTATGACAGACGACTAGTCGGAGAATGGGCACGTCAACGGGAGATAATTTGGGAAGCTATTGAGGATACGACACCAGAGAAAGAACTTAGATCCCTCGGGAAAAAGCTTTTAGATACGCTCACCACTTCGGATTCCGAAAGGCTAAGAATCCGTCCCAGAGTTACAGCCACATTTGTCCTCGCCGGTAGCTACCACATTCTGGCTAACGAAGATGAACCCCTTGTTCATTGGCACCCTCATTTCAGAAAACGAGTGCAGGAAATTTTTGGAGGTGGTGGAATATGAATCGTTGGGATCAGAGACCGAGAGAATTGAGAACTCTACTCAATCCTGCGTTTTGTGGTCTTCTCATCGCACGTGCGGTGATCTCTTATGAGGAAAGGTCTGCAAAGCCGATGCCCTATTCGTTAGTGCTTCTTGTTCTCCCAATTTCTCTTCATCCCGCTACGAGAGCCATCTTCAAATCTAAGCCTAGAGCTTTTCTAACTACGATTTTGAGCGAGAATCCTGAAATCCAGATCGGTCTCGCAGAAAGGGCAAAAGGATTGATGCCATATAGCATGGAAGCTCTTTCTTACCTATCCGAACGGAATATGATCCGAGTCAGCGGCCAGGGAGGGATCTCCATCGACGCGTCGCAAGTAATGAAGAGCATTAAAGGGACCGAAGATACCAAGAGTTGCCAGACAATCGCGAAGGTGTTGGGGAAGAAGCTCGCCGAGACGGGAGACCGCGCCACCGTTTACACATCATTAGGAATACGACCATGAACATTCTCGAGATCATCCTCTACAGCCACGATGGACAGGTGCGACGGCTTAAATTCAAAAGCAGAGGTCTCAATATTATTACGGGTCGTTCTTCGACAGGTAAGTCGGCTCTCTCAACAATCGTGGAGTATTGTATGGGGCGATCCACCTTCCTAGTGCCGGAAGGCCCAATCCAAGACAAGGTATCATGGTATGGCGTTCTTTTCGGCTTTTCTGGCGAGCAGGTTTTCGTAGGGAAGCCGAGACCTGAAAATGGCGGTGCATCTTGTTCGCAGGTAATGATCAAGCGAGGAGCTAGTATTGCTCATCCAGCGTTTGATGAGCTTATCGTTAATGGAAACGATGAAAGTGTGGTGACACTCTTGAGTGAGTTGCTAGGAATCCCAACTAATTGTGTGATTGTACCAGAAGGGCAAAGTAGGACTCCTTTCGAAGTGTCGATTAAACACGCTCCCTTTTTTCTCTTTCAGAAACAAAATCTGATCACCAGTGCCGATCAACTGTTCTATCGCCAGAATGAGCCGTTTTTACCTCAAGCTATCAAAGATAGCCTGCCGGTTTTTCTTGGTATCGCGCCAGATGATCGTCTCGAAATTGATGCCGAACTACGGAAAAAGCGTCGTGATCTAAAGTTGCTCCAACGAGACATTGCAGCAGTTAGTGATTTCATTGAAACTGCTAACGAAAAAGCTCTTTCACTTTTGATAGAAGCGAGGCAGGTAGGAATTATCCCGCAATTGCCAGATTCTGACAAGACGGAAGCGCTTGATATCCTTCAATCTTGTCTTACATGGACACCTCAAGAATTGCCGAATGAGGATCTTACCACGATTGCAAAACTGGAGGATTCTTTAGCGAATTTGTTGGAGCAGCGAAATCTGGAGCGACGCGCTCTAGAGGCCGCCGAAAATTTTAGGAACAAGGAAGATGGATTCTCGGATGAGGTTGCAGAGCAAAAGAGTCGTTTGGAATCCATAGGGTCAATGCCTAGAGAAACTGCTGATGGTGGACGTAGTTGGCCATTCGCTCCAGATAGTTTGCTCCCGCATGGGCCAATGGCTGAATCTTTGATTGCAGAGCTTCGTTCCCTGGAAGAGGAACTAAAGTCTGTGGAGGGCGAACGCTCAAAAATTGATGAGTATACTGTCGGTATTAAAAATCGGATTATAGAAATCAGTGATAAAATAAGAAGCACCCAAGCAGATCTGGCTACGGCGATCGCAGCCAACGAAGCAATTGCTCAACTTGGTGACCGGAACGCCTCAGCAGCTCGTGTTATCGGACGTATTAGCTGGTTTTTAGAGCAGGATCCACCTGAGGTAGTGGATGACGATGTGGAAAGAAGAGTTAAGCGCTTACTCAGCGAAATTTCGCAGCTTGAGAAAGATCTCGGATTTTCAGATTTCGATGAGAGACTTCAATCCGTCCTCAATGTAATTTCAAACGGGATAAGCCGCTTTGTCACTGAACTCGAAGCGGAGTTTAGTGGTCATCCTATCCGGCTAGATCTCAAAAAAATGACGCTCATTTTTGATCGCGACGGGAAGCCGGTTCCGATGTTCAAGACAGGCGGTGGTGCTAATCAGCTAGCTTATCATCTAGGAGCTTTGCTTTCCCTTCATAGCTTTGCGATTAAATATGGACACCCGTTGCCTTCTTTCCTTTTCCTAGATCAGCCTACTCAAGTTTATTTTCCTTCGGAAACATACAAAAGAGCAGGAGGAGAAATTGGAGCTATGGGTGGAGATGCCGATATGGAGAAGGTGCGCAGTCTCTTCAAGATGCTGCATCGAGTAGCGGAGGAAGAAGCTCCCGGACTTCAAATCATCGTCTCTGAGCATGCAAATCTAGCTGATGAATGGTTTCAAGACGCGCTGGTTGAAGATCCATGGACGAAGCCCCCTGCGTTGGTACCAGAAGAATGGCCGGAAAAAATTGATAGAGCCTGAACCCAATGACAACTTTCAGTGGTCATACATGCGCAGCGAAGGATTTGAAAAGGTATTCAGCCTGCGACTTGGAGCGGGATTACTGCGCTGAGTGCCTCTGCTTTTTCTCTCTGGGTTTTGCGGAAGAGGTAATGGTTTTGGAGGCGCATCCAGTATTCCGGTTCGTTTCCGAAATGGCGTCCGAGCTTCAGGCAGTGCTCAGGGGTGAGCAGGCGACGGCTGGCGAGAATGTCATTGAGCAATTGCGGGCTGATGTGGAGGCCAGCGGCGAGCTTCGCCTGGGTAAGGCTGTAATCGTCTAGGAAATCCCGCAGCATGGCGGCGGCGGAATTTGTCAGGGGATCGTGATGAATTTTGGTTTCATGGGTCAAGCGATGGCTCTGACTTCCATCTGGAGATCCGGATTTTTCCCGTGGAAGGCTTTTTGGTAATCGAACTGGGCTTGCAAGCGGATGAGTAGGTCGCCGGGGAGGCCGAAGCAGAACTGGGCGCGGAGGGCGAGGTTGGCGCTGACTGCCTTTTTCTGGCGGATGACATCGCTCAGCTGGGCTTTGCTGACCTTCATGGCTTCGGCGGCCTCGGCTTGGGTGATGCCGTGGTGGGCGATGGTATCGCGGATCAGGGCGGCGGCGGGGTTTGAGAGTGGCTTTGGAATCTTGAGAGGATCGCGGAGAATCGCGCTTGGTTTCGATTTCATGGTCGGTTGATTTCAGTGAGTGTCTTCGATTCTGACGAGTTCGACATTTTGCATTTCCGAGTCCTCCCAATGGAAGGTGATGCGCCATGGGGATTTCCTGGAGTCTGCATCGATGGAGTATTTCGTGGTTCCTTTGAGTTTGTGGTAATGGAGGGCGGGGATGAGCAGGAGAGATTTTTCGTTGGCTTCGTTGAGGATGGCAAGGCGCTCGAAGGCTTTTATTCGATCGAGGTTTCCGAGTTTGTTGGATTCTTTTCTGCTCAGTTCCTCGCCGAGGAAGAGCTTTTCGGTGGCGGTGTCTGCGAAGCTCCTGATCACTGGGATGAGGATACACCGAATGGTGAATCATTCAAGCGGAGAGTTCGCTTTTCGGTGTATTGATGTGCAAAGGAAAAAGCCGCCATCCTCATTCGGATGGCGGCTGGATTGAGTGCTTGGGATGGCGGATGAAATTTGAGGGAAGATTTTGAGAGGTTAGTCCCTCCATCTCCGCTTCGCTCCGATGGCCGCCATGTTCACGCCAAGATCTGCGCCAGCACGTAGGGCAGAATGCCGCCAGCGCGGTAGTAGTCCTTTTCCACGGGCGTATCAATGCGGACGACGACGGGGATGTCGAAGCTCGCGCCGCTGGCGGGGTTGACCTTGAGGGTGGCTTGCTGCATGGGCTTGAGGTCGTTGTCGATGCCGACGAGGTCGAAGGTGGCGTCTGCTAGGCCTTTGACTTTTTCGTAATCGTCCTTGTTAACGAAGTTGCAGGGGAGGACGCCCATGCCGACGAGGTTGGAGCGATGGATGCGCTCGAAGGACTTGGTGATGACAGCCTTGACGCCGAGCAGGTTGGTGC
>CALMKO010000412.1 GCA_937867415.1 uncultured Verrucomicrobiota bacterium | reverse complement strand
GAGAGGAAGAGGGTTGAAGAAGTGCCGAGTGAGAAGTGAGCAGAAAAGAGGCTGGTGGGGTGGTGGTTTGGGAAGAGGAAGAATGAGTGGTAAAAGCTGAAATTCTGAAAGCTGAAACGCTGAAATTGAAGAGGAAGATGTGGGCGAGACTCCCACACTCCTTGAATACGGTTGAGGTGGGAAATCGTCAACCGAGAGGCGGAAGACTGGAAGCGAGACGCATCCAGCACGGCCTTCGGCGGGACGCCACAGCCACTTTTAGGGGAATACGCCGGACTGACGCGGTGGATTTCGAGTGCGTTAGTCATGAGATTTCCCATGTTTTGGGGATTCGGGTGGAAGGTCGCCAGCCAGCTCGGCTTCGATTTCCTCGATGGTGGGCAGACTGCCGCGCAGTTCCTCGGGGAGGGATTCGGTGAGTTGGGTCTGCCAGGCGGCGACGGCGATGGATTGGTCCAAGCCGCGCAGGGCATACTCGGCGACGAGCCTGTTCTTTCTTCGGAAGAACGTGACCCCAGGGCAATTGCGAAACAGGTTGTTTCGCAATTGCGCCGTCCGGGAATGCCTTGGGAAAGAGCTTCATGGAAAGAAGGTTGCGCGAGGACAGCCCACTCATGTCAGGGAAGGCTTCCTGAAGGTCGGCGGCAAGGCGGTCGATGACTTTGGCTCCCCAAGCGGCTTCCTGCTGGCGGGCGAGAATGATTTTCCCGGTGTGCCAATACGCTTCGATGACAATGGGATTGGCCGCGAGAATGGCCGGATGCGGGCGTTGCGGAGGTGGGTCTTGATCTCCTGAAGCGTGGCGGCGTAGGTCTCTGGTAACGCCGAGGCCGGTGGTGCCACCGGGAAAATCGCCTCGGGCCGGGTGCGACCTCGGGAGATGCGAGGCTCTTCCGATGGTTTCGGGCTGGGCTTGCGTGGTTTAGATGCCATGGCGATGTGGGGTAAAAGCTGAAATTCTGAAAGCTGAAACACTGAGATTGAAGAGTCGAAGGTCTGAAGGTCTCAAAGTCGAAGGTCGGAAGATAATGAGTCTTTTAGTGGATTACGGTTGAGACGGGAAATCGTCAACTAGAGGGTGGACACTCTTGTCCGCCGGGCCAATGGGGGGAGAAAGTGGGGAACTTGGCGCAGGGTTCTTTCGCTTTTCATTGGCGACACGACAGGAGTGTCGTGGCTCCTTATGATCATTTTACCGGGAGTTTGGCGGTCTTGCGGCGGGTGGGTTTTGCGGGAGTCGCGGGTAGCTGATTCTTGCGGGCGAGGTTCACAACCTCGTGGCCGCTTTCCCATTGGTTTTGTTTCATGGCAGTCATCATGGCGTGATAGTCGCCTTGATAGGAGTCGAGGATTTCGGCCCGCTTTTTGCGGATTTCGGTGACGAGTGGATTGTTATTCATGGTCTTGGCTTCCAAAAAGTTCGGTGGGTGTGCAGATGGTTGGTGCGAGGTATCCTTGGTCCCGGATCACTTGATCCAGCCGCCGGATGATCTCCGCGTTTGCAATGTGTTTGCAGTTCCACGTCAGAAGATAGTCGATTCCGTGCCTCGCGGCAACGGCGACGTGACCGGCATCGGCTGCGGCCTTTTGAGGGATGATGCCGCTCTTGAGGATTTTGGCACCCAGCTTGATGGTCTCGTCGTCGATTTCGAGGATGGGCAGGCTTTTGATCACATCGATGCGTTTTCGGGCCGCTTGGGAGTCGCCTCTTCCCGCTTCTTCGATGACCAACTCCGAAATGAAAACGGAGTAATGGCGCTTCCGGGAATTCCACCAGCGGAGGGTGAGCTGCTGTTGTCCTGCAAGAATCAGGTCGTTCGAGGGTCTGGCAGTCAGGAAACTCGGGATGGTGGTTTCGAGGTAGACAGTGGCTTTAGAGTTCATCGGGAGTTAGGTGTGATTGGTGGGTTTGCCAGTCATTTGGAAAGTGATGCTAGCAGTTTCCCGGCATCGGGGAAGCGGTCTTTGGGATTGCGGACGAGGGCTTTGTCGATGACGGCGGCGAGGTTTTTCTCCAGTCCGGGCATGCGGTCGCGGATGGATACGGGGTTTTCGTTGAGGATGATGTCGATGGGATCGCGCTTGGGATCGAAGCGGTAGGGGAATTTCCCTGTGAGGAGTTGGTAGAGGGAGGCGGCGAAGCTCCAGACGTCGGAGACGGGTTTGACGTATTTGAAGTTGGTGATTTGTTCCGGCGGCATGAAGACGGGCGTGCCGGCGTAGTTGCCGGTCATGCTCATGCCGCTGAGGCCGGCTTTCTGGAAATTTTTGGCGAGGCCGAAGTCGGAGATCTTGGCGCGGTTGCGGTGGATGAGGATGTTGTGCGGTTTGATGTCGCGGTGGACGAATCCTTCCTTGTGGGCGGCGGCGAGACCTTCGAGTGCTTGGAGCGCCCACGGCATCAGCACGTCGGGCGGGATGGTGCCGCCACGGGACTGGGCGACATCGGCGAGCGAGCCGCCGTCGCAGTATTCCATGACAAAGAAGAAGGTGCCTTGGTCGGAGCCGCTATCGAGGAAGCGGACGATGTTGGGATGCTTGAGTCCGGCGATGACCTGCATTTCGCGTTTAAAGTGCTCGATGGCGCGGGGTTCCGCCTGGGCGCGGGAGAGCATGAGTTTCACGGCCACCGGATCGCCGCCGGATTTCGGGGTGGCCAGATAGACGGCCCCGCAGCCGCCGCGGCCGAGTTCGCGCTGTACGGCGTAATCGGCGAGGGTGAAGATGGCTTTTTCCGGACTGCCGAAAATGAGTTGGCGCATGGCTTCGGGCGAGAGGCCGGAGAGGCCTCCCTCCGGTAGGGCGGCGGGAACGGCGTCGGCGTCCGGCGAGGTTTCCACGCGCACTTCGATGGTGGATTGGCCGACGGTGATGCGGTCGCCGTGTTTCAGATTGATGCTCGGGTATTGGCGGAGCGCGCCTTGTTCCGGGGTTTCGCCTTTTTCGCGTCCGCCGCATTTTTTCCCGTTGATGTGGGTGCCGTTCATACTGCCAAGGTCGCGCAGCGAGGCCAAGGGCGGGCAGGCTTCTAGCAGGAAGTGGTGGCGGGAGACCTGCGGATCACCCGGAACGCAGAGGTGGCAATCTGTCATCCGTCCGAGCAGGAAGGTGTCGTGTTCAGTGAGGGCGAAGGATTTGGAGTTGCCGTCGGAACTGCGGACTTGGAGGTGGACGGTGGCGGGCATGGAAGGTTCTAATGAGGGATTACGGCTGAGGGGGAAAATCGTCAACCTGTGGAGGATTAGGCTGGAGGCAAAACGCCTCCGCAACGGCCTGCGGCGAGACGCCGCAGCCACTTTTCAAGAGGCCGAGGGTGTCTAGACCTTGGAAGCCCATGGCCTCGAGTTTTTCGCGGAGCGTGGTGATGGCGGCTCCGGCGAGTTTATGGGCTGCTTGCTTGGAAATGCCGAGGGAAGTGCCGATTTCGCGGTGACTTTTGCCGTCGCGGATGCTTTCGGCGACTTGACGGAGGCGTGGTGAGAGGTGGCTCATCGCCAATTCGAGGCGTTTGGCGGATTCGAGAGCGGCGGCGTGATCTGCAAGCGGCCTCTCGCGGGCTGGAACCTGCTGGATGCGGGCTTCCGGAGTGGTGGCGGACTGGGTAATCGCCAGATCGAGCTCGTAAACGTGGTGCTGATGATGGCGGACCTGGCGGTCGTAGAGATCGCGCAAGGCATTGCGCATGGCACGGGCGGCGTAGGCGGTGAAGTCACCTTTGGCAGGATCGAAAAGCCGGGCCGCATGGGCGAGAGCTTCTTGGGCAGCCAGCTCGATTTCCGTATGGAGCAGGCCAGGGATGTTGGAGAACTCCCGGGCGATTTTGGTCGCGAGGGGAAGGAGTTTGTTTACCTGTTCTTCCATGACGCTGAAACGCTATCAGGCTGTGCACATGCAAGGCAAGCCCGGGCAGTCGGACATCGGAAGATGAAAAGAGGGAAAGCAGCTAGCAGAAAAGAGGCTGGTGGGGCGGGGGTTTGGGAAGAGGAAGAAGCGTGGTAAAAGCTGAAATTCTGAAAGCTGAAACGCTGAAATGAAGAGGAAGATGTGGGCGAGACTCCTACGTTCCTTGAATACGGTTGAGGCGCAAATTACAAGAGCCAGAAATCAAATTACGAGAGACAAAAATAATCAGAATTCACTTGTGCCTGTGTTGGGGGGTGGGGTAGGGTTGGGGCATGGCACG
>CALMKO010000411.1 GCA_937867415.1 uncultured Verrucomicrobiota bacterium | reverse complement strand
CTCGGGCGTTGCGGGCTCGGGCGTTGCTGGCTCCTGAGGCTCAAGCTCTTGGGTGAGATTCTGAATGAGCGGCTCCACCTCCGCGCGGATGGTGGGGTCAGCACCGTCGAGGAGGAAATTGCGGATCGGCTCCGGGGTTTCCACGAGGGATTCCGCCATGGCGAGGGTGGCTTGTTTTCGCGCCGTTGGGTGGCTGATGGCGGCGGTCCAGGTGAAGGCGGCCTTTGAGTCCATTTGCACCCATTGGGAGAGCAGCGTTTTGACGCCGATTTTCTGAGCCTCGCCCGGGGGGAGTTTTTGGACCCAGGCGGCAGCCTCGGCCGGGGCAGAGCCCACCCAGTTTTGGAGCGCTGAGATTTCCGTTTCGTTGAGCGCCTGATTGCCCGTCCGGGGTTCCAGCACCATTTTGGCGGTTCCGAGTGGATCGATGGCTCCGAGCACGGCCATGATTTCCTCCTTGGCCACGGCCAGATCATCCGGGGCGGTGAGGGTGTCCGCCCAGGCGAACGCCTCGTCCTTGTTTTTTTGAACGAGCAGGCTGGCGATAAAGCGCAGGGTCTTGGCGCGCTCCTCGCCCCCGGGAGTCAGGTGGGCGAGCGCCTCGTTTGCAACTTCCGGGTTGGATTCGAACTCCGCTCTTACGATTTCCGCGAGCATCTGCTCGCGGGCCTCCAAGGGCTCGGCTTCGAGGGCTGCGGCGATGGCATCCTGTAACTCCTTCTTCGGGCTGGGTGACTCCGCGCGTGATGGGCGCTTGGCGCGGGTGGTGCGCAGATTCGCGCCCTCGTCGGCAGCCGGCTTCGTCGTTTCCGCAGGTTTCTCACAAGCAACCAGCAGCCCGAACATCATGAGGGAGAGGAAAATTTTCATCGTCGATGGGCAACGGTTACTCTAGATACCATTACTTGGCCAATCATTTTCCCAGCCGCCAAGCCGAGTTTGGTGTTAGGGTCGGTAGGCGTCGCGGGTCCGCAAAATCGACTCGAAAACCGGCGGTGGACTGCAAATCCGGTCGATCAGCCGATCCCAAATCTCCTGACCTTTGAGGATCTCCACTTCGATCCTTAAAAAATACACCGGAACATCGATCGAGGCGGGTGTGGGAAATCGCACGGCGTCCTTCTCGGTGGTGACGATGAGCTCCATGTCGCGCTCCACGCAGCGCTGCATGAAGGATTCCACTTCTTTCCGGGAAAATCGGTAATGGTCGGAAAAACGCCGCCGGATCTCGACTCGTGCGCCAAGTTTCTCCAACGCCCCTTCGAAAGCTTCCGGCACCGCGATGGCGCTGATGGCACCGACCCACTTGTCAGTCAGGAAGTCTAACGACTGTCGTTCACGGGTGAATACATTTTCCAAATAAATCGGGCCGTGGGTGCATTCGACAATGTCGGCGGTTTTGTTATACTTTCTGATCCGTGTGATGAGTGCTTCGTTCGAGCGCCCGTCACACTTGGTGATGAGAATATAACTTGCGCGGCGAAGGTTCCGGGGTGGCTCACGCAAGGTCCCGCGGGGGAGCAGTGCCTCCGTGCCGAAGGGCGATCCCGAATCAATCAGGACGATGTCCAGCGAGTGGGCAAGGTCGAGATACTGCATCCCATCATCCAGCAGCAGAGTATCCGCACCGAGCTGCCCTACGGCGAAGAGCCCGCCCTTGACGCGGTTCTTATCTACGACGACAGCCACTCCGTCCAAGTTCTTTGCCAGCATGAAAGGTTCATCTCCCGCGTATTTGGAATCCAGCAGCACGGCACTTCCGGTGGACACCACCTTGGGCATGGTCTCGCCGGGGACGGGATTTCCCTTGCGATCCGTCCACTTCTGCGGGCGGTCGAGTTTTTTGCTTTTATAGCCGCGGGAAAGAATCGCCACGTTCCTGCCACGGTCACGCAGCGAGCGTGCTAACAGCTCGACCACCGGCGTCTTGCCGGTGCCGCCGACGGTGATGTTCCCGATCGCCACCACCTGGGTGCCAAGGTGTGCTTGGGGTTTCCAGCCGCGGCGGTAGCGCCACAGCCGGATCTGCACGAGTATCCGGAAGAGCCCGGAGAGGGCGAGCATGAAAAAGCGCATCAAGGCCGCCCGCAAGCCCTTGGCGCGACCGAAGATCACATCCGCGCCCCAGCGTTCGAGTTCTTCGATGAGTTCTTTCATGAGGTGAGGCTTGCAGTTCCCAGCATCTGCAAGGCCTAACGGTTTTTCGCATCGGCTTCAATCCAGGACCAGAGGCCGGCGAGGCCGGCTTGAACGCTGGATTTGGCAGCCGCGAGATCACCACCCGGGAGATGCTTGCCAAACAGGTAATACTTGATTTTCGGCTCCGTCCCGGATGGCCTAACAGCAAATGAACGTCCGTCTTCCAGATCGACGAAAAGCATCTTTTCCTTGGGCAACAGATCTCCCTCCTGGTCGAACAAATCCTGCTTGGCGAAGTCCCTGACGCGGAGCACGGCCGAGCCATCGACTTCGGTGGGCGGGTTCTCGGCATAGGAGTTGGCAAGCGAGGCGATCTTCGCTGCGCCGTCCGCTCCTTCCATCACCAGGGATTTTCCGATCTCCAGATAGTATCCATACTCGGTATAGATGTCGTCCATCAATTCCGGCAGGGTCTTGCCGACGGATTTCGCATAAGCGGCGACTTCCGCGAACATGAGTGCGGCACCATTCGCGTCCTTGTCGCGGACGGCATCAGAGCCGAGGTATCCATAACTTTCCTCACCACCGAAGACAAAGAAGCGCGAGTATTCCAAACGCAGCGCGCGGGTCTGCGCTTCAGTGAGCGAGCGGTAGTCGCCCCGTTTATCAGCAGGGATCGCATTCTCGTATTTCCTCAGTTTCCCGGCGATGTATTTGAAACCGGTGAGAGTATCGACGATGCCCACGCCGAAGCCATCGGCGATGGCGTGCTGGAGTTCCGTGGTGACGAAGGTTTTCACCAGCACGGCGCGGTTGCGGTTCGCATGGGTGAGCCAGCCTGACTCAAAGCAGGTCTTGAGGCGGTACCATGCCATCAGCGAGCCGATTTGATTGCCGGTGAGCAAGACCATCTTGCCATGATGGTCCCGCACCGCCACGCCCATGCGGTCGGCGTCAGGGTCGGTGCCGATGACGATTTCCGCGCCGGATTGTTCGGCGAGATCGATGGCCATTTTGAGCGCGGGGCCGTTTTCCGGGTTGGGTGATTCCACGGTGGGGAACCGGCCATCCTGAATGTCTTGCTCGGGGACGGTGAGAACGTCGAACCCGAAGTCGCGGAGCATGGGAACATTGATGTGGCCACCGGTGCCGTGCAGGTTGGTAAAGACAATCCGGGTGGAGGCGCCCTCTAACAAAGCGGGCTTGAGCAGCAGAGTCTTGAGCCGGGTGATGTAAAGGGCGTCCATCTCCGCGCCGAGAATGGTGATTTTTCCACGTTCGGCTTCGGGCAGGATTTCGTAGAACTCGCTGGTGATCGCGTTGACCTCCTTAATGATGCCGTCCGCATGGGCATCCACGATCTGGGCGCCGTCGTTGAAATAGGCCTTGAAGCCGTTGTCGTGGGCGGGATTGTGGCTTGCTGTGAGGACCACCCCGGCATCCGCGCGTAGCTCCCGGACGGCGAAGGAGAGCTGCGGTGTGGAGCGCGCACCTTCGAACAGGTAGGCATCGCAGCCGAGGTTGGCGCAGGTTTTCGCACAGAACTCGGCGAAATCCCGCGAGAAGTGGCGGGTGTCGTGCGCAAAGACCAGCACCGGCCGGCGCGCCGGGCCGGCGAACTCCTTGGTGTAGGCGATGAGGCCACGGACCGCGCGGCTGAGGTTGTAGAAATTCATGGTCGCCGTGCCGGTGCAGGGGTGTTCCGGGCGGCCGTTAGGCCCGCCGAGCCCTTGTTCGGCGACGGTGATCACCCGTCCGATGGTCCGTCCGCGCAAGCCGCCGGTCCCGAAGGCGAGCGTTTTGAAGAAGCGATCATTGAGCTCCTCCCAGGCACCGGTATCCACCAGTTCTTGAACGGCAAGTGGTGCGATGGTGCTGGTGGTGCCGCCGAGCAGGGCGAGGATGTTGGCTTTCGCGGATTCGAGCAGCTTGCCATGGGCGACTGCGGCGGTGAGAGATTCTTCGATGGAGCTCATTTCGAGTCCCAGCTTAGGAAAAATCCACGGCTTGGCAACCACGTCGATGCGGGATTTACACCGCAGGGCATTTATGGAAGACCCAGCTCCGCGCGCAGCTTCACCACCTCATCCGCGGCAAGCGGCAGGTTTCTGGTCCTTGCCAGAAGAGTCTGGCCCTGATCGGAGAGGATGAGGTTGATGATTTCCCTAACAGCGGGAGATGCCTTGGAAAGATCCGGCGCACGGACGACTGCATAAAGCTTGCGCTGAAGCGGGTATCTTCCCGAGTAGATGGCCTCTTCCGTCGGCAGGGCCGCGGGGCCGCCGTCGCTGGCCTGGATAGCGAGCGCTTTGACCGGATGGACCCGTGTGGCTTGGGCCGCATAGCCGATCCCGTTGAGGGACCTCGCCACCATGGATTCCACGCCGCTTGGATAGACCACATCGTATTTGGCATCGATATCGCTGCGCCACGGTTTCCCGTGGAGGGCGATTTCCTGAAGCATGCGCCCCGTGCCCCAGCTTGGATTTCCGCCGATGACTTTGAGCTCTTGATCGGCCAGAACGCCCTGCGCCAGCCCGAGATCCGCCCACGTGACCGCTTGGTTTTCTTCCCCAAAGGCGGCTGCAAGCTGCGCAGCGGTGAGCGAAGTGATGGGATTTTCCGCGTGAACCAGGATCTCGAGGGCGCTCCGCGCGATGGGGAACTCAAGAATCGGGTAACCTTTTGCCGCGCGGAATTTTTCTTTGTCACTTTCCTTCATTTTGATGCTGCACATTCCAAACTCGGCGCTGCCCGAGCGGCTCTCCGAAGCATCGGCATCATTTCCAGGGAAAAACCAATGAACGCCATTGCTGCTGGTAAAGAAGAAATCAAAAACAGGACGGTTCGCCTCCATGGACAGCAGTCGGTTCGCCAAAACTGCAAAATCATAAGTGGTGCCGGAAACGGGGGAAAATCCATGGGCACCGAGGTTCTCGCCCGATGGCACGTATCGAGGATAACCGGCATTTGCGAGCGCGGCGGCTCCGATTTCATTGATCTCCGCCAGGCTGGGGATTCTCCTAAGAACAAGCTCCTGCGGGAGTGGTTCACGCTGGGTGAGGCGCCGGAACTCGTTCAGGCGGGTGCCGAGCATCCTTGCGAGATCTTCATCCGGCTCCGGCGCCTTGCTCACGGCGGAAATCACCGGGGTTAGCAGGATTTCAGAAATCCTTAAGGTGCCCGACAAGCGCCTCACCACCAGGTTCGTGGCCTCCGGATACTGCGTGAGAGGAATGATGAATGTATCCGTCGCCGCACGCTCGGCGTTAGCCTTGAGTTCACCGAACAAATCAAGCACCAATGCCTCGCCGTTTCGATCATACAGCTGCACGGCGAGTTTGGATTGATGCGAAACACGCACGTTCATGACCATCGCCACGTCACTCGCGATTCGGGTGCGATCCAGATCGATTTTGAGGCGGCCTTTCCCGAATGGGACGTCCCGGGTCACCTGCCAGTCGAATCCCCCGCCCTCCTCACCGGCCACAACCGCACCATCCTCGACCGCGGCCGCGACGACTTGCCCAAGGTTGGCGGGATCTGACACCAGCGCCTGCCCGCCTCCCTCGGGTGAAAAGGCGATGGCGGTGACTCCCGCTACGGGCAATGGCGCTTCTTGCGCAGCAGCCGCTCCGAGTCCGAGAATGATCACACCAAGCCGCAAGATCATCTGCTTCATGTCACCCGAGGGAGCAAGAACCGCTCCAGTTGACCATCGAATTTTCGTGATATTTCCGACCCAATGGCCGGCGAAATCCGATCTGGTCGGCAGCGGATCCGGTTTGTAGCTTTTTTCACCTGATGCTCTCACTTTTACAAAACGCCGTGGCGAAGCGCGCCACTCTACTCGATTCACAGACCGATGCCGTGCGCCTTATCGATGGCAGTGGCGATGGCTTGCCGGGCTTGATTCTGGAAACCTTCGCCGGACGATGGTTGATTTCAACGCCTGGCGATCAACTCCCACCCACCGTGCGCGCCTGGGTGCGTGACATGGGAGTCACCTGCTATTGGAAACGACTGGATCAACATCAGAAAGAATCCCCGCGCCATCTGGCGGGTGCCGAGTGCCTAGAGCCGTTTCTGATTCGGGAAAATGGAGTGCATTCCGAGATCTCATTCCAGTCCGGATACTCGCAGGGGATCTTCCTCGACCAGCGAGACAACCGCGCCGAAGTCCGCCGGCTGATGGGTCCCGGCAAGCGCCTGCTCAACACCTTCGCCTACACCGGTGCCTTCTCGGTAGCGGCTG
The DNA here is from genome assembly GCA_937867415.1 of uncultured Verrucomicrobiota bacterium. Lineage (GTDB taxonomy): Bacteria > Verrucomicrobiota > Verrucomicrobiia > Verrucomicrobiales > Akkermansiaceae > Luteolibacter. The sequence goes on along the minus strand of CALMKO010000411.1, from coordinate 8,707 downwards.
CCATGGCAGGTGCCGAGACGACCACGCTCGACCTTTCACAACCCTACCTTGACTGGGCGAAGCGGAACTTCACCCACAACTCGCTCGATCCCGCAGCGCATCATTTCTGCAAAGGAGACACCTTTCACTGGTTGCGCCGCTTTGCAAAGCAAGGTCGCACCTTCCATGGCATTGTGTTAGACCCACCGACATTCTCGCGCGATGAGAAAGGCAGGGTGTTCCGCGTCGAGAAAGACTTCGGCGAGCTTGCAGCGCTGGCAAGCGACATCCTCGAGCCAGACGGCTGGCTGCTCTGCTCCACCAACTGCCGCAACCTCGGGCTCAATGATTTCCAGAAGCAACTGCGCAACGCCACCCGCCCCCCGCGGCAAGCACGCCACTCCCCCATGCCGGTCGATTTCACCGACGAGCCCTACCTCAAGTCCGTTTGGCTCAAGTGAGCAGGTGAATGGAACTCATTGCCGCAGACGCCAAAGCGGGAATGGAATTCACCATGGCGGAGGCCACCAGCCAGCACGCGCTTTCCGCCCAGGCGGCCAGCCATGAAGCGAGAAGGCTCAATCGGCTGGTCGCGTTTTTCTTCCCTCTGGCGTCTGATGGATGTCGATGACGGCGCGGCGCGTGGTGAAATATGAGCCTCGCTGATGCGGGCTGCCAAATTGTATTTTACGCGGCACGAGGTTGGTGCATTCTTGGCGCGTGAGCCGAAAAGATGAAGAACTCCGCCAAGAACGAGAAGCAGCCTGGGTTGGCGATGCGGTGCTCGCCTTGTTTGCCCGCCAATACGTGCTGCGTGAGCGCAATGCGATGGATGGGGAGTGGTTCACGCGCTTGACCTCGAACGATTTTCTCAGCGCGTTCGGAAATCCGACGCGCGTGGAGGCATCAATCGGCAAGCTTTACCTAGCGGGCGGCTTGGACGCGGCATTTGCATGGATGGATGCGGAGTTGATCCCGCTTTTCCGCAAACAAATTGCCAAGAAAAGCTAGCCTCAAATCCGCGATCCATGGCGAAGCACCCCGTAAAGTGGACCTTGGAGAGTTTGGTGGATTTCGAACAGCTCAGCAGCTCTGCCGGGCCGGTGTCGCAGCGGGTGAAACTTGCGGTGGCAGCGGCAACGGCCGGGCAACCCGCAGCGGCGGCGCGGCGGGTGGGCTTGCGGATTTGGTTGGATGAGGTGGGTGGTGCTACGGCGGGGAAAAAGTGGACCGCTGCCTTGGCGCTGGTGAGCGGCGGGCTGTGTCTGGTGATGCTGCTTGCGGGGATTTCCGCAGTGCTTGGCCTGCTGGATCGCGACCGTGGCGGAATCCATGTGACGCTTTTTCTGCTGATCCTCATCGGAGGGCAATGGCTGGTGTTGGGATCCGGGTTGGTGGCATGGTGGCTGCGGGGGCGCACGGGGGAGGGCTTCAGCGCGGTCCAGGCGCTCGCCGGAAAGTTGGCCCGGCGCGTGGCGGGTGGCGATGACGATGCTTGGTGGGGGCGCTTGATGGAAAGCGGCAGAACCGCCCGTGCGGCGGTTCTGTGGAGGCTCGCCGGGATGGCGCAGGCGGCGGGCATCGCTTTCAATCTGGGAATTTTGGGCGGTTTGGCGGGCTTGGTCCTGGTCAGGCATGTGGGGTTTTTCTGGGAGACCACCACGGACTTGGCGATGCATGCCTTGCTGGAGCAAGTGGTGCGGTTTCTTTCCACTCCGTGGGCGGTGTGGTGGCCGGGGGCGGTGCCAAGCGCCGGGGTCATCGAGAGCTCGCGGTGGATGCCTGGCCGCGGGGCCGGCCTGGGCCCGGGGCCGGCGGAGTGGTGGCTTTTTCTGTTAGCAGCCACATCCGTGTGGGGGCTCCTGCCGCGGGTGGTTTTGTTTTTACTCAGTCACGATGCCGGTCGCCGGGCCTTGGCGAATCTGGATTTCCAAGGGCGCCACCATCGTGCTCTATGGCGGGAAATCAGTGGGGTGGACCGGGTGGAACTGGATGACAAGCCTTTGGACGGGGTCTTGGTGCTGGATGTCGGTGGCAGCGGCATGAGCGAGCAGGGCCTGAGGCCCTTCATGCTGCAAAAACTACGGGTCCATCCGGCGGCGTGGAAGGCGGTGGCGGTGCTGGATCCGGGAGCCGAGGATGAGGCGATGCAAGCGCTTGCCGCCGCGCCGGCCGGAGTGGTCTTGCTGGGGGAAGGATGGTCGCTCTCACCCGCGCGGATGCTTGCAATCCATCAAAAGGTGCGGTCCAGCGCGGGGCCTGAGGTGCCGGTGAAGTTTCTCGTCGCCAATGCCACCGCAGCCGGGCAGCCCACCGCCGTGACGGCGGACGAGCGCGTTGAGTGGTTGCGCTTTGTGGATGGACTGCGTGATCCTGCCGCCGAGGTTTTTTTCTATGATTCCGCTCACCTTGCTTTGTAAAGCTCGCCGAAAATCATCATCCCGCTTGCCGTCTGGAGACTGCTCACCACGGTGACGTCCACCGTGGTGCCGATTTTTGCCACTGCGTGATTGACCACCAGCATGGTTCCATCCGGCAGGTAGCCTACCGCTTGATGCTCCTCTTTTCCCGTTCTCACCAAGGCGATGCGGGCGCGCTCGCCGACGGCGATCAAGGGCTTCAGGGCATCCGCTAGATCCTGGATGTGAAGAATGTCCAGACCTTGGATCTTGGCGATTTTCGCAAGATTTTCATCCACGGTCATCAAGCGGGCACCGAGCAAGCGAGCCGTCTCGATGAGGCGGGCGGTCATCGGCTCGGCATCCAGCGTCATCGAGCTGTCGTGAATGGAAATCTGGACATCGGCGGCGGCTTGCATTTTTTCGAGGTGGTCCAAGCCGCGTTGGGCCCGTTGTTTTTCACCATTCGCCCCGGAGTTCGCCAGGCTTTGCAAGGCATCCAAGACAAAGCGTGGCACGATGATGCGCCCGTGGAGGAATCCCGACCGGAAAATCCCAAGCATCCGGCCGTCCATGACCGCCTCGGCATCGACCACGATAGGTTGGCCGGACGACGCATCCTGCCGGAAGCGGACATACGGAATGATGAATGCGAAATCGTCCCGGTTGCTGCGCAGGGCGAGCACCGCACCGAGGAAGCCAAGACTGGCAAACAGCGTGACGTCGATGGCCAGCCTCAAGGCGTTCACCAACACATCCACCTGGATGCCAGAGACGCCCATTTCATCCTGGAGGCGATCTCGGAATGCCAATTCAAGGAGCGTGGAAATTTCCACCCGGGTGAGGAGCCACGCGCAGAACAGGCCGACTCCGAGGCCGAAACTGGCGGTCGAGAATCCCCGGAGGGTGAAGCCCTTCATGAGAACCTCGATCCAAATGAAAAACGCGGCCACAGCGAGACCGCAGAGCATTCCCGTGCCGATCGAGATATCGAGCGTGCCCTTGGTGCTCAGGGCGATCGCCACGCCGGCGGCCTCGCAGACCAGCAGGTAAGTGAGTCGTGCGACATTGACGGAAGGATGGGAAGCCATGAGAAGGTGAACGGTGCAGAGTCCTCAAGTTCGCGCGGCTCAGCAAGGCAAAAGCGCGCGCATCATGCCCGCCAATCACCCTTGCTCGTCCGCGGTGGCCTTGATGTCGCTGAGCGCGGCGATGAAATCTCCCAGAATCTCGGCAGGGACCATGATGGTGTCACGATTTCCCCCGACGTCTTCGGTGATCTTCACGACCATCCCGCGGACGTTCTGCTTGAGGTCGAGATAAAATGTCTTGCGATCCGCGAGGATCTTTTCGGTATGAAGTAAATCGGTGTCCACGTTCTTCTTTGCGGTTATCTAACTTTCCCTTAAATTCAAAAAACCACCTAAAAAGTCAAATAAATTCCCCGGATTTGACGGAATGGATCGCTGTGAGTGGGTGGAACGAAAACAGCGGCAACTTTGAAATCGTCACACGTTCTTCACTGACAAGCGCCGGGAGATGGTGCTGACTCGTCCCTCGATGAAATCATTTGATGCTGATCATGCCCGGGCCGCCTGCGAACAAGTCCACGCGAGCTGTGAGTTGATGGTAAGGCGCTTGCATGAGTTGCTGGATTCCAAGGGGCGTATTGCGGAGGAGGTGCATGCGATCCGCAAGCTGGGAAAGGTGCTGCGAGGAGGGTTCTGCCTGTTCCGATTAGGGAAGAGCTCGGCAAAGGAGATCCAGACGATCGGGCGGCTGCTTTCAGAGCCACGGGATGCGGTTTCGCGGCTGAGCACTTGGGAAAAGGTGGCATGGGCGGATGACGCCTCCGCAGCGGCGGCCATTCGGGAATTGCTGGTGCAGCAGACCCACTCCGCGGCGAGAAAGCCCCCGAAGGAGACGGTTGATTGGTGTCTGGAGCGGGTCGCGGCCGCTCGGGCGAATCTCGAAGCGCTAGCCGTGGATGAGCATCCCGCGCGCCTGGCACGAGGCCTCAAGCGCCTCCAAAAGCAGGTTGCCAAAAGATGCCGCCGCCTTCACCACCAGGGTGAGGAGGATTTTCACGATGCCCGGAAGGCGCTGAAAGCGTATCTTGGCGCACTGGCGACGCTGCCTCACGGGACATGTCCGGTGGACAAAAAGCTAGCGGCGCTTCCCGAGTGGTTGGGTGATGAGAATGACCTTGCCACGCTGTCCACCTGGCTGGCCGAGCATGGCTTTACGGATTTTTTCGTGCCGATGCTTTGGAGGAAAATCGAGGATGCCCGTCACGAGTTGCGCGAGAAAATCCTCCAGGAGGTTGAGGTGCTTTTTCCGAGGTCGAGACGCTGACCGCGGGCGAAAGGCACAAAAGGCAGTGGACTGGGGTTGCGCGGATGGGATTTTCATTTAAGGAAGGGGCTGTCAGTTCCGACACCCAACCACCTCTCACCCGTAGCTCAATGTCCGCTCGTCTTGATTTCCGCAGTCGTCACCTAGGCCCCATGGATTCTGATCGCCATGAAATGCTCCGCGAGACGGGGCATTCATCGCTGGGAGCCCTCATCGACGCTGCGGTGCCTGCGGGCATCCGCATGCAAGGCGCGCTCAGTCTGCCAGCCGCCCGCTCGGAACAGGATGCCTTGGCGTGGCTCAAGTCGATCATGGGGAAAAACCAGGTGCTCAAGTCCTTCATCGGTCAGGGATACTCCGGCACGCACACCCCGGGGGTGATTTTGAGGAATATTCTGGAGAACCCGGGTTGGTACACCGCCTACACGCCCTATCAGGCGGAAATCGCGCAGGGCCGTCTGGAGGCTTTGCTGAATTTCCAAACACTGATCACCGATCTAACGGGCTTGGATGTGTCGAACGCCTCGTTGCTCGACGAGGGCACGGCGGCGGCGGAGGCCATGAGTCTGGCGCTTGCCGGCAAGCCGAAGGGCAAGGCGATTTTCATCTCAGACCGCTGTCACCCACAGACCATCGACGTGGTGGTCACCCGCGCCGAGCCGCTTGGAATCGAAGTGATCATCGGTGATTGGCGCACCTGGCAAGCGACTGAAGGGACCTTCGCCGTGATCGTGCAATACCCGGACACCCGTGGGCGGATCGATGATTTTGCCGAGTTTTTCGCGGCGAACAAGCAGGCGGGCATCACCAACATCGTCGCAGCGGACTTGCTGGCCCTGACCGTCTTGAAAGCGCCGGGTGATTTCGGGGCGGACATCTGCGTGGGCTCCTCGCAGCGCTTTGGCGTGCCTTTCGGCTTCGGCGGACCCCATGCGGGATTCATGGCATGCGTGGATTCCTTGAAGCGGAAGATGCCCGGCCGGCTCATCGGCGTGTCGCTTGATTCACGCGGCAAGCCGGGCTACCGGCTTTCCTTGCAAACCCGGGAGCAACACATCCGCAGGGACAAGGCCACGTCTAACATCTGCACCGCGCAGGTCCTGCTCGCCGTGATGGCTTCCATGTATGCCGTTTACCACGGGCCGGAGGGCTTGAAGCACATCGCCCGCCACGCCCACCGTCTCGCTGCCGCACTCAAAGCCACGCTCACCCGGGCGGGAGTCGCCGTGGAGGAAGGTGCGTTTTTCGACACGCTGGTGATCAAGGTGCCGGGTAAGGCGGAGGATGTCCTCGCCTCGGCTCGGGCGGCAGGGATCAATCTCCGGCCCTTAGACCATGATCACGTGGGAGTTTCTTTTGATGAGACCTCGACGCTTGCGGATGCCGGTGTCATCGCCCGCGCCTGCGGGGTGGAGGGTGGGGTGGAAATGGCTTCGGATGCCGTCGCCTGGCCGGAATCGCTCGGCCGCATCACGCCGCTCCTGCCGCAAAAAGTTTTCAACAGCTATCACTCGGAGACGGAGATGCTGCGCTACATCAAGCGCCTCGAGTCCAAGGATCTCGCGCTGAACGAGTCGATGATCGCCCTCGGCTCCTGCACGATGAAGCTCAATGCGACTTCGGAAATGATGCCGCTGAGCTGGCCGGAAGTTTCCTCGATCCATCCGTTTGTGCCTGCCGCGCAAAGCCAGGGATATCGGGAGATGCTCGGAATGCTGGAAGGATGGCTGGCGGAAGTCACCGGATTCGCGGGCGTCTCACTGCAACCCAATGCCGGCTCCCAAGGAGAATACGCAGGTCTGTTAGCCATCCGCCGCTACCATCTCTCAAGAGGTGACGGCCACCGCAACATCTGCCTTATCCCGGTATCCGCTCACGGGACCAACCCGGCCTCGGCGGTGATGGTGGGAATGAAAGTCGTGGGCGTGAAATGCGATGATGACGGCAACATCGACGTTGCCGATCTCGTTGCCCGCACCGAAGAGCACCGCGGGAATCTAGCAGCCTTGATGGTGACCTATCCATCGACCCACGGGGTGTTCGAGGCGACCATCCGCTCGATTTGTGAAATCATCCACGACGCGGGCGGCCAAGTCTATATGGACGGAGCGAATATGAATGCGCAGGTCGGGCTGACCTCGCCCGGCTTGATCGGCGCGGATGTGTGCCACCTGAATCTTCACAAAACCTTCTGCATTCCGCATGGCGGCGGTGGCCCGGGCGTGGGCCCCATCGGTGTGGCCAAGCAGTTACTGCCGTTCCTGCCGGGTCATGCCGAGTTGGGAAATCCGGCGGGTGCCGTGTGCTCGGCACCGTGGGGCAGCGCGTCGATCAATACCATCTCCTGGATGTATATCGCGATGATGGGCCCGGATGGCTTGCAGGAGGCGACCGAGGTGGCGATTTTGAACGCAAACTACATGGCCAAGCGCCTTGCTCCGTATTTCCCGGTGCTCTACACGGGAAATGACGGACTCGTCGCCCACGAATGCATCATCGATGTCCGTCCTCTAACCGACGCGAGCGGGATCACGGTCGAGGACGTGGCCAAGCGGTTGATGGACTACGGATTTCACGCTCCGACGATGAGCTGGCCGGTGGGAGGCACCTTGATGATCGAGCCCACCGAGTCCGAGTCCAAGTCCGAGCTGGATCGGTTCTGTGATGCGATGATTTCCATCCATGGCGAGATCTCGGCCGTGATTGCCGGAGAGCTGGATGCCAATGACAACCCGCTTAAGCACGCACCGCATCCCTGCGAGACGATTTGTGCGAACGAATGGCCCCACGCCTATTCCCGCGAGCAGGCCGCCTTCCCGCTTCCATACCTCCGGCAACATAAATTCTGGCCCTCCGTCGGGCGGGTAGATAATGTCCATGGCGACCGCAATCTCGTCTGCACCTGTGACTCGGTGGAAGCCTACGCTGCTGCGGATGCTTGAGTGCTGATTCCTATGGCGCAGCCCTCCCCCATCGACTGGAGCACGTGGCAAGGCGAAATGCTTGCCACGATCCTGTTCATCATCAAAGACGGGCAGGTCCTGTTGATCGAAAAAAAACGCGGCCTTGGCGCCGGCAAGATCAACGGCCCGGGTGGTAAGATCGATCCGGGTGAGACAGCCCTGGCAGCCGCGATCCGCGAGACTGAAGAGGAATTGTGCATTACTCCCGCTGCGCCTCGAAAGCTGGGCGAACTCCGGTTTTCCATGTCGGACTGTCCGGATATTCTATGCCACGTTTATCGCTCGGATGACTTCACCGGAACTCCCACGGAGACGGATGAGGCGGTTCCCGTGTGGACGCCGCTCGATCAGATTCCGTATCACCGGATGTGGGAGGATGATCAATACTGGCTGCCCTTGCTGATCGATGAGCGCGCCTTCCTCGGGTGTTTTGTTTTTGACGGGGACCGCCTGCTCTGGAGCGAGGTCACCACAGGGTTGCTTTGGTAAGACAAAAAAAGACCGCCTCCCGGTGATCGAGAGACGGCCTGATGAATAATCGATACGCTTCGATTAGAGCGACGCTTTGAGCGATGCGAACTTTGCCTTGAGGCTTGCCAATTCAGCTTCGGACTTGGTGATTTGTTGGCTGAGGTCAAGAAGCGTCTTGAGCTTGCCTGCGAGATCACCGCTGGCGCTGGCTGCGGCTGGTGCCTTGGGAGCGGTTGTCTTGCTGACTTTTTTGCCAAGCTTCTTGGAGCCCTTCTTAGGGGCCTTTGGCGCGCCGGATGCCTTGAGCCATGTCATCACCGTCAATGGTGAAATGCCGAATTTGGCAGCAGCGGTGCTTTGTCCGCCACGGCCGTTTGCAAGGTTGTAGCTTGCCACGAAATCCGTGACTTCCTTTTTCTGCTCGGAAGTGTAACGAGTGCCGACTTTGGCTTTTGCTGCCTTAGGTGCCTTAGGTGCTTTCGCTGCCTTAGGGGCTTTCGCTGCCTTAGGTGCCTTAGGTGCCTTAGGTGCCTTAGGTGC
>CALMKO010000410.1 GCA_937867415.1 uncultured Verrucomicrobiota bacterium | reverse complement strand
TTCAAGATTGGCAACGTTCTCCATAGTCCAGTATTGCCTGCTGCTTTCCAAAATCCGACTCGCCGGTGAGTTCACGCTTCGCCCGCTCATAATCCACCTGCTTGATCTGGTGTGCAGCTCTGCCGGCCAATGATGCCAGCTCCAGCGTACGCTTATACACCATCTGGCGAGTGACCGGACGGTTGGCTAGAACGGTGTGCGACTGCAATTCTGAATGATTTGAAGGGAGTGTTTTCATTGGGTCTTGTTTTTTACAGTATTGATAAGGTTGTTTCCGACATGGCAACTTTCTCAAGTTGCTTCTTAAGTTATTCATAATCTTAAACAGGAACCATGGGGCGTAACCCTACTTCCGCACCACTTTCAAAACTGTCTGGTGAGTAATTGAATTTTTCAGGCATCAGCCTAGTCCCCCTACCCAGTGGAGAAACGCTCCGCTGATGTCGGATGATGATAACTCTTCACGCCCCCCACTTCCTGTGCAACGAGCGGTATTGGACCATTTCGAGAACGTGGTCCGGTCGGATGGCTGGAGCGCGTGCCAGATCCGCCATCTTGTGGGATGATGCGGCTGCTGCGTCTTGCATGAACGAATGTGTCGAATCTGGAGCCCCAGGAGCCAAGGTAGTCGGCAAGCGCCGCCCGCCGGCTCCCGGCAGTGAATGCTTGAAAGCAGCGGCTTTGATCAACAAGCCCACCTCCCGCTTGAGGACCCGTCCTTTTCGAGTGAAGAGCGGGGCGTATCGGTTTACGAACCACGAACAAGCAGACGAACGGATGATGAAACTCTACCTGAGCTCGATCAAACGCGCCCGCCCTCTGATGAGGACTTGGCGAGATCGAACCAGACGTCGTGGTCCGCATCTGGGATGAGTTTACCGTCGATCTGATGGCGAAAGCTTGTGGAATGAGCTATTCCGACGCCGAGTCACTCATTGAGTTCCGAGAACACCTCGGAGTGAAAATCCCCTTCGCCTCACCGGCGCTTCGATGGAAAACCAAACAAACGTTCCGGACAAAGATGCTGTCGACCGCAGCTTCCTCCGTAAACGGCTCGAAGACCGCGGCGAGTGGCCGGTGGAGCGAAAGGAAAAAGCCCGCCGGATGGGCAGGCTTCTGAAATTGAGGATGAGAGGGTAAAGGCCGGTCTTGGATTTAGAAATTCTTGACGTCGTCCCTCATGTCCGCGTGATTCATGTCTGCGGCGGATGCGGTTGTTCGCGTTCTCCCATCTTTCCCTTCCGACCACAGGTCGAAGTCGGGGTTCACGGCGTTCACTCCCTTGCGGTAGCGGTATGGTTTGCCCCATGGATCGCGGATCACTTGGCTTGGTGGTGGATTGGCAGCAGTGGATGGAGTCACCCAGCCCTGCTTTGAGCTGGTGGGGTCGAGATCGGGAAGATAGATTTTGGTCGCTTTTGGGTCAGCAGGGGTGTCAGGGCGCCCAGGATTGTTGGTAAACTCCCAGCCCTGAAAAAACAAGCGGTCATAGAGTTCAGGCGTAATCAATCCCGTCGCCGGACTGTCATTGGCGAGGCCGGGGTATTTTCCCATGTCCAGCTTGTAATCCTCGATTGCCTTGGAAAGCAGGGCGATCTGCACCCTGGCCTTTTCTCTGGCTTGGCGTTCGCTGACAAATCCCATCCCCCCGACGACGAGGCCGGCGAGGATGATGATGATGGTGATAACGGCCATCAACTCGATGAGCGTGAAGGCGGCCAAACCGCGGCGGGCATTTGTTTTCATGATCCGGGGATGATTGAGTTTATGAAGTGGGAATCAGCGGTTTACTGATTGCCCATCGTCGAGATCATCTTAATCAATGGTAGGAACAATGCAAATACAACCGCGCCGACAATGAGGGCAAGAATCACGATCATGATGGGCTCAAGGATCGAGGTGAGGGCGGTTACGGCGTTGTCCACCTCGTCGTCATAGACATCGGCGACTTTCAGGAGCATTTCCGGGAGTTGGCCGGTTTCCTCACCGACGTCCACCATGGAGATGACCATGTTGGGGAAGACGCCGGAAGCTTGAAGCGGGGTGACGATGGTCTCCCCTTCCTTGACCGCCTCGTGGACTTTTTCAATGGCGTGGGAGATGACCACATTTCCGGCAGTGTCGCGGGTGATGTTGAGTGCCTGGAGGATGGGGACACCGGATGTTACCAGGGTTCCGAGGGTGCGGGAGAAGCGGGAGACGGCGCTCTTGCGCTGGATGTCACCGAGAATGGGCATTTTCAGCTTCATGTTGTCGATGATGGTCCGCCCACCTGGGGTGCGGCCCCAGATATTGAAGAGGAAGACGCCGATTCCGAAGGCGATGAAGGCAAAGACCACGTTGGGCACGAAGAGCGGCCTGGCGAGGAAGAACTCGGACATGCCGAAGACGATCTTGGAGATGAGCGGCAGTTCGGAGTCCGTATTGGCGAACATCTCCTTGAACTTGGGGACGATGAAAATCATGAGGAACACCAGGATGGCGACGGCGATGAACATGACGATCACCGGGTAGACCATGGCGGAGACGATCTTGTTCTTCAGCTTCTGTGCCTTTTCCTGATATTCGGCAAGGCGGTTGAGGACGATTTCAAGAACACCGCCGAGTTCTCCCGCCTTGACCATGTTGACGTAGAGCTTGTTGAAGATCTTCGGGTGCTGGGCGAGTGACTCGGAGAAGGTGGAACCACTCTGGACATTTTCCGCGAGCGCGCTCACGGTGGCCTTGAGCACCGGGTTGGGCTCTTGTTTCTCGAGCACGGTCAAGCTGCGGAGAAGCGGCAGGCCGGAGTCGATGAGGGTGGCAAGCTGGCGGGTGAAAATCATCAGGCTCTTCGGCTTGATGCGTCCACCGACATTGCCCTTGGAGGCAGCGGACTTGGAAGCGGCCTTACCCTTGGACTTGGCGGGAGCGGCCTTGCCTTTTCCCTTGGTTTTGCCCTCTTCCGTGATCTGTGTCGGATAGAGACCTTTGGCGCGGAGTTGTTGGATCGCTTCTGCTTCGGTAGCAGCAGCGACAGTACCTGTGGTCTGTTCGCCTTTGGCATCAAGTGCGGAGTATTGAAAATTGGCCATGAGGTTTCGAGGTTTTTGCGATTTATCTAAGGAACTGTAAAGGATGGAAGTGGATCCAGAGGAAAATTAAGTCTGGAGGAAGATGATTTGCGGCGATGGACGATCAGGTGTATTTCAGGACTTCCTCGATGGTGGTGTTCCCGAGGTAAATGCTGCGGAGGCCGTCTTCCCGCAACGTGTTCATTCCCAGCTCGACGGCCTTCTGTTTGAGGACCACCGAAGGAGCGCGGGCGGTGATCAACTCACGGATCGGGTCGGTGACATTGAGCAGTTCATACAAGCCCCGGCGGCCGCGGTAGCCGGACTGTCCGCAGACCTCACAGCCTGAGCCGGTGAAAAACTGCTTGTCGCCGAGTTCATGGGCGGAGATGCCGAGTTGGTTGAGAATGGATTCGTTCGGCTCGTAGGGAGTCTTGCAGTCCTTGCAAATCGTGCGGACCAGTCGCTGGGCGAGAATGCCTTCGAGGGAGGCGGAGACCAGGAATGGCTCGCAACCCATGTCCACGAGTCGGGTGACCGCTCCGGGGGCATCATTGGTGTGAAGCGTGGAGAGCACCAAGTGCCCGGTCAGCGCGGCCTGGATGCCGATGGTCGCCGTTTCCTTGTCGCGCATTTCCCCGATCATGATGCGGTCCGGGTCCTGCCGCAGGAAGGCACGCAGCACACGCGGAAAATCCAGGCCGATCGCCTCATTGATGGGAATCTGAATGATGCCGTCGATGTCATACTCGACGGGATCTTCGGCCGTGAGCAGCTTGGCATCGATGGTATTGATCCGCCGCAGGGCTGCGTAGAGGGTGGTGGTCTTGCCCGCGCCGGTAGGCCCGGTCACGATGAAAATCCCGTTGGGTTTCTCGATGGTGTCGGTGATGTAGTCGTAGATATGATCGGTGAGCCCGAGATTCTCTAACGAAAGATTGATGGACGAGCGATCGAGCACCCGTAGCACCATGGACTCTCCATGGTGGGTGGGGAGCGAGGAAACCCGCATATCCACCTGGCGCTCGCCGAACTGCTTGACGATGCGGCCGTCCTGAGGGATCCGGCGCTCGGCGATGTTCATGTTGGACATGACCTTGACACGCGAGATGATCGGTCCGGCGAGATGGATCGGCGGTGGAGCCATTTCGTAGAGTGCGCCATCGACCCGATAGCGGATTTTAAAGTCTTTCTCGAAGGGCTCGAAATGGATGTCGGAGGCCTTTTCCTTGATGGCTTGATAGAGTACCAGATCGACGTAACGGATGATGGGAGCGGAATTCGCCTCCGCTTCGAGGTCGGCTGCGTTCAGGCTGTCACCGCCGAGTTCGAGTTGGCTGAGGATGTCCTCCATTGCCTTGCCCTCACCGCCGTAGCACTCGTTGATCTTCGCTTCCACGAGGTAGTCGGGTGCGACGACGACGTTGATTTCGCGGCCGAGTGCGAAGCGCAGATCTTCCGGAGTCTGGGGGTTGAGGGGATCGACCAAGGCGACATACAAGCCAGTTTCATCGAAATTGACAGGGAGTGCGCCGTGAAGGCGGGCGGTGCCTGCGGGAACAAGTGCAAGCAGGGCCTCCGGCGGGGTCCAATCCTTCAAGTCCACCATGGTCGTGTGTAGCTCGGAGGCCACGACTGGCCAGATGTCATCACGCGTCTGGATGACTTGGAAATCCGCCAGGACTTCCGCGATGGACTTCCCGCTATGACTCACTTCGGCGAGAATGTCCTGCGAGAGCGCCCTGTCGATGAGGCCGCGTGATTGGAAGAGTTCGAGAATCTGTTGATTGTCCATGGGACGGGAAAGTCGGAAGGTTTTTCTAAAAAGGTTGGGGTGGGCAGGAATCAGTCGAGGTCGGACATGGTGGCGTGGACGACTTCGCTGCCGGACGTCAGCCCGGAGAGGACTTTACGGATGCCGTCCTCGCGCAAGGTCCGCATCCCGAGTTCGCGCGCCCGGCGTCTGAGCTGGGTGGTGGTGAGCCCGGTGTTGATCATGCCGCGGACTTCGTCATCGATCAGGAAGGTTTCAAAAATCCCCATCCGTCCCTTGTAGCCATTGCCACGGCATTTTTCACAGCCTACGGGACCGAAGATCGTCGCATCGGCCATGCGCGAGGTGTCGAGTGAAAGCGCGCGCATTTCCTTTTCGGAAAGTTCGGCGGGGCCCTTGCAAATCGGGCAGAGCTTGCGGACGAGGCGCTGCGCGAGCACCGCCCGCACGGCGGATGCGATTAAGAAAGGCTTCACGCCGATGTCGGCAAGACGGGCCACGGCGGATGGAGCGTCATTGGTGTGCAGCGTGGAGAAAACCAAGTGACCGGTGAGTGAGGCGTTGATGGCGATGTTGGCCGTCTCCGCATCCCGGATTTCCCCGATCATGATGATATTGGGAGCTTGCCGCAACATGGCCCTGAGGGCGGCGGCGAAGGTCATGCCGATGTCCGTCTTGACCATCACCTGGTTGATGCCGGGAAGCTCATACTCGACCGGGTCTTCCACCGTGATGATTTTCTTGTCCGGCTTGTTGATCACATTCAGGCAGGCGTAAAGCGTGGTGGTCTTGCCCGAGCCCGTGGGTCCGGTGACCAGCAGGATCCCATCGGGCAAGCCGAGAAGCTGCTCGAAGACCACCTGATCATCCGAGAAAAAGCCCAGTTCGGGCAAGCCGAGAAGGAGCGCCGTCTTGTCGAGGATCCGCATGACGATGGATTCGCCGTGGTTGGAAGGCACCGACGAAACCCGGAGATCGACTTCTTTTTCGCCCATCTTCAACTGGATACGGCCGTCCTGAGGAAGCCGTTTTTCGGCGATGGACATGGTGCCGCTCATCACCTTCAGACGTGCGATCATGGCGGGCAGGAGCTTCTTCGGATGGGTGTCCACGTGGACCAGCTTGCCATCGAGACGGTAACGAATCCTAACAGAAGTCTCAAGTGGCTCGATGTGGATATCAGAGGCTCGCAGGCGGAAGGCCTCGGTAAGCGTCTGCATGACCAACTTGATGATGGGCGCATCGGCAGCACCCGGGCCAGCTTCGTCATCGCCACCCGTCACCGAGAACCCAGCATCCGCAGCACCGGCGGCATCGCCGGATTGGTAAAACTGTCTGAGGTAGTTTTTGACATCCTGATGGGTGACGCAGACCAGATTCAAGTCTCGCCCGATCACGTGAGGCAGGCTATCCAAGGCCTCAAAGTCGAGGGGATCGGCCAATGCCACCGTGAGTAGGAGCCCGTCGTCCTGAACGGGAATGACGCGATAACGGTTTGCGACATCGTCCGAAATGGCCGCAGTGATCGCAGGATCAAATACGACATCGTCAAGCCGGATGAACGGAATCCCCGCGTTTGCGGCCAAGGTGTGCGCGACATGCTCCTGAGTAAGCGCCGTGCGCGACAAAAGGAATTCGATGATCGTTTCCGTGCCAGACAAGGCACTGCGGGCTTGATCGACTTCGTCGGCACTCACCATTCCGGCTTCGGTGAGCAATTCTGCGAGATAATCTTCGTTGGAAAACACTGGGCTACGAGTCCTTGGATTTGGATTTTAGAAAACTGAGCGACCGAGCAATCTGCCCGTGCTACGATTCAAGAATCTTGGTCAACCCCTCCCCTGCTTGTCAACCAGCCACATCACGAGAGTCTGCAATTTTTCCAATCAATCCCAGACATCTTCCGGGCATCATGGCGATTGTAGTGACCATGGCCATGCAATCAAACCCAGCCCCAAAAAGTCCGGGCCGGACCAGCTTGATCATTCCCGGGTGTTTTGAAAATCCAAGCTGGCGCTCATTCCAGCAAATCCCGCAGCCTCCGCTCTAACAACTCCGTCAGAGGCAATGCGCCGCCCTTGAGCGGGATTTCACCTGCATCGAGCATTTCGCTCACCGCGATCGGCTCCGCCGCGACGACGTGCGCGCTGCGTAAAATCGGATAAGTCGGGAAGCCCAGCAGATCCTCCTCCAGTTTCAACAGAGTCTCGGCGCGACGATCCATGGTCGGATCTTCCAGCAAGTAGTCACCGATGTAACTGTGTGCCTGCAGGGCCGTGAAGACGCGGTCCAGATCGTTGAGCAGGATCTCCCGCTCGCCATGGGTCGGCGGCTTTTCGAGATCGAGCAAACGGCGGCGGATGCGGAACCGCAAGGCCCGCACCCGCTCGGGAGGCGTCACCGCCTTGGCATCGCGCGGGTAGCGGGCTTCCACCTGTTCGAGAAGGGTGGCGCATAAATAAGTCAAGCGCTCCTGCACCCCTCCGCCACTTGCGTAGCCGAGGTATTCCGTTTCTTTCAGCGCCAGGATGCCGGTTCCCAAACGCAGAATACGCTCATCCACCGGCATCGACGGCTTGGGTGTCCAGCCGATGCGATCCTCCAGCCGCGAGAGTCGATCTGAAAATGTCGCTTCTACAGCCGGGTCGTGGAAAAACCTGATACCCACCGGTATTAAATAAGCGCGCTTTCCTTCCGGAAGCCGGCTTGCCGCTTTCAGCAAGATCGATGCAACTCCCTCGTTCAGAGGATCCAACCTACGGTGATGATGATAGATCTCCCCTTCGGGAAAAATCACCAACGGATCACTCCCGGATTCAAGCAAGTTAATCGCCGTCTTCATCGCGGACAAGTCAGGTCCATCCCGATCCACCGAGAACACGCCCATGCTTTGCAAGGCCCATGACGTGGTGGGACTGACCTCGAAAATCTCACGAGCCGCCATGAACAGGGCTCGCATCCCGTGCCGATGTATCAACTCCATCACCACATGCGGGTCCGAGTGATCGGAGTGATTTGGTGCCAGCAGGATCGCATGCCCCTCCGCATGAAGTTCCCGCACCCGCCTGAAGCCCTCCCCCTCGATTTTTCCAATCTTGTATTTCCGGGAAAGATGGAACAAACGGTTCATCCCCAATCCCAAAGGCCGGAGCCAGTCCTGCAATTGAGGAGGGCGGAAGGTATAGGGCAGATCATTCCGGAGGCGGCGCATGGGGAAGACTAGTCAGGCTCGTCCCGGAATCCAAACCGGAAAGCGGAAATCATTTCCTGATTTCAGGGCGCACTGGGAGCATCCCGGAAAAACCTCAGTCTTGGAGAGTTTCTCAGTTTCCCAAGCTCCGAAAGAGAAAGATTGTGTCAGGAAATTCACCCAATTTTCCTGCACTCGCCGATTTCTTTCCATGTAGGGACTTAGTCATGGCATCCCAATTGCTACGGAACTAACACACCAAGGGCGTTCATCCTAAGCAAACCTTGATCCACCAATGCATTACAAAAAACGAGAGGTGTTCCTGAGACATCCAAGACGTGCTGGATTCACGCTGATTGAGGTCCTTGTTGTCATTTCCATCATCGTGATTCTCTTTGCAGTCGGCGTTCCACTTCTGAGCGATCCTGCGAACAGCGCTCGCAAATCCTCGGCAGACATCCTGCGCTCCGCCCTGCAACAAGCCCGGGCTCATTCCATCGCGACGGGATCCTACACCTCCGTCCTGCTCCCCAGTTACGCCGCGGACGCCGAGACCGGGGGAAAAATGATCGGCTTCGCCGAAGTGGAAGCCGATCCCTCAGCCGCTGCCAAATTCAAAGTCACCCGCTTGGTCCAACGCTGGACGCAACTTCCTGAACAAATATTCTTCTTCGACAGAAACACCGCAAACATCCCACAAAACACCCTGATGGACCTGGGAGCTAGCTCGCAAATCACGGCCGACTACCGGAAAAGACCCGTGGCTTGCAGTTTCATCATTTTTTCTCCAAACGGTCAGATCCTTCAAAATACCAACTCCACCAACACTGCCAAGCTACTTGTCGGCCTTGGCAAGGGAACTCTAAAAAACGGCTCCGTCACCCCCACCCAACGGAGCTCGAATCAAATCGTTTTCGACCTCTTTCAAATCAGTCGCCTCAGTGCTCGCATGAGACAAGTCGATCCCAAACAACTGCTATGAAGTCCCGCCGAACCAACCAAATCCGCGGAATGACGTTGATGGAAACCGTCATCGCGATCGGAGTAATCGGATTCTCCGTGCCTCTGATTCTTGCCGGCACGAACGCCAGCTTGAGCGATCGTAGCAACGCAGAAGCTGACACCCGCTCGGCGTGGATCGCCAAAGATTTGGAACAACAAGTCAACGCGCTCTGGGCAAGCCCCCGCCAAAATTCCTACCTTCCGGCCTCGCTCACCTTGGACTTCCCAGTGAATGGCACCGAAAGCGCGCCTTGGGTCTTCATCTACAACAAGCAGGGCACATTCCTCGGGCAAGGCTCGATCGGAAACCTTGCAACAGGCGCGACAAGTCAGGACGCCTACTACCTTGTTTCCCTTCATACCACCGCTTACACCCCCGCCAACCTACTCCCACCGCCAACTGCGGGCAACTCCAGACTTTCACGGGTGTTCATCAAAGTCGAATACCCCGCCAAAGCGAGACTCGGAAGGCGGCAGGCGAATCTTTTTTCATCCATCAAAACCCAACAAAACCTCTGATGCACTGCCCGCATCCAGATTCCAAATTCACCACCCGAGGATTCACACTGATTGAACTCCTCACCTCTATGGCCATTTCCTCCATCATTCTGCTGTTTTTGTTCGGATTGATCAATCAGTCATCGATCACCTACCAAAGCTCTCAGAGCGCGGTCACCACCCTCGCGGAGGCCAGGGCCTTTTTCCATTTCTTCGAGTCGGATCTCTCGTCCCGCCTCCCTAACACCCCCCTTTTGTCCGAGGTGTCTCCCGCAGGATTCGATAAAATCGGCGTCATCCGGGCCAAGTCCTTCGACGAGCCCCCGGCCTCCGCCACGCCTGACTCCGATCTGCGATCCTCCATGTTCTATGTGGCATATACCCCGGATTTCGCGGGCACGGTTTCCCCGAAGCTCTTCAGAAGCTACCTCAATGCCACCCAGACCCAGGCACTGCTCGATACATCCGCCACACCCACCATCCCACCGGGTGACCCAACTGTCGACGAACCCCTGATCTTCAATGTCGTCAGCTTCAAAGCCCAACCAAAGTTCCTGAACAGCT
This sequence comes from uncultured Verrucomicrobiota bacterium, assembly GCA_937867415.1. Classification (GTDB taxonomy): domain Bacteria; phylum Verrucomicrobiota; class Verrucomicrobiia; order Verrucomicrobiales; family Akkermansiaceae; genus Luteolibacter. Next base: position 4,950 of record CALMKO010000410.1, on the reverse strand, counting down.
CGGGAAACCCTGAAAACTGGCTCCCATCCAGCAACGCAGATCCCGCCTTCATCGACGTCACCATCGAAATCATCGACGACGCCACCGCCGCCCGCTACCGCACCCAAGCATCCTGGAGCGAGTTGCTCAACCCCACCAGCAACTCGCGCCGCCAAGCCGTGCGGACCTTCGCCCGAACCATTCAGTTGGCCAGATGATCATCAACCCTCAACCCGCTCACAAGGGCTTCGCCCTGCCCATGACCATCCTTGCGATCGTGAGCCTGTTGATCCTGTTGATCGGACTCATCGCACTGGCTTCGCTTGAGCGCAGGACCGCCAGATCCTACTCCGATGCCGCAAGAGCGGACATGGCCCTGAACAGCGGACTTTCAGATGCCATCTCGACTCTATCCGAGGTTGCGTCGCGCGACGACACCCTCGTCTTCCGCCTCGAAGATCCGGTCACGCCCATCACCCCTCCAACTCCGAACCTCCCGAATGGGCGTGCCCAGTTCTTCACCTACGGATCCGTCTTCGATCAAACGAACAACACGTGGCGGACCATTCCTTTTTTCAGTGGCGAAAGAGAAACGCGAACACCCGCCCCTCCGACGACCAGCCCGCGCAGACCTCACGTTCCCGACCTTGCACCTCTGGTCGCAGCCCTCAGAGATCCCGCGACGCAAACCGACCTGCAAACCATAGGAAGACTCAGTGACTCAGATTACAACGTGCCCCGGGGCAGATGGGTGAATGTCCCTCAAGTCGGCACCGAATACCGAATCCGCTACTCCTGGTGGGTGGAAGATCTGGCAGGCAGACTTGACGGCAGAACCATGGGTATCCTCCCGCGCAACGATGGCCTGAGCACCGAGGAAATCGGAATGTTCACCCTCTTCGACCCCAACCGCAATGCGGATGGACCCGGCCCCGAAGACGCATTGATCGCCAAGCGGGAAACTCTCAAAACCGCACAAAGCGCCAGACTGGTCATGCCGCTTGCGGACGCGATGAAAATCGAGCCTCACCTCTACTATACCCGCAAGCCGTTGAGCCCGCCGATCTATCAGCCCAGAGTCATCCCTCAAGGATTCGGATACGCGGACGCTGGCAGGCCCGCCATGAATCTCAACGCCGCCGTCGCCAACGCAAATGTCATCGGAGTCGCGGACCACATCCTGCGCAACCTTCCCGACTTTGGCGGACCACTCCGGCGAGGCGGCTTTCCCGCCGATACAAACTTCAACTATATCAGAACCCTCGCCGCAAGCATGATCGACTATGCCGATACCGACACCAACGCAAGTGTGGGACCCGGCTATCGCGGAGTGGATAGCTACCCATTCGTCAACGAACTCTTCGACCGCTACGCGTGGGTCTCCTCAGACAACGGCTTCGTGCAAATCCGGGTGAGCACCTTTGTGGAACTTTGGAACCCCTCCCAGCAAGCCATTCAAGGGTCAGTGACCTTCACCAATGAAAATCGCCACCAGATCACAATACCACCGACAGGCACCCAGACATTCTCATCCGTGACTTATCCCAATGCCACTAATCCTCGTCTGAACAGTCCTGTGAGCATCCCTCCGAACGGCTTTGCAGTCATTGCCGTGGGAGAAAACACTTACGAATTCCGGATCGGAGCCTTTCCCCCATCCCAGCTGACTTTTTCCACCACGACCACCAGCGACTACAAGCTGACCTGGAACGGTGTCTTGGTGGACTCCGCGCGTGGCAAACTGCAACGTACCAGCGGCAGCTTGAATCCAGGCTCATCTAACAGAAAATGGAAAGGTAACGCATCTCCAGCACATGATTCAGCGATCGGTCAGCCTGGAGACCCACGAGCATCCATCTATATCAACACCTGGGTTTTCGCAAACAACTACGACGAGAATTCGAGCTGGGGCGGCAGAAACCTCAAAAGAGCGATTGGGGCGGATCGAACCTTCAGAGAAGTGCAGCTCTTAAGGTGGCCTGACCGTGGCACTGACAGCACTGCCGGAGTCCGCCCAGGAAACGACGCAACTCTCCCCACCAGCCTCACCTATCCCACCAATCAGCCGAACCTAGCTCCTGCCTTCATCTCCAACCTCGGATTCTATACCAGCGTCGGCGAGATCGGAAATGTCTTCGACCCAGCGCAGTGGACCAACGTGCAATTGCCCAATTCCGCCGCCAACCCCCATTCGGGCGGCGGTTATACTCTTGCGATCGGCCGCCCTGAGTTCAGTGCCTTTGATAGCGAGGGCAGACGTTCCGCCCAACTCACCGACCTCTTCGATGTCCCGCCCCCGTCAGCCAATGTTCCCCAAAGCCCCCGCATCAACATCAACACCGCCCCACGCGAGGTTTTGCGAACCTTGTTCGCCGGCATCCGCCTGGAAGACGATCCGGCGCGGCCTCCTTTTGATCCCGCGAGAAATACCACCGTTGGAGATGTTTTCGCGGACGCCATCATCAACACCCGCTCACAGGCCCCGCTGCGCGGACTCTCCGACCTTAATCTCGCGAGAATAAATCCCACGCAGCCCCGGAGATATGACAACCCAGCGGCCGCAGCTGATGCCGAGCCCGTCTTCGGCAGCATTTTCGCCTACAACGCGGCGACCGGTCCCACGGACACCTGGGACGATTACGGTCGCGAGGAATTGTTCCGGAAAATCACAAATCTCGTGACCTTCCAGGGAAAGCTTTTCCGGATCGTTGTCACGGGCGAGGCCTTGGATCAGCAGGGAAAGATCCTCGGTCGCCGGACCAAAGAAATCCACATGGAAATCCGCCCCGCGAGGGACAGCACGGGCGCCCTCATCCCCAACGCGCCACCAACCATCCACAAACTTTATGAAAAATCTCTCTAGACCGCTCCGACTCATCGCCGCGCTGGTTCTCGCCCCATCGATGCCCACGCAAGCGCAGGACCCTGTCACTGCGGGCTTTGTCAATCTGGTGAATTTGATCCCAAGTGACAAACCCTGCAAAATCGGCCTCGGGGGGAAAGATGTGGTTCCCGGCGGCCTTGCCTCTGCCCAAGCAACTGGCTGGTTCATCGTTCCCACCGGCACGCACCAGATCACCTTGGAAGTCCAAGGTTACGCCACGGGCTCCGGCGCGGTTGAACTCGCTCCCACGCAAAGCTCCATGTTCGTCATCTTTCTCGAAGCAAACGCGAAACCCAATCCTGATGGAAAACCCGTGGTTCCCAAGGTCAAAATCAAACGCTTCGAGGCCATCGAGGACAAGGGTGGTTTCTTCCTCAAACTGGCCTCGCTCTGCCCCGGGGAAAACAGCTTTCTCATCGGTCCGAATCCATTTGCCCTGAAAACATTTCAAGAAACCGAAGTGCCTAACTGGAACGGGGGTGGCTTCAAGATCTCACGGGATCAATCGGTGATCGGCCAGGTCCTGCCCGAGCTTGAAAAAGATCCCTTCTATCTGTTCATTGGCACGGATCATGCCGGCAAATACTGCACGACCCTTGTTAGAGCTTCAAAGCAGGATCTCCCCCCTTGGATGAAAGAAAAAAAATCAACGCCATGAACCCCTTGAAATTTTTGCTCGGCCTTCTCTGCATCACTTGCCCTTGTGTAGCTGGCAACTTGAATGTCGTGCATCTTGGCCCGCCAAACGAGCTGAAGTTCCAAATCAAATCGGGCACGGCCGATCAGGAGTTTACTCTGAGTCCGCAGAGTTGCACCGGAATCTTCGCCTTACCCCAAAAAAAGCGGTGCTGAAGACCATCGGCGATGACACCCCGGCTCTGAAAATTGAAGCCAGCGCCAAAGGCCGGATCGCCGTGCTGCACCCTGATGGAGAGTCCTTCAAGTGGACCCTCCACGAGAGCAAGCCATCGGAAGGCCGAACGACGCTGCGACTCATCAACCTAACCACAGAAGCCGTCACAGTGGTCCAAGGATCGACCAAGATCCCGCTCAAGGCGAAGGGCGATACGCTTGTCGAGAAAGTCACCAAAGCGCCCATCCGCCTGGGGTTCGAAAATGGTGGGAAAGTGCCCGCTCACGACCAGGAAGAGCCCAGCGCGGTGATCGGCTTTGTATATCGCTCCGGCGGCGGCGTGCTCAGCATCTTTTATCTGAACGACACCTGATCACGCAGGGCTTGGCCGCGCATGACAAAATGTATACCCCTGCCAAACCACCGAGTATTCACTTGTCAGCTCCTCACGATAGGGGAAATCTAGCGAACCCCGCATGTTGACGAGATCCCTGACCACTCCCATCCTCTCGCTGATTTCGATTTCCGCGTCCGCGCAAGAACTCGAACCGAGCGAAAAACCACCCGCGCAACCCAAAAAACTTCCCGAATTGGTGGTCACGGGCAAGGCGGAGAGCCTCATCGGCACTGCCAGCAGCGCGTCCAAGGGCCAGGCAAACTCGGAAGAACTGGCAGGACGCCCGACACTCCGCCGTGGAGAACTGCTCGAAGTGGTGCCGGGCGTGACCATCACCCAGCACTCGGGCGACGGTAAAGCGAACCAGTATTTCGTCCGCGGCTTCAACCTCGACCACGGCACCGACTTCGCCATCTCCATGGATGGCCAACCGGTCAACTTCGTCACCCATGCCCACGGCCAAGGCTACGCAGACCTCAACCCCATCATCCCCGAACTCGTGGAAAGGCTGGACTACTGGAAGGGCCCGTTCTTCGGTCATTTGGGCGACCTCAGCACCGCCGGGGGGGCCAACTTCCGCTTCTTCGATACCCTGCCGCAAGGCATCGCAAGCATCACACTTGGCGAGAATCATTTCTTCCGTGGACTGCTCGCCGACACCATCGACCTGGGTCCCTCCCAACAAGCCGGCGAACGCTCCGGACTGACCTATGGCTTTGAATACAACTACTACGACGGCCCCTGGGAAAGGGAGGGGAACTCGCGCCGCTCGAATGGTTTTCTCAAATACTTCAAGGAATCCGGGCGCGACACCTTCAGCCTGACCGCCATGGGCTA
>CALMKO010000409.1 GCA_937867415.1 uncultured Verrucomicrobiota bacterium | reverse complement strand
GCTGATGCGAGGCATTGTAGGGGCGTGTCTATGACCGCCCAAGTGACTGAAGAGGCGGTTCGCGCTTTTTTCTTCCGCTCCGGCTACAGGCCAAGAATCAATTGTGATGGACTGGCACGGGGCGTCTGGCCTCGCGCTCCACGGGTGGGAAATACTCGGGAATCTCAATCGCATTTTGAAACTCACGGAACATCACCACCACCCAGATCAACGTGGCTAGCAGGAGCACTCCTGCGATGATCCACACCGCTGAGAGGCCGCTGCCTGTGAACAGGGTGATCGCGAATGAAATAATCCCAATCCATAAAAGGCATGAAACCACCAGCAGGATCAGTAACTTCGAAGGTCTGAATGAAGTAATCAAGATGGATATACTATCAATCTTGAACGGTATTTTGCCAAGCATCCGCTTATAACGTGATCGCGTAGGATCGGGCACCATCCGCTGCGTTTATAGCTGGACGGCAGAGGCTCCGGCGGCTCAGCGCGTCACACCGCGTTGCGACGCTTCGATAAACTGGATGAGGCGGGCCACGTGGGGATGGTCACCGGTGTGGGTGGCCTTGAGAGAGCTGATGGAGGTGCTGAGATTGCCATCTTTTTTCAAGAAGAGCTTCTTGTAGGCAGCCTTGATTTCCTTGATGGCCTCTTCAGGAAAACCCCGGCGTTGGAGGCCGATGAGATTGATGCCGCGGGTCGTGGCGGGGATGCCATCCACAATCATGAATGGTGCGACGTCCTGCACGATTTTGGTGTAGCCACCGACGATCGAGTGAGTCCCGATCCGGCAAAACTGGTGCACCCCGGCGATGGCGGAGACGATGGCGTGGTCCTCGACGGTGACGTGCCCTGCGAGGCCGGCCGAGTTCGAGAGAATGATATGATTGCCGAGTTGGCAGTCGTGGGCGACATGGGAGTAGCACAACAGCAGATTGTGAGAGCCGATCCGGGTCGGAAGAGCCTCATGCGTGCCGCGGTGGACGGTGCAATTCTCGCGAAACACGTTGTGATCACCGACTTCAAGATAAGTCGGTTCCCCGATGTACTTCAAATCCTGGGTTTTCCCACCAATGGCGGCGAAGGGAAAAAACTCGTTGGATTTTCCGAAGACCGAGTGGCCCTCCAGGACGACGTGGGAGTGCAGGACGCAGTCGTCACCCAGCGTGACATCCGCCCCGACCACGCAGAACGGGCCGATGCGGACATTCCGTCCGATGTTGGCGTGGGGTGAGACAATGGCTGTGGGGTGAATCACGGCCCGAGCTTCGGCGAATCCTGCTGGCGATGACGAGATTTTTTTTGCAGGAGGGCACGAAGAGTGCATGCCGGAGGTGACAAAGTTGTCACCTTTCATTGTGCTAACTCATTGGTAATCAAGGGATTTACTGAGAGCTGCTTTGATATTTACCGGCGGTGAGAAATGCCCGTGCCTCGCCGACGAGAAACAAGGAACCCGCCACGAGCACCGGATCCGGATGGGCGCTGGCTGCGGCAAACGCCTCCTGGAAGGTCTCAAACAGGCGATGTGGCGGGGCATCCGCCGGGAGCAACTTTGCCAACTCGGCGGCAGGAACCGCCCGGGGGCTGCGAATGGGGCAGAGAAAAAGCTGCGAGGCCAGCGGTGCGAGAATCTCCAGAATCGTGGAGATGTCCTTGTCCGCGACGGCGCTGAAGACCAAGGCGGCCTGGCGACTTGGAAATGTCTGTCGCCACGTCCGGGCGAGCACGCGTGCCGAGTGCGCATTGTGGGCACCATCCAGCACCACCCCGGGCTGGATCTCCTCAAAACGCCCGGGCCAACTCACCTTCATCAGGCCGTGGCGCACACTGTCCGAACTCAGCGCGAAGCCGGCCCGGTGCAGCGCCGTCACGGCCAAGGCGGCATTCCATTTCTGATGCTCGCCTGCGAGGGCCATGGGGTAACCTAACAAAGGAGTGTCGATGAACTCCATCGGCGAGCGTTTTTCATTTGCTTCCCGTTCCAGCACGGCGCGGGCCTCTGGCTCCTGGGGAGAGCAGACCGCCGGTTTTCCCTCGACCAGGATTCCGGCTTTTTCCCTGGCGATCTTCGCCAGGGTGTCGCCGAGGTACTGCATGTGATCCATGCCGATCGGGGTGATCACGCAGACATCGGCAGGCACGGCCGTGGTGGCGTCCATCCGCCCGCCCATGCCGGTTTCGAGAACGATCAATTCGCACTCGCGCAGCCGGAACCAGCGCATGGCGAGGACCAGGGTGATTTCAAAAAACGTCGGGTGGGTTTCCATGCGCTCGCACAGGACGCGGAGCTCGGTGAGCAGGGCGGCGCATTCTTCTTCCGGGATCTGCTGGCCGCCGACTTGGATGCGCTCGCGGAACTCGATCAGATGCGGCGAGGTGAAAAGCCCGCTGCGGCAGCCGCAGGCACGGGCGATGCTGTCGATCATGGCGCAGGTACTGCCTTTTCCATTCGTCCCGGCGACATGGATGACCTTCACCCCATGGGCCGGATAGGCGAGAAACTCCTTGAGTAAATCGCGCGGAGCGTCCAACCCGAGTTTGATTCCAAACGTCTGGGTTCTGAACAACCAATCCATCGCTTCCGGGTAAGACATCACAGCGCCGTCACCGTGAACCAGATCAGGGATGATGCCAAGGGGACAATTTCACCATTGATCCGTCGAGCTTGGCTTGTGCTCGCCGGTTTCGGATAGGGAACAGCTCATGTAAAGCTGGCCATCGACGGGAAATACATCCGGCACGCGGCATGTGTAGGTGCCGCCGCCGTGGCACGGGCAGGCACCACGGGCCTGATCGTAGAGCTTGTCCTCGATGTAGCCTTTGGTGTGGAGCAAGGTGGCGATGTTCTGGGTGCCGTTTTCCGCGTAGGGGCGCCCGCCGGCATTGTAGCCATAGAGGTTCTGATAGGAACGGGCGGCCACTTGCACGCTGCGGATCGAGAGAATGCACGACGCCCGGTCGGTGCCGCGCTTCCAAGCACGCGCACCCACGAAGAGGATGGAAATCAGTGAGAGCAGGATGAGTACGATCACCATGAGTTCGACAATCGTCAAACCACGCTGCCGCACAACCCGGGGGGGGAGGTTGTTGGTCATGTTATCTGGGGGGGAGGGCTGCACCTTACCGCAGAATCGCCTCCATGGAATAACGCAATCACGGGCGTTCTGTTAGGAATCGCGGATTTCATGAAAATAGCGGGTGCTAATCGGCCAATCATTGAATACGCTCATGGATGCGACCCGTTTTCGAAGAGCTGGACTTCCGGCAGACCCCGCTTGGTGAGTTGATTCTCCGCCGGCGGCGGCTGGCGATGTTAGACGACCTGGAGATCCATGAGGTGATCCTCGGCGATGGCTATCTCATGTCCAGCCTCTTCCATGAGGCGGAGGTGGCGCTGGCCGATCTAGGACTGAAGGCGGCGGAAGACGTGGCCTTGGAGGTGGTGGTGGGCGGCCTGGGGCTGGGATACACGGCGGTGGCGGCTTTGCGCGAACCGCGGGTGGCGGAGTTGTTGGTGATCGATGCCCTTGCCCCGGTGATCGAGTGGCACCAACGCGGGCTTGTGCCGCTTGGTCCAATCCTAACAGCCGATCCTCGGTGTCGCCTGATCGAGGGTGACTTTTTCCAAATGGCGGGCGTTCCCGACCGGGGCTTCGATCCGGAGCGGCCCGGAAGGAGATTTCATGCGGTGTTACTGGACATCGACCACTCGCCGGTGAATCTGCTGCACGAGCGCCATGGTGGATTTTACGGAACAGAAGGGCTGCGGAGGCTCTCCGAGCACTTGCTGCCGGGGGGAGTTTTCGCGATGTGGTCGGACGATGCGCCGGATGGTGGTTTCACGGCCCGCTTGGGGGAGATTTTCGAGGCCTCCGAGGCGCAGGTGGTGAAGTTCTGGAATCCACTTTTGGAAAAATCCTCGGAAAGCACGGTTTACGTCGCGAGGAAAGCGTGGGGATGATTTCCTTGCCTGGGTTCTGGACTCGTGAGTCGCATCTGCTTACACCTCGTGCATGACCGTTCGCACCCGATTCGCACCCTCACCGACAGGCTACTTGCACGTTGGTGGCGCTCGCACCGCCTTGTTCAACTGGCTCTTCGCCCGCAAGCATGGCGGCGTCTTCGTCCTGAGGGTGGAAGATACCGATGAGGCGCGGAATACGGACGAGGCACGGCAGGCGATTTTCGACGGGATGAACTGGCTGGGCCTCGACTGGGATGAAGGGCCGGGCACGGGCGGGGATTACGGACCCTATTATCAAAGCGAACGCAAACCGGTGTATGACGAGTGGTTCAAAAAACTGCTGGATTCCGGCCGAGTTTACGAAGATGGCGGTGCCTGGCGCTTCCGCTTCGAGCGCAAACCCGTGACCATGCAGGATCTGGTTTGTGGAGAGGTGACCATCGATTACCGGGATGAGTCGAATACGCCTGACATGGTGGTCAAGCGCTCGGATGGCTCTTATGTTTTCCATTTTGTCAATGTGGTGGACGACTTGGAAATGGAGATCACCCACGTGATTCGCGGCGAGGATCACTTGATGAACACTCCTAAGCATTTGCAGCTGATTGAGGCCTTCGGCGGCAAGGCCCCCCAATACGCGCACATTCCCCTGATTCTCAATCCGGACGGATCGAAAATGTCAAAACGGGATGCCGGAGCCGCCGTAGGTGACTATCCCAAACAAGGATTTCTGTCGGCGGCAGTGGTGAATTTCATTTCGCTGTTAGGCTGGAATCCCAAGACCGAGCGGGAGATCTTCACCTTGGCCGAACTGGCGGAGTGCTTTTCGTTAGGGAACATCAATCGTGCGCCTGCCCGCTTTGATCTGGAGAAGTGCAAGTGGGTGAACCAGCAGCACCTGCTGGGTGTCAGCGTCGCGGATTTCGCCGCCGCCGCGCAACCCTTTGTCGTAGCCGCCGGTTTGCCAATCGCTGAAAACTACCTCGAGGTGATCGCCGCGGTGAAGGACAAGGTCCGCTTGTTCGGGGATGTGCCTGCGGCGGTGGACTTCATGCTTCAGGACGACTTTTCCTTCGATGAAGACGCCCTCGCCAAGGCCCGGGGCAACGCGTCGGCTGGCAGCCTCCTGGCCGCGCTTGCAGTCCGCTTTTCGGGCTTGTCGGAATGGTCCGGTGATGCGGCCAAGGCGGCGCTCAATGAAACCGCGCTTGCCGCAGGGGCCAAGCCGGGGCAGTTGATGTTCCCGCTGCGGGTCGCTCTATCAGGCCGGGCCCACGGCCCGGACCTCGGAGACATCCTCAGCATCCTCGGCAGGGAACGCTGCGTCACCCGCCTGCGCGCCTTGGCTGGCCAACTCTAACACCGCTATGAAATCCGTTTACACCTTGGCCGATCTGGCATCCCGGGAGCTGCTGGATGGGCAGGCAGACCAGCCCGCCCGCCTGGCGGTGATCGGCCACCCGATCGCCCACTCGGCTTCGCCTCAAATGCACCAGGCCGCCCTCGATGCAGCGGGGATTCCAGCCCGCTACATCCGCCTCGATATCGAGCCGGGACAAGTCGGCGATGCACTCATGCGCATGAAGGCACTCCAATTCATCGGCTGCAATGTGACCGTGCCCCACAAGTTGGAAGTGATGGCGCATTGCCTGGTCCATCCGGACGCGATGGCTCTCGGGGCGGTGAATACGATCCGTTTTGACCAGGATACGACGCGTGGCTTCAACACCGATGGCCCGGGCTTCGCCAAGGCGATCGAAGATGATTTCCAAGTGACACTGGCCTCAAGAACCGTGGCCGTCATTGGAGCGGGAGGCGGCGCGGGTCAAGCCATCGCCACCCAGTGCTGCCTCGTCGGGGTGCGGAGATTGATTCTCGTGAACCGGGGCCTCGACAAGCTTCACGCGCTTGTCACCCGTCTGCGCAGCCAGTTCCCCCACACAGAGCTCGTGCCGCTTTCGTTCGATGATGCCGAGCTGGCGCTGCGATGCGCGGGATGCGATCTCCTCGTCAACACTTCATCCGTGGGCCTCAAGGGCAACGATCCGTCGATTTTACCTGTTACCTGCCTCAGAAACTCCCAGCACGTTTACGACACCATTTACCAGCCACCCGTGACCCCCTTGTTAAAGCTCGCGCAAGGACTCGGCTGCCAAACGGCGAACGGAAAGTCGATGCTGCTCCATCAAGGTGCGCTCGCTTTCCAGCATTGGTTCCCCGGAAGCGATCCCTTGCAGGTGATGAAACAGGCTCTCTGTTAGGGGTTCGGGCCGTCACTTCCGTGGCTCCGGCTCGGGGATCTCGACTCCGGGAGCATCAACGGAATACCAGTGACAAGCCAGCACCTCGACGAGCTCGAAGCTGCGTTCCAGGTCTTTTTCAGAGCGCCGCACCTTGACGCGGACCCGGATGAACCCTTCGGGGTTGATGTTGGGAAACTGGGCCCCGAAGACAGGCTTTTTGTCTCTTTCAAGCTTGAATGCCGCATCGAGCAGGCGTCCGTTTTTGGTGGCGCGCGGGATGAGAAATTCCGGCGACTGGTAGCCCGTTTCCTTCGGGTATCCAAAACGGGGTGAATACAGCACGATGCTGATGGAGTCGGCGTTTTTCCGCTCTTCGGCAAGGCGCTCGCGGGCAAGCAACCGGAACTCGCTGAATGCCTCTCCGCTCCCCGCGAGGAACAGTGGCCATGGATAGTCGCTGTAGCGGGCGAAGTGATCCCAGTCGAGCCGCCACTCGTCATTTTCCTTCATGAATACCGAATCCAGCTCGTAACCATCACTGCTGCTCCAGTGGGTCTCGATCGCCGGCCCAGATGGCAGGTGAATCACTGAACTATGGGTGATCTTGAGGGTCTGCGGGTTGATGTTGAACGCCGGATTCTCGGCATAGAAACGATTCATGCGGGACGCCGTGGTGATCGGCTTCAAGACAAACTGATTGCGCTCCTCTGGAGTTCTTGCTGCAAGATATCCCGCGAAGGCTTGGTTGCATTGCGGCCCGACCTCATCCAGCAAGGCCCGGTCTTCATCCACCGAGTCCAGCGCGGCAGTCGTTTGAGAGGATGCCGGCTTGGCTTGCTCGACTTCCTCCGGCCAAAGTTGCCGACAGACAACGATGATGCCGACGAGGATCACGACCCAGGCGGAAATCAACTTGGCGATCAAGTAATTGGACTTCTTTTTTTTGGGAGAACTTCTCTCCCGGCGATTCGAGACGTCTGTGGTGGCCTCCGCGAACTCCGCCCGGTTCGCAGCAGAAGCATCGAGGCCAAGGGCAGGATCGCTTCCGCACAGCGAGCACACTCGCTCGTCGGACTCTCCGAGGAAAGATTGAAACAACGAGCCGCAGCGGCCGCAATGAAACCAGGATTGATTGTGATCGCTTGCCATAAAATTCAAGGGGTTGCCCAGTCGACCTGCAGGACCTCCCGGATGAGCCACTGATTGGGAGGTGATTCATCTCCGCCACGGTCGAGCTGCAGGGTGATTTTCTGGGCGGCTTGCGAATCACCGGTGATTTCCCCACTGCCCAGGGATGAGACGAGCAAAGAAGCAACCGGAGTGTCCCGGCGGGCATAAATCCAAACCATGCGGCCATCGTAAGGGGATTGAAAACGATAGCATTGGTATTCATTCTCGGGCCAGAGAGAGCTGTAGAAGTCCGCTCTGGAAATACTGCCGCGGATCTCTCTGGCGTCACCTTTACCCATGACGAGTTCGTCGAACGTGGCCGTGCCGTATGCAAAAGTTGCTTTCCAATCCATTCGCAGCTCCTCCCCCTCACGTGTGAAGTAGCCTGTGAACCTGGTGGAATCAGGAAATTCCAAACGCACGAGGCCATAAGCTTTGCCTCCCAGCTCGACGACTTCCCAAGTCGAATTATCAGGCGTGAGTTGACTCAACTTTTCCTCCGAAAACCCAGCAGCTTGCCACTGCTTTGACACCACCTCGGCGAGCGCTTGGGAATCCCTGATCCAGGGCATCACTTCACCCGCCTGACTCGCTTGCAAACAAGCGCGGCAGATCGCAAGCGCTGCCGAATGTTGCTTGGCCAAAAAATCCAGATCGGGAATCGCGGCGACAGGCTCGGCGTCATCAATGACCAAGCGGGTTTCGTTCCGGCTTGGCCGCGAGGCGTTCGAGGCGTTGATCGAGGGCAGCATCGCAATGCTCAGGACCACCACACCCGTGACCCCCAGCCCGATGCCGATGATCCATCGGATCGAAAAGCGATGGCGCTCACCCCAGTCGCGACCCTCACCCCGAAGAGGGTTCCCCTTGTCACGTTTTGGGCGCTCATGAAACTTGAACAGCGCAACCATCTTCGGCGGAGCGTCGAGAGGTTGATCCAATTTGACGACCTCGCTCTGATACTCATGGACCTCCAGGCGTGCCGTGCAATCCATCGATTCCTCCCGCGTTACCGTGGATTCAATCCGCAAGCCCACCTGGTGCGCCGGATTCGCAGCGCCGGGGGGGCGATCTTGAGCGCTCCGGCGCGGTGGCAGGGCCGCCACCGAAGGACCACCGTCGGGCTCAAAGCCTTCCGCATCACCCCAATCGTCACCTGGGGATACCGGCGGGACATGGTTGTTAGGGTCGATTGACATGGATTTCACGGAGAACGGGGCGGGTGGGCCTCAAGCATGGAAACGGATCGCGGATCAGGCAAGCCAGTATGGTGCTTATTCTCCGGCGAGCTGGCGGTCCAGGGCTGCATCCAGCGCCTGTTCCACCAGGCGGGCGGCAAGCGCTTCCGTGGCGGTATCAAGCCGCTGCACCGCCGCTTTGAGGGGGTTCGCAGCTCCCGCTGCCAGCGCCTCCTTCACTGCGATCACCGCCGCATCGATCTCAGCACGCTCAAAATCATCTGCAAGTCCCTGATTTAAAACAGCTTCCACGGCTGGCAAGAGTTCCTCCGCTTTCATTCGAGCTTCCGTGAAGACACGCTCGGCCATGTCGGAAAACGCATGCTCCACCGATGCGCTGACCATCGCCTCCACCGCCATGTCGTCCACATCGACGGCTGCCGACTCGATCTGCATGATGGTGTCCACCCCGGTGGTGATGTCGCGGGCCAATACCTCCAGGATTCCATTTTCATCGATTTTGAACTGCACCCCAACCCGCGTTTGGCCCTTGCCTGCTGGGGCGAATGGCACATCGAAGCTGCCCAGCTCCCAATTGTCCTTGGCCATTTCCCGCTCGCCTTGCAGCACCCTCACCCGCATCGCCAACTGCCCGTCCGCCGCATTTGTGAACATCTCGCCCGCCTTGCATGGGATGGTGGTATTGCGTGGAATCAACACATTCATCAAGCCCCCGAAGGTCTCGATGCCCAAGCTCAAGGGTGTCACATCTAACAAAATCATCTGCTTCAAAGTGCCCCCTAGAACCCCGCCCTGGATGGTGGCACCGAGCGCCACCGCCTCATCCGGATGCTGTGAAACATCTGGCTCGCACCCGAACAGTTCCGCAACCGCCCGCCTCACCGCGGGCATCCGCGTGCTTCCTCCTACCACAAGCACGGCACTCAGATCCTCCGCCTTGAGCGCCGCATCCGCCAGCGCTTGCCGACAGAGGCGCTGGGTCCTCGCAAGCCAGGGCGCGGCGAGCCGCTCCAACTCCTCGCGGGTGACCACCTGCTCCAAACTACGGCTCCCATCGTAGAAAGGGACTCGGAAAACTGCCTCCGACTCGTTTGATAATGCCATCTTCACCCGTTCCGCCTCGGCGCTCAACCGGACCCGGTTCAGCTGGCTGACTTCCGCAATCCCCGCCCGCTCCAGAATGAAATCTAACAAAGTTCGATCCAGATCATCCCCTCCGAGGCGGGTGTCGCCGTGGGTCGCCAGCACTTGAAACACTCCATCCTGCATTTCCAGAATGGAAAGGTCGAAGGTGCCACCACCCAGATCATACACCGCGACACGCGATTTCTCGCCGAGCCGCTCAAGCCCATACGCCAGTGCCGCCGCTGTGGGTTCGTTCAGAATCCGCACCACCTCCAGACCCGCCAACTCGCCGGCCCGCTTGGTGGCCGCCCGCTGGGCATCATGAAAATAGGCGGGAACTGTGATCACCGCCTTCGTCACAACCACCCCCAAACGCCACTCGGCGACGCGCTTCATCTCCCGGAGAATTTCCGCGCTGAGCTCCTCTGGCGTTTTTCCCAGCACCCGCGGCAGTCCATCCACCCCGGTTTCCACTTTCACGGGGAAATCATCCTCCACTTCGCTCATCCGCCGCCCCATCAAACGTTTCACACTCGTCACCACCCGCCCGGGCTCGAGCACCCTTCGCCGCAGCGCCTTGGCTCCGACCTCGATGCTGCCGTCCTCCCCGATCCACACCGCGCTCGGCGTGATCCGGCGGCCATCTTCATTCGCAAGCAATATCGGGAAACCGGAATCCACCACGCCCACCGCGGAATTCGTCGTCCCCAGATCAATCCCCAAAATCATTTCGCTCATCGCCGGGAGCTTCGCGCGTGAAATCGAAATCGTCAACGATCGTGCGCTCCGCCGGTGATCCGCCCCCCCCGCATCATCGCGTAGGGTCGGCTTAATCGCTTTTCATTTCCTCAGTCTGCCGCTAGATTCATCACGGGTCCTGCGCCTTGGCCGAGCTCCACTTTCTCCCCCGAAATGCTATTTACCAGCCTGCCATTCGTGATTCTCGTGATGATCGCCTTCGCGATCTACTACCTGCCCATGGTCCGGTCTTGGCAGATCACGGTGCTCACCGTAGCCAGCTTCCTCTTTTATTCATGGGAAGACCCGATCCTGGTATTCCTGTTGATCGCTTCGATCCTGATCAACGTCGTCACCAGCTATCAAATTGCCATTGGTAAAAAATCCGCGCAACGCTTCTGGGCGCTCATGGGGGTGGTGCTCAACCTCGCACTTCTCTTCTTCTTCAAATACGGCCCGCTCGTCGCGCAATCGCTTTTTGGCGGCGATCATGGCTCGATCGGCCACTTCTTCATGAGCATCCCTTTACCGATCGGGATCTCATTCTTCACGTTTCAGGGGATCAGCCTGGTCATCGAAGTATATCGCTCAAAGCAGCCGGATGATCCTTTCAACTACCCTGAAATGGTGCCTGCTTCGTTCTCCGAGCATTTGAAGAATACCATGTTGTTCAAGGCCTTCTTTCCAAGCCTGGTCGCAGGTCCGATCATCAAGGCCCATGAGTTCTACCCCCAAATCGTTCCCAAATCCTTGGCCGCCATCGACTGGTCCGTGGTCTTCCGTTCCCTTGTGGTGGGCTATTTCCTCAAGATGGTGGTCGCGGACAATTTGAAGGATTCCACGTTCTGGATCGATTATCCAAGTTTCCTGAATCAATCGAGGCTGACCTTGGTGGTGTTGCTGTTTGGTTATTCCATGCAGATCTTCGCGGACTTTGCGGGCTATTCGCTGATCGCCATCGGCCTGGCGGCCTTGTTTGGCTACAATCTCCCCCAGAACTTCAACTACCCCTATCTTTCGAGGTCATTCACCGAGTTCTGGCAGCGTTGGCATATCTCGTTATCAACCTGGTTGCGTGAATATCTCTATATTCCACTCGGAGGAAATCGGAAGGGGAGTGTCAGGACCTATGTGAATCTCTTCATTGTCATGTTCCTGGGCGGCCTGTGGCACGGTGCCGCGTGGAGTTATGCCGTTTGGGGGAGTTTTCATGGCCTCGCCCTCGCGGCCGAGCGCTTCGGCAAAAGCTGGATCCGCTTTCCGAAGCATCCGCTCATCAGCATCATTCAGGGATGCATCGTGTTCTCATTCGTGACCATCGCATGGCTTCTTTTCAAGCTCCCGAAATTCGAGCACGTCCTCGGGTATCTGAATGCCATGGCCCGCAGCACCGCGCCCAACAACTATTGGATGGTCGGACATGTGCTCACTTACTCCGCCCCGGTGGCGCTTTACTATGGTTGGCACCTGCTTAAACATCGCTTCCCCAAAGTCCATCACGGAGAATTCATCATCTTCGCCATCCTGATCGCGGCGATCGTCCTGGACAGCGGCACCACCGGGGCCTTCATCTACTTTCAATTCTAAGCGAGCCGCTCCATGATCAAACGATCCATCATCACTGCCCTGGCCCTGCTATTGATTTATCATTTCGCACTGCCGCACCTCTCGCGCGCCTGCTACTGGATCCCAGGACAGCAGCGGGCAAACTATCTGAACGCCCAGGAATACGTCCACCAGCCGATACAGGATTTGAACGTCATCGTCGGATCTTCCATGGCAAACGAACTCAGCCAGGAAATCCTCGGCCCTCAATTCTCCAAGCTGACGTTTCCTGCCGGGGGGGCGTTCACCGGACTTGAAATCATCCACCAAACTGGAAAACGGCCGCCGGTGATCCTGATCGAGGCCAATACCCTGCTCAAGGAAGTCGATGAGCCGATGCTTGCCGATGTCCTGAGCCCGTGGCGGCGTCAATTGCGCGAAATCTCCCCGATCTTCCGCGAAGCCAACCGCCCCTCGAACTTCCAGATCGGCCTGCTTGACGGCCTTGCCGGAAAACTCCGCAAACCCCAACCCGCGCCGGCGGGTGAAGACAACTCCACCCCACCGAACAAGCCCGCCGACCCCAAGCTCCTCGGTGCCATGATGGATGTGCACCGCGGTCATCTGAAGCAAGCTCCCGACCCGGAAATTCTCGCAGCAAAGATCAAGCGGCTCGGGGATCTGATCGATGAATTCACCCTTGCGGGCAGCAGGTGCGTCCTGTTTGAGCTCCCGATCCATTCATCACTCGCCGGCCTGCCGCAGCCGCTGGCAATCCGCAACGCGATGGCCGCCCGTTTCCCTGCCGACCGGTATCACTGGGTTCGCTTTGATCCAAATCAAACTTACCCAACCTCCGACGGCATTCACCTCACCCGCCCCGTGGCCGATGAAGTCACCCGCAAGCTGCTTGCGGATTCAAGGCCCTGAGCGGCCCCCGGGCGGAATGATCTCGATTCTGTTGGATCTACAAACAAGCTCCATTGCCGAGTTTTCGTGAGATCCAACCCGCCCTGGAGCGACAATACCCTGCGGATGCTGCCTACCTTGGCAGGCCTTCGTGAATGGCACCGACTTAGGATTGAAGCATCCTCTCAAGATCCGCATCGCTCGGAACCTTACCCGCAGCCTTGAGCTTGCCATCGACGACCAGCGCTGGAGTGATCATTACCCCGAAATCGGCGAAGCGCATGAAATCGGTGATTTTTTCCAATTCATAATCCAAGCCGAGGCGGTCCGCCGCCGCTGTGGCGGCGGCGGTGAGTTGATTGCATTTGGCACAGCCGGTGCCGAGGATCTGGAGTTTCATGGTGTTGTTGTTTGATCTGACTGAAGAGAGACGAAACGGAAAACGGCTAGGAAACGCAAAGAGCGCCAAAGACCCAGCCGCTCAGCGTGGCCAGAACGACTGTTAGGGAAACGAAGGCAAGGGTCTTCCTGGTGCCGAGGATCGAGCGGATGACGATCATGTTCGGCAAACTCAGCGCCGGCCCGGCCAGCAGCAATGCCAGCGCCGGACCTTTGCCCATACCGCTGCCAAGCAAACCCTGAATGACGGGAATCTCCGTGAGCGTCGCAAAATACATCAAAGCACCAGCCACGGCGGCGAAGGCATTGGCTCCAAATGAGTTCCCACCAAGCAGCGCGGCGATCCACGGCGAGGGAATCAGGCCCTCGTGCCCCGGCCTGCCAAATAGCAACCCCGCAACCAACACACCGCCGACCAGGAGCGGAATGATTTGTTTGGCATACGACCATGACTCGCTGAACCACTCGCCAACTTCCCCGGGTTTCCCCGCCGTCAGCCAGGCGATTCCCGCAGTGGCAGTGAGGAACGCCCCTTCCGGTCTGCCGCATGCCAAAGCGGTGGCTGCTGTCGCGATCGCGACGCTCAGCACCTGCCATGCCTTGCAGCCATGCCAACGCCAAAGCATCCACCCTAACAGAAACGCAAGCGCTGTGGTTACCTGCCATTTGATCTGATAGATGCTGCCAAAGAATCCCCGGTCGCCCGCGCCGCCCCAGTTGGCGAAAATCAGGAGTCCCGCCAGGACGGCGATGAAGGAGCTGGTTTGCCAAAGCGGGCGCGCGGGGGCTTCTTCCATCATACGTGGTGTTGTGCCATGGCGTGCGAGCTCTTCCTTGCGAAACAGCCAAGCCATAGTCACGCCGATGACCAAGCTGAATGCAACCGCGCCAATCGCCCGGGCCACCCCGAGCTCCAATCCCAACACCCGGGCGGTTAGAATGATTGCCAGCGCGTTGATCGCCGGCCCGGAGTAGAGAAATGCGGTTGCCGGCCCGATACCCGCCCCCAACCGATAGATTCCGGCAAACAAGGGCAAGACGGTGCAGGAACATACTGCCAGAAGCGTCCCTGAGACGGATGCCACCCCATAGGCCACCACTGGTTTGGCCTCGCTTCCCAGATAGCGGATCACCGAGTCCTGACTGATGAATGCTCCAATCGCTCCGGCGATGAAAAACGCCGGCACCAGACACAGGATCACATGCTCCCGCGCATACCAGCGTGCCAACTGCATGGCCTCAGCCACCGCGCCATCAAAGCGTGCGGTGCCGACAGGTAGGAAATACAAAGCCACGAGCACACCTATCAGCCAGGCGGCGGTTTTGAGCTCTCTGCTTGGAATTTTCATCGGTTTGTGGCGTTGTTTCCGGACCCACGTGCATGCCCGGAGCGGGAACTGTCATCTTCGTGCCCGAGGTGGATGGGCCTCGCGGTGGCTCACGCAGAGGGAAATCTCCGCCACGCAGGGCATCACCAGTCGATAGAAGATCTTCTTCCCTCGTTTTTCATGGTCGACCACTCCCGCACTCCTGAGCACCAGTAAATGCTGCGAAATGGTCGGCCAGCTCAGGCGGCTGTATTCGGTCGGTTCAAGCAATTCGCAGACGCAGCACTCGCCCTTGGCCAACCGATCCACCATCGCCAAGCGCGCCGGATGCCCCAGCGCTTTAAAGACCTTCGCCCGCTCTCTCAGGTTCATAAGACATTATTTCGCTAAATAACGAATAAATCAAGGGATAAAATGGGATAAAATGGGATATTGGAGCTTAGCCTGAAATTCGCCGTAGAATCTGCGAGTTTCAGGCGGTGAAGTCCGCTCGGGCCTCCGGAATCACCTCGATCCCGCCGCCTGCCAAGAGCCAAGAGCCGGAGCCGGAGCCGGAGC
>CALMKO010000408.1 GCA_937867415.1 uncultured Verrucomicrobiota bacterium | reverse complement strand
ACCATCTGTATCCCTAACTTTCCGCATGCGGCATGACAAAGCAACGATTATGCCAGCGTCTTTACTATTATGGACTCATTAGTAAGTATTGGTGGGAACTGAGCTCGTGCGCATTTTGGGACGAGTTTGCGAACCCCAAGATTATCTATCAAGAGATCCAATTTCATCCCTCCTATTCGCTGGATGTCGCTGGCACGTTCGGTAACAATAAGACTTTCTTTCTCAGCACCGATAATCTGTTTCTTCTGGCAGTGCTAAATTCGCCGCTGATGTGGTGGCATAACTGGCGTTATCTACCTCACATGAAAGATGAGGCTCTGTCACCCGTGGCGTTCAAAATGACTGAGTTGCCGATCGCCGAACCCACTGCGGAAATTCGTCAAGCTTCAGAAGCTGCTGTCCGACGCCTGATCGAGATACAGTCATCCCAGCAACAAACCAAATACACTATTCTCGACTGGCTGCGTGTGGAATACGCCATTGAGAAACCCACAAACAAACTTCAGAACCTAACGGCGCTCGACTCCGACAGCTTCATTGCCGAAGTGAGGAACATCCGGGGCAAGAAACTCCCGCTCAACGCCGCCGGACTCCAAGCCCTGCGGCAGGAATACACGAACACCATCGAACCCGCCCGCACCCTCGCTGCAGAAGCCCTGCAACTCGAATGCAAGCTCAGCGATCTCGTGAACGAAGCCTACGGACTCACCCCCGAGGAAATCGACCTGATGTGGAAAACCGCCCCACCGAGAATGCCGATTCCAAAGCAAAACTCAGCGCCTGCGTCGATTGCTACTTTGATCTGAAGACGGACATTTTACACTTTTTCAACAACGATCAAACCATCGCGTAATCCTCAAGCAGAAACAGCAGATCAACCACCGAAGCAATAACCCGCCCAATTACGTCGCCAAGAGTTCTCCCTTGCTGCAACCAGTCCCGAATTGTTATGCCAAAATTCAAACGAGCCTATCCGTTCAACAAAGAGCCTCGAATGGTTTCATTCCACGGGATTTTCAACCCGGCTGGTGATTCTAGCGGCGGACGTAAGGCTCTGACGGACCTATGGATCGAGGCTCAAGAACAGATTGAAAAGAACAGGGACCGCGAAATGGCGCGTGAAGAAAAAGAGTGGGAACAACTTTCAAAAGCGATCAACAAACTCACCCCGCTGATAACCGAAGTTTTACAAGGTGGCCGGGAAGCCAATGAGGTTGTCGAATATGTAAGCGAACTGGTTCCCGAGTTAGAACTGAGGAGGAAG
Source organism: uncultured Verrucomicrobiota bacterium (assembly GCA_937867415.1). Classification (GTDB taxonomy): domain Bacteria; phylum Verrucomicrobiota; class Verrucomicrobiia; order Verrucomicrobiales; family Akkermansiaceae; genus Luteolibacter. Next base: position 13,899 of record CALMKO010000408.1, on the reverse strand, counting down.
GTCTTTGATTGGTATTCCGAGATTTTCAACCGGAAGCCGGAAGATAGCGAACGAGAGCGCGCCGAACTGCTAGCCGCAAAACAAGCGCAAGAAGCACGAACGAAGCTACAACGGAACAACCGCGCGGTCCTCAATGCCTTTACTCGATTAACTGAAGCAGTTGAAGCCGATGAACCGGGGGCCGCCGATGCACTTCTCGATGCTGCGAATACGGCAGCGGCGATGTTCTCAATCACCTTCCGAAGACATCCGGAGCGTTTCAAGAAGGCGGCTGAGTCGAACGCGTTCTGGCCGGTTCTCGCTGACACGAGACCGGGCTGGGAGAAAAATGCGGCGGATGAAATTTCACGTCTAGAACTCGGCAAGAACCTGTCCAGGTTTACGACTCGACTTCGCAAGCTCCGCGGTTCCGATATTCATCTCCCCGGCCGGCGGTGGGCGAAGGCAGCGGTGAGCGCCATCGACGAAACTCGGTGGCGACTCCCGTTTTTCGTTCACATGGTCAACGAACTCGGTGGGCATAACGAGTGGGCCGAGTTTGCCGTAAATCGCGGCTGGGCCGTCGTTGATTGTCCATCGTGGATCTCGTCCGCAATGAAGCTTAAGCCGTTCTCGGTAACTACTTACGACAATTGGAAAGTGGTTGTCCGCGAAATCATCCGCGACCAGGTTCCTGATTTTCATCTGTTATCTGAGTGGGCAACGCAGCGAGCAACCGCCGAAGCAAACGGGAAAGGTAGTGCTGGAGAAATCCAGAACGCGATTCTCGACGACATCGTCAGCGCACTTAAACGGTTTGCTCCGGAAGCGACTTGCTGAACGAAGACTGCGGAAGTTAGGCAGGTGAAGTAGGGGAGGCGGAATGCCGGACATTTGGCATTCTCTCACCGTGGCCGCGCCCAACGGTATCCGGCCGCAACCCAACAAAAACATAGACATGGCTACAAAACGCAAATATCCGCCGACGGCGGACCGAGTCGGGATCTTTACCGCCGCATGGCGGGAGATCGCACCACAAGCAAGTTTCGCTGGGATGACCCTCGCGGAGTTTGAAACCAAAACCGCACCGCTCGCGCTGAGCACGGCGAAGTTGCTAGCGCTCGACGCCCAGTATGCAGCTGAACTCAAGGCGCGTGACGAGGCGGAAACCGCAGCGAAGGAAACGATGCGCATGGTCGCCCACGGCGTGCGCGGAAATCCGGCCTACGGCGAGGACAGTCAGCTCTACCGTGCCATGGGCTTCGTGCCCTTGAGCCAGCGGCAGAGCGGCCTCACCCGCAAGACGCCGGACGCCCCCGCAGCGGGCGGGACTGTCTAATGGTTTGATCAGGCAAGATAGGAGATCAAACAGCCCTGCTGCAAAAGCTGGCCCGCCCACTGGAAACAGTGGGCGGGTTTTTCATGTACCCAAACCCCGTCCCTGCGCAATGCGAATTCCCGGAGTGATTACGACTCCCCGGAATTCCAACAGGACTCCACTGGCCGCGCTGAGGACACCTCAGAGATGCGGCAGGTGTCCCGCAGCGCATCCGCGGACTCCCCGCGCGCTACAGAGGATTCTGTTTTTTGCGGGGAGGTGTCCCAGGCTGTCACGAGGGACGCCCACGGACTTATGAGGGCTTCCCTCAACTCATTTCGAGACAGGAATCCGGCGATCCGAGGATTTAAGGGAGAGCTGTGCAAGAGTGGCTCATGAGGCTGGCAACCAATTTGCTAGACTGACTCAAAGCAGAACGCATCGGTTGGCTTGTGAGGTTCATTTCCGAAATTGGGTTTACTGGAGAAGCGCGGAATTCATCAATCTTTCAAAGAAGTAGGTGATCTTTTCCCGCAGAGTGGCAAAGTGAAGATTGGATTGGAACGGAGCGTGGCAAGCACCGATGGGTAGTCCGATAAATCTCATTTTTTACCCGCCAAAGTGAGTTCAAGCGCCGAGAAGCCGTTCCTGTTTCAAATTTTCGAAAGCTTGGCATGACCAAGGCTCATGGTTGGCTTGTAGGGTTCATATATCTCCATCCGATAAGCATATCAGATACCTTTTTTCTGCAAGTTCACGACCAATCAAGTTGAGTTGCGGCGCACCTCCGCCATGCTCTTGGCTTTGAGGAAAGGAGCGCTCCCAGAGGCGTCCATCGCTAGAATCTGTGTATAGACTAAGCCAGCCGCTCTCGTCGTCTGCTAGGTGCGTGAGCCTGCACTCAATGAGCCAAAAAATTCTTTGGGACACCGCGTCAAATTCTGGTTTGCCGTGTACGGTGACGCAGCCTCCTTTTAGCTTGGTTTCTGATGGTTCGAGTGGGTTCATTTCACCTTCCGTATTTTTGAGCTTAATCATGAAGCTTTGAAATTGTAATTCAATGCCCCACACTTTGAACAGGTGACAATTCCTGATGGCTTCAGTAGAGAATGACATGCACGGCATTGTCCATAATTTTGAACCTGATGACCAACTATGCTTTTAATTGTGTATTCGTTCCAATCCGTGTTTTGTTTAAGCCAGTTTATTGCTCCAACTTCTGGAATAAAGCCATTTAATTGTGATGCTAAATTGCACCACCAATTGACAGAACTAGCTTCAGGAGCATTCCACTCTGTCTTACATTTTGAGCAATGGTGTAATTCTAGTTTCATGGCTTCTTGGATTTCATAGTTGCGTTCGTGGCATCGTATGTATGTTCAGTAAAACCAAGCTCTTGAAGTATTCTAGTTCTAGGAGCTTTAAGAATGCCTCCTTGTGAAATTGCCGCCGCGTTATCCAAAGCCGCAGTCCCCACAACTTCGTTGACATCACCAGCAGCTGACAAAGCTTGTTTATATAATTGAGTGCCAATTCCCTGCCCTTTCGTGGCTACTCCAACGAAATCTATGTGGAGAGATTGCGACTCAGCGGCGTAAGTAGCTGCCAATGCCCCAACATCCGCACCTTTGCCATTCATTGCTTTTACCATTATTTGATTAGTTTCGACCTGTGTCTGATACGTTATGGTTCTGGCAGAATTACCTGTTGGTTTAAGCCCTTTAACGAAGGCTCCACCTATAAGCAGTTCTCCCCCAAACTCCACTGGGTTGCTTACGGCATGATTCACCAATCCAGTCGCCATTTGCTTGCCTGTTTCGACTACACCTTGCTTCTGGATCGAATCCCCCATTTCACCCATGCCAGTTGGGATTGTCATCATGCCGGTTCCTGCCGATCCGACGCCCAGTGTGAACTGGCCGATTTCCCGGATGACTGGTGGTGCTTGTTTTAGTTGCTCCCGCCCTTCGGCCAAGCCCACCTGCAAATCCCTGCCACCTTGGCGGATACTGCTATCAGAGCGGAATGGATTCATTGCCTCGCCTGCTGCCATGAACGATGCGCCGATACGCGTCATGAAGTTTCGGTTTTCGTCAGCGGCGACACCCTTCCACTTTATTTCGTGTTCGGATGCGAGACCTAACGGATCGAACATTGTCCAAGGATTCTGTCTTACGTAAGTGTAAACATTGGGGCCATCGACAAAGCCAGCCGGATCACGGGTTAGGAAAATGCCGAACTCTAGATCACGGTATCTCTTGTATTCGTTAAGCAAGCCAGTTGGGTCTTCATCTTTGGTGTTCGCTTTTTGTCGGTCTAGGGTTGCGCCTTTTTCTTGAGTGCGGGTGCCGTAGGCTTCGTAGCTGGCTTGATAGGTGATGGCTCCAGAGGTGTCGGTTTTGCTGACTACGTCACCTCGGGAGTTGTAGGCGTTGTAACTAGAGCTTCCACTGCGGATGGTGTAGAGGACGCCGCCGATGCCGCCTCCATAGTCGCTGCCTCGGATGGTTTCGACGGTAGGGGTGGCTGTGCCAGTGGGGCGTTCTTGTACGCTGAGGCCGCCGCTGAAGGAAATTTCGGTGGGGGTGGTGCCGGGTTCGTGTCGGCCTACTCGGCGGGTGCGGTGGTCGTAGGTGTAGGCGAATGTGCCTAGCGTCGTATCGGTTAGGTTGGTGAGGCGGTTCTCGTGATCGAAGATGTAGGTTTGGGTGGTGACGCCGTTGACGAGTTTGGCGCTGCGGTTACCGTTAGTATCGTATTGGAAACTTGTGGGCGAGACGCCTCCGCTCCTTGTGACGGTTTTGAGTTGGTTGGTGTTGTAACCGTCTGTGACTTGGCCGTAGAGACTTGTTTCGGTAAGTGGGTTGCTGCCAGTAACAACTTTGCTGGCGCGGTTGTTGGCTTTGTCGTAGCTGTAGGTCGTTGTGTTGTTGGTGCCGTTGACTTCAGCTAGGGTTTCGGTGGCGAGACGGTAGGTGCGGTCGTAGGTGTTGAGAACGGTTCGTGCTTTGACGTCGGTGCGTCCGTAGAACTCGACGATCTGGAGGAGGTTGCCGACTTTATCGTAGCCGCTTGGGTAGCCTGCGGTGGGAGCGCTATAGTCGAATGATGAGACGAGTCCACCTGATGTTACGCGGGTGATTTCGGTCAGTTTTCGGTTTAGAGTGTCGAAGACGCATAGAGTCGTTGTGCCGTTGGGGAGGGTCTTTTTGACGGTATTTCCTGATAGATCGTAGCCGTAGCTGGTGACAGATGCGCTCCCTTCAGCCAAGGTGGTTAAGCGGTTTAACTTGTCGTAGGTACTGGTGAGAAGGCGTTCGCTGCCGCCGTAGGTGATGGTGAGGCGGTTATTGGCTTTGTCGTAGGTGCAGCTGTGGGTGACTCCGGCACTGGTTTCTTGGGTGAGACGGTTGAGCTTGTCGAAGACTTGGGTGGCCTCGCGCAGAGTTTGGCGGGCCGGGGTTTCATTCGGGTAAGTGACTTCCAGCAGGTTCCCGACAAGATCGTAATCCATGTGGCGATTGTCGGTGGCGGCTCCGGTGTAGAGGACGTTTTCCAAACGATGGAGGGCGTCGTATTGGTAGTTTGTGACCTGGTTCTTCGGATCGGTGCGGGTGAGCTGGACGAGTCCGTCGAAGGTGGCTTGTTCGGTGCGCTCTACGGGGCTGCCTTCGTCCCAGAGGGTGCGGGTTTTGCGTCCTAGGCCGTCCCAGCGGAAGCCGGTGAGATGTCCTTCGCCGTCGATGACTTTTACGAGGTTTCCGGAATCATCATATTCGTTGGTGACGACGATGTCGGTTCCTTTCGGCGCAGTGGGCGGTGCATTGGGTTGGCCGTCTGCCGGGTTGGTGGCAGTGGCCACGAGGCGGTTGAGGAGGTCGTATTGGTTACGGGTGGCGTTGGCGTTGCCATCGAGGATTTGGAGGATGTTCCCGTTTGCGTCGAATGCAGTTTGGGTGAGGATGTCGTCGGCACCCGGGTTTTGATAGTCGTTGGAGGGGGTGCCTGTTACGGGATTGGTGAGTGTGGCGATGGCGCGGTATGCTGGGTCGTAAAAACTGCGGGTGATATGCCCGCGTGGGTCGGTGGTGGAAATGACATTGCCGACTCCATCGAAGGAAGTGATGATTTCAGGGGATTGAAAGGCGGTTTCTTGGGGAACTCCGGCGACGATCTCTGTCTTGGTAACGGTGGGTTGGGTCTCGATGGTTTTGCGGTTGCGGGCGTCGTATTGATATTCCCAACGGTAGCCAAGCGGGTTGATGGAAACAGTGACGTTACCGTTTTTATCATAGGCAGTGCGGGTGCGGGGAGAGCCTAAGGAGGGGTGGTTGGGGTTGGTGCGGTTGACGAGTCCGGTGATGGGATCGGGCTGCCAGACGGCGACGGGGCGGGCAGATGCGTCGTAGTCAGTTTCGGTTTCGCGGCCTAGGGGGTCGATGGTTTTCCAGACGAGACCTGTGCTTGAAAAGACGCTCTGGCTTGTTGCCGGGAGTGCGCTTCCGAAGCCGTCGGTGACTGTGACGGGACGCTGGAGGCCGTCCATGATTGTCTTCGTCACCTTTCCCCGATCATCGGTCACGGTGCTCTGGAGAGAATCTTTTTCAGCGGTGATCGTGCCGTAGGTATTGCCGGTGATCGCATACACGCCGCTTTCATACTCGGACTCGGTGCGAAGAGGGCGGTAGAGGGCGTCGTAGGCCGCGTAAGTGTGGAGATCCATGGTGCCGGACGATGTTAGAGCAGCATCGTGTCGGATCACTTGCGTGGGCTTGAAGCCGGAGGTGTCGAAGGCTGTGCCGCCGGGGTTGCCTTTCATGACGGTGCCGCTACCGGGGAAGGTGAGGTTGGCGTCGGTGTAGCGGAGTTCGGTATGGGTTTTTTCGTTCGATGAGGCTGCCAGGGCAGTGAGGCTTGCAAGGGTGCCGCTTGCTTCTGCTTCGGTGAGGCCGGTGAAAACGTGGATGGGGCGTTGGATGGAATCGTAGAAGGTCCGGGTGACGACACCTCGCGGGTCCATCTGGCGGATGACCGATCCGACTGCATTGTATTCCATCCGGGTGACCAAGTCATTTCCGGTCACAGAGCCCTTGTTGGCCTCTTCGACGATTTTCTCCCCATCGTCTCCCGTTTGGCTCGGCAGTCCCGCGCCGTCCATGTCCCGGATCGTGGTGATCCGGCGGTTGAGGACGTCGTAATGGTGGATGGTGTAATGGCCCTCTTCGTCGATCTCTGCCGCTTTGTTCCCGTTCCGATCATACCAAGTTTGCTTGGTGGTGACGGCCTTGCCTGCTCGCGTGCCAGCGCTTGGGAAGATAACTTCGGTCAGGCGGTTGAGTTTATCGTATTTGAAACGGGTGAGGTTGCCGCGCGGATCTCGGGTGGTGGTGCGGTTGTTATTGAAGTCGTAACTGTGCTCGGTGGTAAGCTTTTCGCCGCCGGGATCGATGATTTGACGCCATAGCCGTCCTTGGGTATCTGCGAGGGTGGCGGTTTTGAGGTCGGTTTCCCAGCTTTGACCGGAGAAGTTGGAAAAAGCAAGCTGGGTGCTGCCAGTTTGGAAAACTTTGAAGCGTTGGTTCGAGTGCTCGTATCGCTCGCTGGAGAGGAGCGTGATGCTGTTTTGCTGAACAATTTTGCTTTTGCGGTTTCCGAGGCCATCGACGGTGTAAGTGGTAAGGGTGCCGTAGGGATCGTGGATGGATTCCATCACGCGATAGGAGCCACTATAGGTATAGGTTTCGCGGCGGTTGAGAGCGTCGATCTTGGCGGTGGGGTCAGACCAGCGAGTCATGATGGGTGAGCCACCGGGTAGGCCTTGGGGGATGGCACCGTAGGTGTCGTTGAACTCCCAGCGGGTGACGTTTCCTGACATGTCGGTGGCACGCCAGAGGGAGAGGCCGGAGCCGGGATCAAATTGGTAGGTTTCAGTGCCACGGTAAGCGGGCGCTGTCGGGAGGCCGCCGTGATGGATCTTGGAGGTGAGATAGTAGATCATCCATTCCTTGCTGATAGATTTCGGGGAGGCATCCACATCGACGATTTCCGCGAGTGGACTCTCGAAGGCATAGACGGTGACGTTGCCAACGGCGTCGGTGACGGTGGTGCCGGGAGTTCCCGTGAAAGTGACGGTATTGTTGAAATCTACTCCACCTTGGCTGGCAAAGGTAGCGGTGCCGATGCCGCCGGGCAAGGTCACGGTATTCACCCTCCGCGCTTGCCCAAACATGGTTTTCCATTGCCCTTTGCCGGGTTCGTTGCGGGTGGCGATTTCCTGTTCAACATAGGCTTTCACGTCGGCGGGAAGGCGGTCCAGGTCCACTGCCGCATGGCTGCCATTCACACTGGAGTCCCAGTAACGTTTCGATTGGTCGAAGAGGTAGGAAAATGTGTGGGTGTTGTTTCGCTTTTCGGTGACGGATTTGAGGTTGGTGTGATAATGATAGGTGAAGCGGATGTTTTCGGGGTCAGAGTTGTCCACTTCCTCCTCTACCGCGCTTTCGTAGGTGTAACTCGTCTGGGTGTTGTCGGCGAAGGTGACGCTATTGAGTTTCCATGCCCCGGCGACGCCTCCAGGGATGGCATACTCGTTGTTCGTGAATGTGTAATTGAAATCGGTCGAGTTACCACGACTGTCGGTGACGCGTGCGACACGGCGAGAGTCGGAACTCCGCTCAATGACGAGGAATTGCCCTTCGCGATCCGGCGAGCTAATCCGCCGTGGGATCAGACTGACGGGATTTGGGACTCCTGGGGCGGAATCATAGTCATATTGGAGGCGCACGCCGTAACGGTCACGGGCTTCCGTCAAGCGCCAATAGGTATGCCTTCTGACCGTGGTGCTGCCGTCCACGCGGTCGCTGGAATACATGAACCAAGCTTTGCTAGAGGCAAAGGTAAGAGTGGTGCCATATTTTTTGCGGAGGGTAAAGCTAGTGCCGTTGCGAACCAGGGTGTTCTGATAGGTTTTCCTGTCCACCCGAGTGGAAGGCCATGGAAAAAAGGATTGGAAGTCGTGAGTGCCGAAACGTTGCGACCGTCCGGCTTCGTCCACGACATTGACAGCAATCGGATCATCGCTTTCATCGCCGACGGTTTCAACGACCTCAATGTAGGAACAGAGACTTGAAGACCAGCCTACACCGAAGGGTAAATCGAGGCGTTCGTGAGGTTTCAAGCCCGAGCGGCTGGTGAAGCCAGTTTCCTCGCTACTGGCGCTCGCTTGGAGCACCATTTCTGAAGATGCGAGAGGGAGATAGGTAAAGGTGGTGTCATGGCGGAGGGATAGATTGAAAGCGTCGATGTAGGTTTCTTCACTGGCCTGATCACTCTCTTCTTCTTGCTGCGGTTTTTCATCGGCAAGCGGGCGGCCATTGAGGGCGATTTTACGATGCTTGGGGCCAACCGCATCACCGCCACTGTAGCTGGTTGCCCATGAGAAGTTGTTGAGTGGAACGAGATAGGCGGTCTTGTTGAGGACTGCGGCGGGATCTACGTCGTCGAGAAAAGCAGCTGCTGGGATACTTGCAGGATCTTGCAGAAGCCCCTGCAAATCGCACAGAAGGAAAGGCGAACCGGAACCAGGCTTGATAGCCGCCCAGTAATCATAGTCGGGTTCACCGTTACCCTCGCCTGCAAGCCAAGCTGGGTCGGTGGCCACGTGCTCGATTTTCACTTCGTGATATTTGCTAGGATCAAGGGCGATTTCCACGGGATCTGAAAGAACTCCGAAGTCTGGAGCGACCACTTGCTTGGACCCGATGCGCAGACGCCAACGCTCCGACTCACTATACGATGGATCGCCGACCCGTGCTCCAATAAGCGGCGATTGATCACCTCCTGCTTTGAGAACCACTCCGAGGTTCCCGATGGGGGCGAAAGATCCTAGATTTTCATCGCCATAGAAGTCCGCTAGATTGAGAGGGATGGAAATTTTATCGGTAGGCTCGGAACCATAGTCCACTTCGATTTTATCACTGATGCCGTCTCCATCGGTGTCGGACTCATTGGGATCGCTATCATAGAGCATTTCGTGGAAATTCGAAAGGCCGTCGCTATCATAGTCCCCTTCAATGATGGCAGTGGAAGGGTTGTCTTTCATGGGTAGCGACGGGTCATTGGGTTTGACATTGGTGAAGAAATATTTGGCTTCCCAGTAGTCATCAAATAAGTCTCCATCACTGTCGAAGTTGTTTCTTTGGGTGGCTCCGAAGCTTTTTGTGACGCCATTGAATACCGCCTGCCCTGCAAGTTCTTCCGCATTGGTAAGGCCGTCCCGATCCACGTCACCTTCGTACATGAAAGGGTCGCTACCGCCAGTGAGTTCTTCGCGGTTCGATATTCCGTCACCGTCGGCATCATAATTGTAAAGAGCTAACATTTCGGCGGCTGTGAGAGCTCGGTTATAGAGTAAGAATTGGTCGAACTCGCCATTGAAGGGATAGGCCGTATTTCCAGTCAAATACCGCCCGATCAGAACATCAGTGCCAGTTACCCCGGAAAACCCATTGAATCCCGCTGACTGGGCGGGGCTATTTGAAACACCGTCAATCATTACCGAGACATTACTGTTATTCGCGGAGACAACCACGTGGTGCCACTCCCCGTCGTCGAGTCGAGTCACTGCCGGGTTGACTAACTGAACTACGTGGCTGCTCCCGGTCAAGTTTCCAGGAAAGCCGCTTGCAAATATGATTCTTGGGATAAACGGGCTATTTACATTCGCCCTTTGCAAAATATAACTTAAAGAACGAGTCGAAGTGCTGCTTGTTTGCAGAGAAAAAATAGGTTTAAACACCACAAGACCTGTCGGAATAATCGTGGGTATCTTTATCCAAAATGCCATAGTTGCCTGACTGCTCCCCGAGATGACTGCCGGGGCGGCGCGGAGGTAAGCACCACTGACGGCGAACTGCACAGCGCGGGAGACTTGGCCTGACCCTATCGGGCCTTGTAAGATTTGCCCAGGAAAGGACTGGGTAATGGTAGCGTGGTGTCCCAAGCCACTGGTATCGGTGAACTGTCCAGCCGCCATGGCTTCAAAACCCCAGACTGCACGGACACCCGTGGCGAGATTGATACCACCGGGAAGGTTTTTTAAACCAGAACCATCGGGATTTCCAAGGAATTGATTCACTAAAGGGTTGACTCCAGCGTCAGACTCTTGCTTATCAGTTTGACCGTCTCCATCCGTATCAGGATTTGTGACACTTGTTCCCAGTGTGGCTTCCAGCGAATCCGTTAAGCCGTCGCGGTCAGTATCTACAACGACCGTCACGATTCCATTTGCGGTTGCACCACCGGCATTGCCTTCAATCGTCGCAGTCTGTCCCCACGTCGCTTGAAATAGCGTGAGTGATAGAATGAAGCAAAAGAAAAATTTCATATCAAAAAATCAGTCTGCCTTGAAGTGGATCGAGACCTTGCCGTTGAGGTCGGTGCGTAAAGGCAATGATACGGCGAGTTGATCCCCATTGAGAGTTTCAAGGGCACCCAGAATGCCAGGGTGATTCAGATTCACGGGTGCGTTCACGAGTGGTTTGATGCCGTTGGTGACTAAAAACACCAAGGGAACGGCGGTGCGGGAGCCGTTGTAGATCGTCTGGCCGCTGCCGGATACGAGAGTGATCACTGGTAGCTGGCCGTTGTAATAGTCCGTAGGATGGGTTCCTGTTTCATATTCGTGACGGTCGCTTATCGAGTCTCCGTCCGCATCGTTGCCTACTCCTGCCAGTATCGTCAGGCTATCTGCTTTGGCGATTTCGTAATCGTCTGGCAAGCCGTCTTGATCGAGATCGTTAGGGCGGAACAATTCCGAGAAGTGTGGAGAATCGAGTAATGCCGACCAGATCCGAACCTCATCCATCGACCCGGAAAATGCTTCGGTGGAGATATACGAAGTTCCCGTAAGATGCTGTTGCCCCAGTACTGCCGCCTCAACTGCCAAAGATGCGGTCGAAACGGCTTGAGATACTCCGAAAGTCGCACCATCCAGGTGGAGGACGGCCTGTCCTGTGGTCGCATTTCTGACTACAGCGAGATGATGCCAAAGTCCATCGGCCAAGCTTCTTGGATAGATCCACGTTGCAGTAGATCCGCCGGGCGTAGCGACTCGAATCGTATTCCCACCCACAATGCCTAGCGTCAACGCTGGCGCTTGACTGCTACTCACTCCACTTAAAAAAGTTTGATTCGAAACTGCCGCTGTCTTGAACCACAAGCTCACGGTAAAGTCACCCAGTTGGTGCAGTGTCGCTTCTGGCAGTTCGATTGCACCTGTTCCTCCATTGAAAAGCAGTGACCCGCCAGTGATGCCTGCCGACGGTTGCCAGACGACGGAATTCACAAGAGTTCCATGATGCGCGTTACCACTAGAATCGCCTGCAAGAAGCCCGTTGGATTCATCAAGTTTAATGTATGATGTCTGATCCACGGACAGTCGATCGGTGTATCCGTCACCATCCGTATCCATTTGATATCCATTGAGAGCAAGAAGGAATTCCTGGAGATTGGTGACTCCATCCCCGTCAAAATCATCGTTTGGATCGATATTAATCAGAGCTAGCGATTCCGGGTCTGCTGCCTGATCAATCAGAATCCGTTCCCATTGGTCTGAAATCCCGTCATTGTCAGTGTCTTCGTATCCATCAGGCAGGCCATTTCCAGCCGTGCTGAATTTGAGCGGATCGGTGCCGAATACGGTCAGTTCCTGCCAGTTACTAATGCCGTCGTTGTCGAAGTCCGCGCCCTTGGGATCAAGCGAAGGATGATTTGACTTTGCAAGACGCATGAAGAATTTCGGATGGGGCTGCATTTCCCCATCCAACGGGGTGACGTCGATGGGGTCATGAACGAATCCCTGATCGACGGCGGGCAGAAACGACCAATCGACAAGGTCGATGGAAAATTGGGGAAAATAAGTCACGCCATCTTCGCCAATCCAGTCCAAGCGGTAGCTGTTTTGGCCAAGCGGCGTGAAGCTAGTGGTTGAAGCCCCCAGATCCGCGCCTTGGCTGTTCGAAAATGCCAAAGCAAAAACAAGCGCGCTGAGTGGTCTTGCCAATCTCATTCAGACGGTTCCTGATTTTCCGGGCGTTTCCCACGCCAAAAATGAACGACCAGGTCTTTCGGTTTTTGTGGGTTTGCAAGGAGGTATGCTTTTCGTTCAGCGTGTGCTTTTTCTCGGGCGTGGAAAGCCAGTTTCAGATTCGCGCCTTCTTTCCGATAGAGATCATGGAGTTGAGTGAGGATTTTCATTCCCTCTCCTTGAGTGTCGCCTTCGACTACTGAGAATCTTGGACCCTCAACCGTAAGATCTGGCAGATTTGGAATTTGAGGCTGCTCTGAGTCTGAGTTTTCCATTTCTTCATTTCCAAGCCCCATGAGGAGGCTGTGGTCAATTGTAGTTCCATCTTCCTCAGTTACCTGATAGGAACAAAATCCGGTAAAATGATTGAAATTAACATTGGACCATGCAGAAACTTGCCCTTCCTCGGTTCCGTTCGGAGAGATTGTTATGAAAGTCCGGGAATGGCCATAAACGGTCGCGGAGAGAAACACCAAACCCGAGCCGCTGTAGTCTTCAATGGTTTGTGTGGTAGGCTCGGAGTCGAGCGACGTGGCTTCCGCAGAAGCGACAACAGGACGAAGTAGGACAGGCAAATCCGGGTCTTCGACGGTTTTTACCGTTACGTCCACGATCCCCTCAACGAGCGGAAGATCGGACATTTCAGGAGCCTCGGTCACATAGACGCGCTTGGTCTGACTGGTGATGACTTCAAAAGGGATCGGGTCAGGCTTGGCGACGGGTTCTGTGGGAGTGCCGTCTAAAATGGAGCCGGAAATGTTGACGTCCCACGTAGGGTCCGTAGCTTGTTGAGCTGAGCCTGGTCCAACTGATCCGAGAATCGTTAGAAACAATGCCAAAATTCTCATCATGTTAACCACCGTTGGCAGAACGCCAGGAATTGACTCCATCTTGAGATTTTCAGGGCATTTCTTCAACACCAAAGAGTGAGCGCTTTTGTCCTACTATCGTCAAAGGAAAAAAATTCAGAATCCCAAGTGTCTTCTGCTTGGACACGCCTGATGACATTGATTTAAAGCCGATAGTCGACAGAGTTCTTGCGAGATTTCGCTAATCGAGCGCGGCCTTAGGATGCCGACCGTCGCTACGGTTCTCCACGTTTGCAAAGGCCTGAGGACAACCCCTCCGAGGTGATGCGCGAGGTGGAGAATCAAACAGCTTGCACTCAGTAGATTGGAATATGCTCTGTTGACAAATTGTTTCGCCTGGATCATTCGCGAAGCCAATGGTTTCTGCCGATGAAAAGCCTTTTACTCGAACAAATCCGCTGCGAGCTGCGGTCCCGTTTGGATCGTCTTTCGAAGGCTGCCTGCGAGGCTCATGCCGCTGCGACGGATCCGGGCAGCAAGGCGGAGGGGAAATACGACACGCGCAGCCTGGAAGCGTCTTATCTTGCCGCGGGGCAAGCGCGGCAAGTGGATGAACTGGCGGAATCGGTCCGGATTTTCGAGGCGCTGACGCTGCCGGACTTCACGGCGGATGCGGAAGTCGATGCCGGGGCGCTGGTGGAGGTCGA
>CALMKO010000407.1 GCA_937867415.1 uncultured Verrucomicrobiota bacterium | reverse complement strand
CATGACCCACCTTGCGTCTCCTATCTTCTCTTCAAATACGGATTCTAGGTTGAAGCGCATCGGAAGCCTCTGCGGCGGACTTCGCGCATTTCGAAGGCTGCACATTCAGCCGCACCGCAGAAGTGTGGTGCCTCCTTACCTGCCAATTTAATTTTTACCCGGTAATGGCCTCGCCGATCTCTGCGATGGCGGGTGCTTGGTCAAGGAAGACCTCGCGGGCGATGTGTTGGACGTCCTGATCCGTGACGGCTTGAATCTGGGCGCGCCAGTCGGCGGGGGAGGGGATGTTTCCGAAGTTGAGGAGACCTTCGCCTGCCCAGGTCGCGTGGGCTGCGGTGGTTTCGAAGGCGAACTTGCTCTGGGCAATGGTGAGGCGCTTGGCGCGGTCGAGCTCGCCTGGTTTGGGGCCGTGGTCGATGAGCGCGGTGATTTCCCGCTGGATGCAAGCGAGCGCTTCTTCGCGAGACTCCGGGTCGAGGCCGGCGCTGATTTCAAAGGCTCCCGTCTCGTCGAAGAAGCTGACGTCGCTGCTGATCTGATAGCAGAGCCCCCTTTCTTCCCGGAGTTCGAGAAACAGGCGTGAACTCGAGCTTTCGCCTAACATCATGCTGAGCAGCCGTAATGCGTGGCGGTTCCCGGAATGGCGCCCCGGCGTGTGCCAGGCGAGCGCGAGCTGGAGTTGATCCGTCTCGCGGGTTTCACGGATGTGACGGGGGATTCCGCGACTCCTCTCGTAGGCAAGCGCTTTCTCCGGCGCGCGAAAGGACGTGGCCGGCAGGTGGGGCTGGATCATTTGTTCCACCTGGGCGATGGAAAACGGGCCGGCCACGGCGATGACGACATCCTTGCGGAAGTGGTGGCGGTCCCTGAAGCGGGTCAGCGTCTGGCGGTCGATTTCGGCGATGGATTCCAGCGAGCCGGAGATGGGATTGCCGAGGGGGTGTTGGTCCCAGAGTGCGGCTGAGATCAAATCGCCGATGTGGTCCGAGGGAGACTCCTTATACATGGTGATTTCCTCGCCGATCACTTCGCGCTCCAGGGTGATTTCGTTCTCCGGGAAGTTGGCGTTCCAGACCATGTCGCAGAGCACTTCTGCTAGAACGGGAAGCATGTCAGCCTCGCCCTGGCCTTCATACACCGTTTGGTCTTCAGAGGTGCAGGCGTTGAGCAGGCCGCCGGCATTCTCGATTTCGTAGCTGATGTCCCGGGCGGATCTGAGCGGGGTTCCTTTGAAAACCATGTGCTCGAGAAAGTGGGCCAGCCCTGTCGGCAGTCCGGTTTCATCCCTGCTGCCGGCGGGGATGAAGATGGAGAGTGCGGCGCATTCGGAATCCTCGACCGTGGCGACGGCAAGGCGCGGGCCATTGGCAAGTTGTCGCCATGCATAGATTGCTTTGCTCATCGGAGAAGTGCTGCCGCCAGAACGAGGTCCGCGGGGGTAGTGATTTTCAAGTTGGGACTGGTGGACTCCACGAACTTAACCGGGATCTTGATGGCTGCCATGGCGGAAACCTCGTCGGTGACAGTCTCCTGCCGCGCGGTGATGGATGCATATGCCTCCCGCAGAAGAGCAAGTTCAAATACCTGGGGGGTCTCCATGAACCAGAGGTGTTCGCGGGATAGCGAGGCGCTGCTGAAGTTTTGCGGGTCCGAGTGTTTGAGGGTCTCGGTGACACGCCTTGCGAGAGCTGCCGCGCGGTGTTCGCGGGCAGCGGCGACACAGCGGTCGATGTCCCGGGGGCTGACGAAGGGGCGCGCCCCATCGTGGACGGCGACGTAACCCGTCTCCGGTGAGACCGCAGCAAGGCCGGCCGCGACGGAGTCCTGGCGGGTGGATCCTCCATCGACTCGGATGACGGATTTTTGCAAGATACCATCGCCTAACAGCTCCCACCGCTCGGCGGGGCAGACCACAACCACCTCGCTGATGGATGGTGCTGCGAGCAGGGCGTCGAGGGTGCGTTTCAAGACTGTTACTCCACCTAACAGGCTTGAGAGTTTGTCAAAGCCCATGCGCTGGCTTGAGCCTGCGGCGACGATGATCGCGGCGCAGGAAGAAGCGGTGTGGGTGGTTTCCATGACGAGAGAACGCTAAAAAAAATCCCGGCGGCGGACGGACCGCAGCCGGGAGGGTGAGTGATGACTCAAATCAATAGGTCTGGGTCCGGGAATAATGGTATTCAGCTTCGAATCCCAATTGAGGCGGAAACTCGGAGAGTCCGTCATGGGGGTTCATCTCGATGCGGTTGTCTTCGCCGCAACGCTCATAAGGTGGCTTGAATGTGCCACGATAGGTGGGGCAGGTGAAGGTGAAGAGCTCGTAGAATCCATAACCCAAGCGGCGGAGTGCACGGCTGGTTCCATCCACCGCACCGTATGGAGCGGCCTTGCGCCCGTATTGATCCTGCTTGCGAACGATTTGCTCGGGGATCTCAATGAAGCCATAAACAATGTTGCTGATGGCCCGCCCCAACTTGCGCGAGGATGTGTAAGTGGAGCCGGGAGGTGCCTGGATGTCAGCGCAGACTACGCCACTGAGCGCGGTGATTGCAGCAGCAATTGCAAAGAGTTTTTTCATGCTGGGAGGAGGTTATGGAATGAGGGTCACGGTTGGCAACGGATTTCTTCGGGAAAACGAATTTTTTAGAGTTCAAAGCTCAGGACGCGGATGATTCCCGGGGTGCTGCGCAGGGTTGCGAGAAGCTCGGCGGGGGGCTCGGTGTCGACTTCGATCACAGTTACGGCCCGCTTATGGTCGCTGGTCCGGCTGAGGGCCATGTTGGCGATGTTGACGGAAGCTCCACCGAGGGACGTGCCAAGGGTGCCGACGATGCCCGGGCGGTCGTCATTCTCGACAAACAGGAATCTTCCGCTGGGGTTGGTCTCGACGTAGTGACCGGCGATGTGGACGATGCGCGCAGACTTGCCGAAGAAGGTTCCCGCGACGGTGCAGACTTCGTCGCCTTTGATGGCGCAGACTTCGATGAGTTCGGTGCAATTGGTGGCGATGGCGACGGTGGACTCCGTGACGCGGATGCCATGCGCCTTGGCGAGCGCGGGGGCGTTCACGAGATTCACCTGACACTCGGTGTAGGCGGTGGAAAGGAAGCCGGTGAGGACCTTGCGGGTGATCAGTTCGGTATCGAGTTCGGAAACGGGGCCGAGGTAGGAGACCCGGATGGTGTCGCACTGGGTAGGGGCGATTTTTGAAACCAACTTGCCCAGCGCGTCGGCGAGCTCGAGGTAGGGGCCTACGCTTTCGAGGGTGCGGCTGTCGAGGTTGGGCATGTTGACTGCGTTGACAATCTCGCCGGTGGTCAGGAAGTTGCGGACCTGGTGGGCTACTTCGATTCCGACGTTTTCCTGGGCTTCTGCGGTGGACGCGCCCAGGTGCGGGGTGAAGACGCATTTTTTCGCTCCAAAGAGCGGGAATTCGGCGGTTGGAGGCTCGGTCTCGAACACGTCGAGGGCGATGCCAGCAAGGTGGCCGGAATCCAAATGCGCTTTTGCGGCAGCTTCATCGACCAAGCCGCCGCGGGCGCAGTTGATGATGAGTGCGCCGGGGTTCATGAGGCCGATGCGCTCGGCATTCAGAATATGCTGCGTCTCGGGTGTGAGCGGGATGTGGAGGGTCACAACGTCCGCGCCGGTCAGGGCGATGGCAGCGCTTTCGGCAAGCTCCACCTTGAGCGATTGCGCGCGCGCGGCGGTGAGGTAGGGGTCGAAGGCGACCACGGTCATGCCGAAGGCCTGGGCGCGTTTGGCAAACTCGGTGCCGATGCGCCCCATGCCGAGGATGGCGAGGCGCTTGCCGCAGAGCTCGACTCCTTCGAAGGATTTGCGGTCCCATTTGCCGCTGATGATGGATGCGTGCGCCTGGGGGATGTTGCGTGCGAGCGAAAGCATCAAGGTGAAGGCGTGCTCGGCGGTGGAAATGGTGTTGCCGCTCGGGGTGTTCATGACGACCACGCCATGATCGGTCGCGGCACCGCGGTCGATGTTGTCCACGCCGACTCCGGCGCGGCCGATGGCTTTGAGATTCTTGGCGGCAGCGAAGACTTCGGGGGTGACCTTGGTCTGGGAGCGCACGACCAGGCCGTGATAGTCACCGATGATTTTGAGGAGTTCTTCCGGTTTCAGTCCGGTGTTGACGTCCACGGAAATTTCCGGCGCGGCGCGGAGTGCGTCCACGCCTTTTTCTGAAATGGGGTCAGAGACTAATACTCGATAAGTTGCCATAGGTGCTGGGGGTAAACCACCACCCGCTGGCTGGCAAGGGTTTGTAAGAGAAAAATCACGGGGAACGCCTGGCAAGCTCCTCAGCGGATGGCGAGCGGGGCGGTTCCCCGGGGTTCTCAGGCGGTCACGGCGCTGCGGTCATCATTGAGGCCGCTTTTTTCGATGAAGTAGTCATAACCGCCTGTGTAGCGGGTGACGGTGCCGTTATTGATATGGAGGGTGGTCTCTGCAAGTGTGCGGATGAAGTGCACATCGTGCGAAATGAACACCAAAGTGCCTTCGTAGCTCTTCAATGCCTGCACGAGCGAGTCGATCGACAGGATGTCGAGGTGGGTTGTCGGCTCGTCCATGAGGAGGAGGTTCGGTGGATCCACGAGGAATTTCACAAGATTGAGCCGTGACTTCTCGCCGCCGGAAAGGACACCGCAGCGTTTCTCGACATCGGTTCGGCGGAAAAGAAACGAGCCGAGGATCGAGCGTGCTTCTTCCTCGCGCAGGGTCGAGCAGGCTGCGAGCACTTCTTCGAGCACGGTGTTGTTTTCGTTGAGCGACTCGGAGCGGTGTTGGCTGTAGTAGCCGATCTTGGTGGCATAGCCGAGTTCGCGCTTGCCGCCGTCGATTTCCAATTGCCCGGCGAGGATCTTGATCAGGGTGGACTTACCCGCTCCGTTCGGGCCGACAAGCACGATGCGGTCACCACGCTCGATGGTGAGATCGAGGTCTTTGTAGATGCGCTTTTCTCCGTAAGCCTGGCAGACTTTTTGAAGGTCGATGACCTTCTGGTTCGAGCGCGGAGGTTGGGGGAAATTGAATTTGAAGGGTTTGCGGGGTGTGCGCGGTTTCTCGATGCGGACGAGCTTTTCGAGGGTCTTGATGCGCGACTGGACCTGCGCCGCCTTGGAGCCCACTTGGCGGAAGCGGTCAATGAATTCCTGAATGTGTTCGATCTCCTTTTGTTGGTTCCGGTAGGCTTGGGTTTGCTGCTCGAAGCGGGCGTCGCGCTGGGTGAGGAACGAGCTGTAGTTGCCGGTGTAGGAGTTGAGCTTCGCGGCGTCGGGGTCGATCTCCACGACGGTCTCGATGATGGAATCCATGAAGTCACGGTCATGGGAAATCATCAGGATGGCCCCAGAGTAGTTGAGAAGGTAACGCTGAAGCCAGAGCAGCGACAGGAGGTCGAGGTGGTTCGTGGGCTCGTCAAGCATCAGAAGGTCCGGCTCCATGGTGAGAAGCTGGGCGAGATGCGCTCGCATCACCCAGCCGCCGGAGTATTCTTTGGCAGGCTTATGGAAGTCTTCGGACTTGAATCCGAGTCCGTGAAGGATTTTTTTCGCCTTGGGCTCGAGTTGATAACCATTGAGGGCGGTGAATTGGTCCTGGGCGTGGGCAAAGTCCGGGTGGGAGAGGTCGCCGGTGGCTTCGTGTTCGCGCATGGTGCGTAGGATGCCGATCATTTCCGGGGTGATCCCCATGGCAATTTCAATGATGGTCTCGTCGGTCGGCTCGCCTGCTTCCTGCGGGAGATAGCCGGTGATGGAGTATTCATCGCGCTCGATTTTCCCCTCATCGGGGCTGTCTTCGTCGAGGATCATTCGGAAAAGAGTGGATTTGCCGGCACCGTTGGGGCCGACGAGGGCGACGCGTTCGCCCCAGTTGATGGACATTTCCGCTTCGCGGAGCAGGCAGCGTCCGCCGAGAGTCTTGGTAAGCTTATGAATCGTGAGCACGCAGCAGCTCTAGAGGACGAGCGGGCGGTGAGCAAGGATTTCAACCGCAGACGCACATTCGCTTGCGAACGGTGCCCTGCTATTTGACTTGACGGGCCAAGCTCCGAGGGATTTCATAAACCCATCCTAATCAATTTCATGCGAACACGTCAATTTTCCACATTTCTCATGCTGCATCGCATGGGCCAGTTTGTCGCGCTTACCACCTTCGCGTGGCTTTCGCTCGCGGGAGGGCTGAATGGCCAAGATTTTGAGGGGAAAAACATCAGTACGGTCGTCATTCGATACCGTGGGGCAAAAACGGTCGATGAAGATCGGCTTCGGAATTTGATGGTCTCAAAGGCTGGCACGGCCTATAGGGCAGAGAGCTTGGACAACGATATCAAATCGCTCTATGAGTCAGGCCTTGTCGATGATGTGCGCTTCCTGGCGGAGCCTGTAGGCGCCGGAGTGAACTTGATCGCGGAAGTGACCACGCGCCCCAGCCTCGGCGGTGTCGGATTTGTCGGGAACTCGATTTTCACCGATCAAAAGCTGGCCAAGGAGTCTAAAATGAAGGCTGGCGGTGCGCTGAGTGATGAACAAATCCTCGAAGCTCGCCGTAACATTGAGAAATACTATCAGGGCTACGGCTATCCGGACGTCACGGTGTCGCACCGAACCCAGTCTTCGGGGCAGGAGGGCCTGTCAGACTTGATTTTCGTGATCGACGAGGGCCAGAAGAATGAGGTTCGCAAAATCAAATTCGAGGGAAATACCGCATTTACGGATTTGGAGCTCCGCAAGGAGATGAAGGTGAAGGAAAAAGGATGGTTCTCGTGGCTGACCAAGTCGGGTCGTTTTGAGTCCAATCAGTTGGATACCGATTTGGATGCGGTTTTGGACTACTACCGCAGCAGGGGCTACCTCCGCGCCAGTTGCCCGGGCGTCAATCGCGTTCCGGTTGGTGACGGAACGGTGGACCTCATCATCAATATCAATGAGGGGGATCGCTACACGGTTGCAGGTGTCGGATTTGGTAAAATGACCGTCTTCAAACCGGAGGAACTCTATCCTTCGCTCACGCTTGTGGGTGAGGCTGCCTATTCCTCGAAGAAGATGCGGGCGGATATCACGATGATTCGCAATTTCTACGGCTCGCGCGGCTATGCGGACGCTTTGGTGACCCCAGATATCCGAGACGCCGGCCCTAATCGTGTGTCGATCACCTACCGAATCACCGAGGGAACTCGTTTCCGGGTGGGACGGGTCAACATCGCCGGCAACACCAAAACCAAGGACAAGGTCATCCGCAGGGAAATCCCACTCAAGCCCGGTGACATGTTCAACTCGGTGGAACTGGACACCACCAAAGCCCGCCTTGAGAACCTTCAATACTTCAGCGATGTGCAGGCGACCGGATCACCTGGTGGATCAGGTTACCGGGACGTGGATGTCTTGGTCGAAGAAAAAGCCACCGGGTCGGTCGGCGTCGGTGTGGGCTTTAGTTCGATTGACAGCTTGGTGGGTTTCATGACCTTGGAGCAGGCAAACTTCGATTTGTTCAATCCCTGGAACTTCACCGGGGGTGGCCAGCGCTTTGGAATGAATTTGCGCGTGGGCACACAGCGCTCCGAATTCAGCGTGTCGCTGGTGGAGCCCTGGTTTCTGGATCAGCAACTTGCTTTGGGTGGCGAATTGTTTTTCCGTGAGTCTGCCTTCTTCAGTGATAACTTCGACCAGTCCAACATGGGGGCTGCGATTTCCTTGAGAAAACCACTCGGTGCCAAGGATTCGATCCGCGGCGAAATGCGGTTCGAGCAAGTTTCTATCGACTCGGAGGTGGATGGTGATGACTACCCCGGGGCTGTCGGTCCGAACGGTGAGACTCAATCCCAGTTCGATGAGGAACTCATCGGGGGAGACTTCATCCGCAGTGCGCTTGCAATCAACTACATTTACGATAGCCGCGACAGCGTGATCCTGCCTCGCGTCGGACACCGGATCGATCTCGGCCTGACCTACGCCGGACTCGGAGGAGATGTTGAGACGCTGACCCTATCTGCTCAAGGTGCAAAGTTTTGGAACTTGAAATGGGACACGATCCTATCCGTGAACGGCGAACTCGCGTTCGTAGATAGCCTCGCTGATGAGGTGCCAATCTTCGAGCGACTTTTCCTCGGCGGGGCGCGGACCCTGCGTGGTTTCGAGTTCCGCGATGTCGGCCCGCGGGATAAAAACTTCACAGAAGACGTCTTTGGCGGAAATTCACTCGGGTATCTAACCGTCGAGTATACTGTTCCCGTCATTGAAACCGTTCGTGCTGCTGTATTCTACGACACGGGTTTCGTGAATGAAGATAGCTGGGATCCAAGTCCAGGTGATCTCTACAGCAACTATGGCGTTGGAATCCGACTCAAGCTACCCATCAGCCCTTTGCCATTGGCACTTGATTATGCAATTCCCCTCGCCTCGCCCGACGAGGAGGCCGACAAGGGTGGTCAGTTCCAATTCTCACTCAGCTCACAGTTCTGATCTGATCCTCAATCTTACAAAAAACCCAAGTCTCCAGAAGACTTGGGTTTTTTGATGGGTGTTGAGATCATCAGGCAAGCAAGGGGCCGGCGGCCGCGTGCCGGATCAGAAACTCGTCCGCCAGCGCGCCGTAAGCCTGAGCACCGAGTCCTTGACCATCGTGTTCGAAGATCGACTTTCCGTGACTCGGTGCCTCACCAATCCGGATCGTCCGCGGTATCATCGAGCGATACATCTGCTCAGGAAAAAATCGGGAAACCTCCTCCACCACTTGCCTGGAGAGCAAGGTGCGCCCGTCATACATCGTCATCACGATTCCCTCCAGTTTGATGCCAGGATTGGCATCAGAATTTCTAATCTGGTCGATGATGTGGACGATTTTTGCCAAGCCCTCAAGGCCGAACCACTCGCATTGCAGAGGAATCAGAATCTCGTCCGCAGCGGCCAGTGCCGATGTCATCAAGACCCCGAGGGATGGAGGCGTGTCGAGAATGCAATACTCGAAAAGGTCGTTGGGCTTGAGCCCTTGGAGAATCATTCGCAAGCGCGTCAAATGATCATCACTGCGCGCCAATTCGATTTCAACTCCCGCAAGGTCCATTTCCGAGGGGAGCAAGGAAAGGTTTTCACGACCTGTTGCCAAGATTTGCTGCGCGACTGTCGCATCTCCAAGCAGAACTGGATACATGCTGCAGCCTTCCGGTGGCTCGATACCGAGGCCGCTCGTACAGTTGGCCTGCGGATCAAGGTCGACAAGTAGCACACGCTGACCGCGCAATGCAAGGCCAGCAGAAAGATTGAGAGCGGTGGTCGTTTTTCCAACGCCGCCTTTTTGGTTAGCAATTGCGACAACTTTCATTCGGATTGGATGCAAATCATGTCAACAGCACCCTCAGCGCGAAGAGCGCCGCTGGCAATCAAAACCGGAAACCGATTGAAAAACAGCTCTCGAAATATCATGCGTAAAATGTCGACCCTCTGCAACGCCTCACCAAACTGACGTCACAAAACGGGAAGATTTCTACTTTTTCTGTTGACATCATAGGATATGCGGATTTATATCTGCCGCAATGAGCTGGGTTTAACAATTCCAAAATGCGGGTTCCATCGCGCCTTGTCACTCCAGACCGGCACAGGCATCCGCAAATCTGCGACGCCGCTCGGCGTACTTGCGCCAGTCCATTGATTCCCCCTAAGAGGGCGTTTGCCTCAACACGCAAACGCACGTGGTAGAAGGATTCAAATCTCCAGCCCTCACACCAATGAAAGCGTATGCCATTCTTCGCGCGGCGCCTGTTGCCATCTTCGCCCTCTCCCCCTTTCAGTACACAAACGCGGCCATACCGTCGGAAGGTGCACTCACCAACGGAAGTTTCGAGTCGGACTACCTTGGGTGGGTGACAAGCGGTAATCAAGGAATCTATTCACCTCCGCTCTACCGCGCAACCCATGGCAACAAGCTGGTCGCGTTCAATGCAGGAAACTCAACACCCAATGCTGTCCTTTCCCAAACCTTCACCACGGTCGTGGGTGAAGCGGTCTCGATCGAATTCGACGCAGGAGTGATCGCCTATAATCGATCTTCACAGACTCTACAGGTAACTGTGACGGGCGCGGGTGACCTTGTATCAAAAACAATCACCCTCACCGGGCAGGGAGCAGGTAGCAATATCTGGGCTCCACAAAGCTTTGCTTTTGTTGCGGACGCCACCAGGACGACCCTCACTTTCCGGGACCTTTCTACAACCACTACGGCCATCGATCTGCTTCTCGATCACATTAGAATTACACCAGTTGTGAGCGGTTCGAATACCCCACCGGTCGCAGTTGCTGATTCCTACACGGTGATTCAGGACACGGCTCTGGTCATCCCTGCGGGTGGTCTGCTGTCCAACGACTCGGATGCCGATTCGAACACGCTGTCGGCCGTCATCGAGATAGGTCCGGGCAAAGGCAGCATCACCCCGATTATCAACGGCGGATTCACCTATATCCCAATGATTGGGTTTGTGGGTGTTGATACGTTCACCTACCATGCGAATGATGGCACCGAAAATTCCAATACCGTAACCGTTGTCATTCAGGTTGATCCGATTTCATCCAGCCGAATCATCAATGGAAGCTTCGAAAACAATCTGGAAGCCTGGACAAAAGTCGGCAACCTGGAAGTCCGCACGGGAACTCCATACACGGCAACCCATGGAACGAAAATCATTGCTTTCAATGTGTCTCAATCGGCACCGAACGGGACCCTTTCCCAATCATTCCCGACGGTCGCGGGCAAAAGTTACACCCTGCAATTTGATGTGGGTGTCCTAGCTTACAATACCAACGACCAGGCATTGGGTATAACGGTGACTGGTGCCGGAAATATCTTGTCCAAGTCACTTGCCATGAATGGTCTGGGTGGTGGATTCAACCATTGGCTGCCTCAAATATTTACCTTCGTCGCCAATAGCAGCTCCACGTCCTTAGCTTTCCGTGACCAATCATTATCGACTGATGCGATTGATCTGTTACTCGACAATATCCGTGTCACAGAAACCGTCGTCGGCCCCAACACCGCTCCTGTGGCAAACGATGACACCTATACAGCTGGCCAGGATACCACGCTGATTGTTTCTGCCAGGGGAATACTGACGAATGACTCCGACGCACAGGCCGATCCTTTGACGGCCATCTTCGGCACGGGACCGGAGCATGGAAGCGTCTTGGTGAATCCGGATGGAGGATTCACCTACACCCCGGCACAAGGCTATACGGGCGAGGATCAATTCACCTACTATGCCAACGATGGCGGTCTGGACTCGAACCGTGCAACGGTGAAAATACACGTCGTCGCAATCGTCTCCGGTGTGTCTTTTCCAACAATCGCCGGAAACAAATTTATTGCCCGCTTCCACGTGGTTCCCAATGACGCGGAAACCAGCGTCCCGGTCCTCCGCCTGACAATCGAGGGGAATAGTGCCCTTAAAAATGTAGAATTGTCAACGCCACTACCCACAGGGGCGAGGGCGGTCCCTTATTCAATCTTGTTTCTTGCGGACTCAGGAATTACCACCATTCGATTCACTCTACCTAATGGAGATCTGGCGGAACCAGGGCGAATCGTTGGTCTCAAAGTGGCAGAGCCATTGACACTCGCCCCCTCGATGGAGCCGAACCCGCGCCAACAAGCACAGATCGACCGTAAATACGGGCTATTTCTCCACTATGGCATCAACACCTTCCATGACGTCGAATGGAGCGACGGCACCAAGCCGGCGTCCAGTTACCAACCTACGGCCCTCGATGTCGAACAGTGGATCAAAACGGCTTGTGAGGCAGGCATGCGCTATGTTTTGATCATTTCCAAACACCATGACGGATTTTGCTTATGGGATTCCCCATGGACGAGCTATGACGTTGGATCCTCGCCGGTGACAACAAACATCATCGCTGCTGCGGGTGCTGCGTGTCGGAAATACGGAATTGGCATGGGTCTTTACTACTCGGTTTGGGATCGTCATGAGCCAACGTATGGAAATGACTCATCCTATAACCAGTTCTTGTTGCGTCAAATCGAAGAGTTGCTTTCTAACAACGGGGCAATCTGTGAGTTGTGGCTCGACGGAGCCTGGGACAAGCCAAATTCGAGCTGGCCCTGCGTCGAGCTGTATGATCTCGTTCGCCGCCTCCAGCCGGAATGTCAGGTCAGCTTCAACGGAACCATCGGAAAGCCGTGGAGCCCTGATACAAACGCGACGCCAGACACTCAACAGGAAGGATTTCCCATCCGCTACTTCCCCTCGGACTTCCGTCTCAGCGACCCGCTTTTCGCGAAGACACCAGACCCGAAGCTCTTTAGTAGTCAGGATAGGTTGTTCTATTTGCCATTTGAGGCTACGACGATGCTCAGTGGATACAGCAATTGGTTCTATCACACGACGGATCGTTATAACCGTTCAGTCAGTGATCTGGCTGCGATTTATGAATCCGCCACCGCGCAAAACAACATCCTCGTCTTGAACGCGCCGCCGGACCGTAGCGGGCAGGTCCGTGATATCGAGCGCAGCACCTTGTTCCAGCTTCGCGACCGGGTGGGTCTTAAGTCGCGACTTAGCCTTCCCTATCAATCGATTACGCCGATTGTTCCTGCTAGAATTCAAGCTGAAGATTTTGACATCGGTGGGCCGGAAGTCGCGTATATGGATCTTACCCCATTGAATTCGAACGGCCAATACCGACCCGGTGAGTCTGTCGATATTGCACGCACCACCGACGAGGGTGGGGGATTTCATGTTGTCGCGACGGCTGGTGGAGAGTGGCTCAAATACACCTTTAAGGCAATAGAGGAGGGAAGCTATCTGATGAGTTTACGTGTTGCTAATCCGAATGCTGGTGGCAGGATCTTCTTTGAATTGGATGGTATTGATATCAGTGGTGTGATTTCCGTCCCGAACACCGGAAGCTTCGATACCTGGCAGACCATTTCCGTGCCAAACGTTTTCATCAGTAAGGGCGAGCATGTCCTGCGCTTGGTCACCGGGGAGGGTGGTCCTAGCGGTATCGCAGGAGCTTTCAACTGGTTGTCTTTCATCTCCGCGCCGCTCCCGGGCCCCACCGCAGATGCAGGGCGCGATTTTGAGGTTCTCGACAGCGGAAACCAGGGATTCGGAGAGGTGCTCCTTGATGGCAGCGCCAGCATTGCGGGCGATAACCCGATTGTTGCATTTGAATGGATGGAAGGTGGTTTGGTATTGGCAAGTGGTATCAATCCTTTGATTCGTATTGCCACCGGAACTCATTTGATTCGATTGGTGGTCACTGATGAAAACGGTGTTTCAGACTGGGATGAAATCCAAGTGACGGTTTCCCCTGCTGGGTTGGTGAACGGAAGTTTTGAGTATGGCTACCATGGCTGGGAAGTCAGTGGAAACCAGGGAATCGAGTCGCTGCCTCCCTATGTGCCATCCAACGGTATGAGTTTGGTCGCATTCAACAGCCGCGAACTCCAGCCCAATGGTATCCTTTCCCAGTCGTTTGCAACCATCCCAGGGCAGAACTATTCCTTGAAGTTTGATGCAGGGGTTTTGTCCTACAATTTCAGTTCCCAAACACTGCAGGTTGTAATTTCTGGCACAGGAGAACTCATATCAAAAACCATCACTCTCGCCGGGTCTGCCGGTGGTGTGACCCGCTGGGTATCCCATGTCGTCAGCTTCAAGGCTGATAGTATGAATACAATTCTCGCTTTCCGAGACCGCTCCGCTGTCACCGGGGCCATCGATCTTCTCCTCGACAATGTCAGTGTCGTTGCGGATGCTGGAAATCCAAACACGAATCCGGTTGGTATATCCGACTCCTATGTTACAAACCGGAATACCGCAATCACAGTTTCTGATCCCGGTGTGCTTGCGAATGATGTTGACGCAGAATCTAGTATTCTTAATGCGGTGATGGTAACTTATCCAAGTCATGGTAGTATCAACCTTCGTGTCGGTGGTGGGTTTGTTTACACTCCCGCAGCGGATTACAGCGGAACCGACGTTTTCACATATCAGGCGAGCGACGGGGTATTGAAATCGGGAATCGTAAGTGTCGTCATCACGGTGAATAACTTGCCTTCCAGCCACTTGAACAACGGTGGGTTTGAGTCAGGAACCAGCGGATGGACCCTATCTGGAAACGTTGACATCCGGTCCTCATCTCCTTACCAGGCAACGGAAGGCAGTCAACTGGTCGCATTCAATTCCGGAAACCGCCCTTGCAATGGCTCCCTTGCACAATCCTTCTCCACAACAGCTGGTCTAGTCTATACCTTGGAATTTGACGTTGGCGTCCTCGCCTACAACAGCAACTCTCAAATGATGAAGGTGACGGCCAACGGAATCGGGAGCCTTCTTTCGGAAACAATCGTGGTCAGTGGAGTCGGTAGTGGCGTAAACCGTTGGCTTCCCCGAGATTTCACTTTTGTTGCAGATAGTGGGACAACAGTCCTTGCTTTTTGGGACCTGTCAACAGCGACGATCGGTCTCGATCTCCTTCTTGACCACGTGCGGGTGACGGTTTCGAGTGTAAACGCAGGTGCAAATGGGCAGCCCCTGTCGTCGGCGGATGAGGCCCCTGTTCTCGACAGCATGCCGTCTTCTGTGCCTTTGCCTCCTTTGCCTAGCCTGCCTTCTCCAACTCTATCAGGAGGTCGTGGGAATGTGACCCTTCGAATGGAGGCCCCTATGACTGGGAGGTATATTCTCCAACGCTCGATGGATCTTGTTTTTTGGGAATTCGTAGCTGAAGCGGTGTTTGAAGCCTTCGAAACGATTGAATTCCATGATTCCCATTTTTTACCGGTAGAGAATCCAAATGAGATAAAATCATTCTACCGAATCGGATTTACAAGGGATTGAAAGAGTTTGGATGAACCTCGGGATGAAATCGAGCGAAACGTCTGATTGACGCTGATTGGGCGATTGCAGCTAAGCTCCTGCAAGGGGGTATGTCTGGAATCGTCATGTCTGATGGCTCAAGTGTTAGGTTGTGACTGGTGATCTGGGAAAAAATCCACACACCGTAACAATGTGCATGGTGTTCGAGGCAGATTACGAAACGGTTGGTGGGCCTGTGGTGAAGGTGGGCTCCTCGGCGCCCGGTCTATTCGACAAGTGTTGGCCGTAAGTGGGGCA
>CALMKO010000406.1 GCA_937867415.1 uncultured Verrucomicrobiota bacterium | reverse complement strand
TCGTGACTTACCTGTCCCAACGAGTGCTTGGCGAGCCAGTCACTGATCTGCTCAGTGATTATTTGTGTCTCTCGTAATTTAGCGGGAAGGGGAAAGCAAAGTTTTGATTATTTGTGTCTCTCGTAATTTACAGCGCCGCCAGCTCCAAGTCCATGTCGGAGAGAGCGCTGGCGCTGGCGGTTTGTTCGGGGACTAGGGAGCGTTTGATTTTCATTTCATCAGGTAGATGGAGTGATCTTGTCCCATACGGCCCGCTGGAACCATAGCGGTAAGGGAGAGCATTTGGTTTCCAGGTCGCAGCCGTTGGTGATCTCCGCCACCCACAGGTGCTCGCCGCCGTGGCGGGAGTTGTCAAAAAGGTAGGCTCGGTTGCTCTGGCGGATGGCGGGCAGAAGCAGGTCCAGCGAACGGGCGTAGCGGCTCACGATCTTATCCACCGGCACATCGTGCCCCCCCAGATGCACGCGGCTTTTCACGCGGGCGATGTTGATTTGCGGGTCCTCGGTGGCGATGAAGTAGAGATAGGTCCGGTAGCCGAGGAGCCGGGACTTTTCCAACAAGGCCACCTTGTCCGGCGATGACATCACCGTCTCGAAGGAAAACGACACCCGCTTTCCCAACAGCTTTTGCCGGATGAAATCCGCCGCCACGGAGGCGAAGTAGGCGTTCACGATCACTTCGAAAAAACTCAGTTTCCCATCCGAGAAGCGCAGGCATTCGGCTTGGTCATCCAGCCCTGCATTTGCCAGCAATGTTGAGTTCGCAAAAAATGGCAGGATCTCTTCGCGGGTCGTCTCCACTCCATAGGCCCGGAGATCCAAAAAATCACGGTCGCGAATCTCCTTTTCGATCTCGTCGGGGTTCAGGTAAACGCCGAGCAATTCCGGTGGCACCACACTCTTGATCGTGCTTTTCCCCGATCCGTTCGGACCGGCGAACATCCGCAGGCGGGGAACGTTCATGGTCAGGCGATTTTCACCCGGGTTCCCACCGGCAGGTCCAAGGGCTTTGCGGTGGCTTTGACGAAGGTCCGCGTGCCATCGGGGAAAACTTCGTAGATGCCGCCCTCACCGCTGATAAGCACCTTTTGCCCGGCGGCCAGGGCCTGCCAATACGCCACATCCACCGCGGCGGCGGACAGGCTGGGAATCTGCTGTTCCAGATAGTCGAGTGCTTTTTCGGAGTCGGTCATGGTTTGTTGGCTTGGATGATTAGCGCCAAACGGCGTTCACAGCAAGCGTGTCCTTCCAGTGAGGAGTTCCTGCATCATGCCTTGTTTGAGGTGGCGGGTCTTGACCTGTCGCTGCTTTGTGTTCTTGAGGAAAATTACGAGAGACAGAAATCATCAAAATTCTTTTGCGCCTGTGTTTTGGGTTGGGGGCGGGTTGGGGTATTGCGCGGGCGCGTTGGATGGTTCCTTGGGCGGATTCCGATGAAAAACCTGCGATTGATCATACGATTGCGCGGGTGGTGGATCGGCGGTTTGCTTTTGATGAGACGGATCAGGAATAGTTCCGCATCTACATGCGGATGATGGAGAACTCTACCGGCTACCTGGTGCACGATTGGTCCGAGTTCATGAATACGCTGCGGCAACGATTCACCCGCTGGCACAATACGCGCACCAAAAGACGCGGGAATTTGTGGGAGGGGCCGTTCAAGAGCGTGGTGGTGGAAGATGGTCTGGCTTGTTAGACGATGGCGGATTACATTCACCTGAATCCCGTGCGGGCCGGGATGGTGAAGGATCCGGGGGAGTATCGCTGGAGCAGCGATGGCGAGGCGATGGGAGCGACGGGTCGCGTAAAAGGCGATAGCCTCACGAGATCAGGCGCGAAGGCAAAAGGTTGCAGCGGAGCTTGCGCAGCTGAGCTGCGGGCGGAATGTGGCGCTGAGTAAGATGCTTCGATTCAAAGTGAGGTATTCTGCGGATGGAGCGGTGATTGGGACCAGGGAGTTTGTGGATGAAATTTTCCAGAAATCGCGCGAGCGTTTCGGGCCGAAGTGGAAGACAGGGGCACGGACGTTGAAAGGCAGCGGCGGGGCAGCGGCAGGGCTGCTACGTGGCGCAAGGGACCTGAAGGGGTAGATGCTGAGAAGCTCAAATGATGAGAGACTGGAATGATCAGTGACTGACCTGTTGAATGAAGAGGTGGTTCCCGCCTGCTCATGCGAGGGCTTGTAGGGGCGTGTCTATGAC
>CALMKO010000405.1 GCA_937867415.1 uncultured Verrucomicrobiota bacterium | reverse complement strand
CTTTTGAAGGGTCGCATCCCCCCCCCGTCACGGCCTCGGGAGATCTTCTTCAAAGTCTTTGTTGCACTTTCTCAAGGCATCCGCAAACTCACGTCTATGGAGCTCGACATCATCGACGTTCAATTCGACCTGCGAAACATCAAACCACGTGAACTTGAGGAAGTTTTCGAGGACCCCTTTTCCGTTCGTTTCCAGCCAGACAATGAACGCGCCGACGGGGCCTCCCGCTACTACGCCCTCGGCCGCACCGTGGCGGACCGCTATCTCTTCCTCTCCTTCTGGACCGACGGCAAAACCACACGCGTGGTCGCCGCCCGCGACATGTCCGAGACCGAACAAAAATTCTACGACCGCAAATACGCGGAATTGCGCTGAAATCCGATTTTCCCCACATGAACGCCATTACCCGCTGGACCGAGATCCCTGAATTCGCCGATGAAGCTGCTGAGGCCCGCTTTTGGGAAACCCACGAGCTGGATGGCAGGCTCATGGCCGCCTCCGTACACACCGCGGACTCGCGCGAATCCACCACCATCACCTTGCGCTTCGACCCCCGGATGCTCTCCCGGATCAAACGCATCGCCCGTGGCCGTTTCCTCAATTACCAGTCGATGATGAAGCAGTGGCTCGCCGAGCGCCTTGAGGAAGAAATGCGTAAGCTGTAAGCATGATCCGAATGCCCCGGAGCCCCGGATTCTGGCTCGCGTGCTTTGTCCTCTGGCTGGGAACGCTTTATCTTTTCTCGTCGTTCCCGCGGGTAAACGAACTGAGCCCGTCATTCAACCACTCTGACAAAGTCGCTCATTTCGGTTATTTTTTTGGCGGCAGCGGCCTTCTCTGTGCCTACCTTTTCCGGCGTAAACCGGCGGCAGCGGTGCAGTGGAAAAGTTTGATCGCCTCGGCTCTGCTCTGCATCGCCGTCATCGGTGTGCTCGATGAATTCCACCAAAGCTTCACCCCCGGACGCAGCGGTAACGACCCTTACGACTGGCTGGCGGATGTGTTGGGAGGCATGGTTGGCGCGCTGGTGTTTAAAAGGATTCATCGCCTGCTGGAATAGGATTCATCCGAATCCCCCCTGGAAGCGGCTTTTCGCCTTTCCAACACCGCCGTCAATTCATACGAACCCCGCAGCATGAGCATGAACCAACTTGAACAACTGAAACAATTCACGACCGTCGTGGCAGACACCGGCGATTTCGAGTCGATGAAAATCTATCAACCCCAGGATGCGACGACCAATCCCTCGTTGATTCTGCAAGCAGCCGCCAAGCCGGAATACCGCCACTTGGTCGAGCAAGCGGTCAAGGAAGGAAAAGCCACCGGAACCACCGGCCCGGCGCTGACCGAGGCGATTCTCGATCGCATTTTGATCCTCTTCGGATTGGAAATTCTCAAAATCGTCCCCGGTCGGGTTTCGACCGAAGTGGATGCCCGGCTGTCCTTCGACACCGCGGCCACCGTCGCCAAGGCACACCAACTCATCGCAGCCTATGAAGAGGCCGGCCACAGCCGCGAGCGGATTCTCATCAAGATCGCATCGACCTGGGAAGGTATCAAGGCAGCCGAAGCGCTGGCCAAGGATGGGATTCATTGCAATCTCACGCTGCTTTTTTCCTTCGCCCAGGCAGTCGCTTGTGCGGAAGCAGGGGTGCGCTTAATCTCGCCGTTTGTTGGCCGGATTCTTGACTGGCACAAGGCAGCCACAGGCAAGGATTTCCAAGGCGACGAGGATCCAGGCGTGATTTCCGTGCGCTCAATCTACAACTACTACAAAAAATTCGGCTACAAGACCCAGGTCATGGGTGCATCATTCCGCAACAAGGGAGAAATCCTGGCGCTTGCCGGTTGCGACTTGCTCACCATCAGCCCCGGCCTGCTCGCGGAGCTTCAAGCATCCGAGGAACCCATCACCCCGAGTCTCACTCCCGCCGAGGCCGCTGCCAGCACCCACGAGAAAATGAGTCTCACAGAGAGCGATTTCCGCTTCCTGCTCAACGAAGATGCAATGGCCACGGAAAAGACCGCCCATGGTATCCGCGCCTTCTCGGCGGACATCGTGAAACTGGAAAAACTGATCGAGGGAATGATCTAGCTGCTAGGGGGCGGGCAGGGTAAGGAGCAACGACACTCGATTCCTTGGTCTGCATGGATGAGTGGATCTCCCAGCAAGTCGGGCTGATTTTCCAGCTGTCTCTTATACACATCTGACGCTGCCGACGATCTACTCTGTGTAG
>CALMKO010000404.1 GCA_937867415.1 uncultured Verrucomicrobiota bacterium | reverse complement strand
TCCTGATTGTAGCGGTCGATCGCGCGCTTGGCCTGATGGATGCGCTCGGAGCCGAGATCGTCGCGGCGGGCGATGTCCTCCTCGTGCCAAAGCATGAAGTTCCGCAAGTGGTTTTCTTGGACGAGCTTGAGGAAGTCGTGGCCTGCGGCACAAGGTTCCTCGTGATGCCAGGTTGCGGTGAGGGCGGATTGGAGAGTGGCAATCTCGTTGGTATCGAAGTGCATCGGGTAGGTTGTCTGAAGGCGTTACGATTGCAGGAAAGTGTCGGGCGGGCAAGGCTGAGGGATGTCGCCGCCTTCCGGCAACTTTATTCCACGCGTGAGGTTGGCCGGTGAATATCCCGGTTCGCTGGAAAGCGTGACCATGTCCCGCGCCCGATGGTGGTGGGGAGTTGGATGGGTGGGCGACGCCCGGTTATTTCTGCATTGATTCCAGAATCTGGCTACCGGAGAGACCGCTGACCCGTTGTTCGTCCATGATGTGGCGTAGTCTTGCGAAGGGCTTACGCCAGCCTTTGCCGTGAATCACGTAGTTCAGCCATCCCTGGGCATCGATTTTTTTCCGAGCTTTTTCTGCATATCCCGCTGGTGGTAATTCCATCGGGCAAGGAGTTTCCTTTGCGCGGAACAGCATCAAGAGGTTTCCGCTGGTCTCGACATCGGTCATTTCGAAATGAGAACTCGCGCATGAGGCGAGTGTTTCCGCATCGAAATAGAATAGGTGGGCCTTGAAATAGCGGTTTGAGGGTGAGATCGCTCCCGAGAGGATCCATGGCACCTCGATGAAGAGGCTGCCACCGGGAACCAGCAGGCGGTGGAGATTTGCGAAGGCTTCGGCAGGTGAACGCAGGTGTTCGAGAACGTGGAACATGGTAATCACGTCATATTGCCCGGTCGCCTCCTGGATTTTCCCGGTAACCACCTCTGCGGAATACTCGCTGCGCGCGTATTCGGAATATCCCTCATTCGGCTCGATGCCCGTGGCGGCATATCCCTTCTTGCGGGCCATGGCTACGAATTCACCGCTGCCTGCACCGATGTCGAGAAGCGTTCCGGAGAGCAAACCGTTGCGTTTCAGGAATGCAAGGCGCGCGACAGCTTGGTTGGCGGAGCGAAACACATGCTTCGCTTTCGGCTGCCTGGTGCCTTTGTAGTCAATCCGATAGAGTGTGGAGTAGTATTTTTCCAGGCTTTCTTCATCGGGAAGCGGCGCTTGTTGGATGAGTCCGCAATTGCAGCAGAGGAACACACCGAGGGCTGCGCCGGTTTTCGAGTCGGTGTCGGCCACGCGATGCATGGTGTGGCTATTGCAGAGATTACAGCAGATGGTCATGGAAATGGGAGAAAGGTGTTGGGCGGACTTTAGTTGTTAGATCATCCCAGGATGAAGCGTGGTTCCGTTTGGTTGCTTTGATGATGTCGTTTTTCCTTCACGGGATCGCGGGATGGATCGGAACGGTAAAGCGCGGTGACTCGTGGAGTGAATGACCGCAACGCCGCAAAAACGCCCCGGGGAAGTTTGCTCACAAGCCCCTCAGGTGGTCAAGGAAGTCGTTCGGGGACCCGGGTCTGGGGTGAGCTTGTGCGGTCCGGGAAATCACCTCTTTCCGGATCTTTCGGAGTCGCTTCGCACGAGGTGTGTCAGGCCGACGAGTGGAAAGGGGGGCTTGCTGGGTTGGTGAGTTACTTTTGAATGAGTTCGCAAGGCATCGATACTGAGAGGTTTACGGTTGCAAGGCCAGATCGGGTAAGCAAGCCTGCCGCATGCCAGCGTCTTACCGCAAATTGATTCCGCGCAGCTTGTTGGTGGTGAAGCCCTCCTCTCTCGGAGATATCGTGCATGCCTTGCAAGTGGTGCAGAATGTAGCGCGGCATTTCCCCGAGTGCCGCATCACTTGGGTGGCAAGAGATCGGTTTGCACCGTTGGTGGAGGCGGCACCCTTTGTCCATGAAGTGATTCATTTCCGGCGTAAACTGGGGTTGCGTGGGATCCTTGAAGTGATGAGGACGCTGCGGGCTAGAAACTTCGATGTGGTCTGGGATATGCAGGGCTTGTTGCGCTCCGCGCTGATGTCCCTGGCCGCGAAATCACCGAGGAAATGGGGCAGGAATGACGCTCGTGAAGGCGCAGCGGCGTTTTTTCGGAAAGTCAACCCGCCGGAGAGCGACGGGCCGCATCATGCGATTCCTGTTCTTCAGGAGTTCGCCCGGACGCTGGGCGTGGTGGATGAGATCATGGTTCCGTTGGAACTGCGTCGGGGTCCTGTTTTTCCATGGAAACGATTTTTCGAAGGCGATCCATCGAGGCAGTTCGTGATTTTCACGGATAGCCGCGGCGCGGAAAAGGAATGGCGGAAGTTCAGCCAACTCACTCGTTTGATCATGGATCGTATCCCGAACAGTCGCGTGGCATGGTGTGCCGGGAAGCCGGACGCCCCGGATTTCCCGGTGGATGATGAACGGTTCTTGAATCTGACAGGATGTCCGTTTGATGAAATGATCGAACTCGCACGCCAGCCTTCGATTTTCATTGGCAATGACAGCGGGCCGATGCATCTGTCTGCTGCGGTGGGCAACCGGGTGTTGGCGATTTTCGGCCCCACATCGCCAGAGCGTTTCGGCCCGTGGCCGCCGGAGTCGCCGCGCACGGCTTCCATTGTCGCGCCGGAGGGATTGCTGATCAATCTCACTCCGGAAGCGGTGTTTGCGAGGGTGGAGGAGCTGGTTTCACTTCATCACGAACTCTAGCAGCAGGCTCTGGATCGCGCAGTAGAACTTGGAACGGATGAATGCGGCCTGGCGCTCCGGGGTCATGCCCTCGACTTGGATGGTTTCGCTGGCGCCGAAGTGGAAGTGTTCTTCCATCGCGAGGCGTGCCTGGTTGAGCGAACTATACCACGCGGCGGCGTCTTCGCGGGTGATCCAGATCGGGCCGGGGCCGTTTTGGGCATGAAAGCTGGCGGCCTCGACCGCGGCGCTGATTTGGGCGAGTTGGTCTTGAAATTCCTCACGCAAGTCAGGCACGACGTATTCCTCCCAATCGCTGGCGCCGGCTTCTTCGCTGATGAGGCCGCCGAGGCGGCTTGCGAGGTCGGTCGGGCAAGCGGTGGCATCGATGATGATGGCACGCAGCAGTTCCCAATCACTGGCGTCCTCGGCGTCGATGCGGAGTCCGCCTTCAAGGGTCGGTAGGGCTTTCATCGGGCTTTTTCCATCGAGGTTTTCAACTGATGGGCTTGCAGTTGCTGGACGTAGAATTCCGCCTTCTCGCGCTCACCGGTCCAGACGATGGAGCGGCTTTGCTGGTGGACCTGCATCATGAGAATCTTGGCCTTTTTCTCACTGTAACCGAAAACCTTCATGAGTACGTAGGTGACGTACTGCATGAGATTCACCGGATCATCATGCACGACGACATTCCACGGGACGTCGAGCGAAGTTTCCTCCGCGGTTCGGGTGAGTGTGTCGGTATCAGCCATCGGTGGGAGTTATGATACGCTGGCGGGTTCCGGGGCGTCCACCCATTTTCCGTGCTCGCGGATGAGGTCGATGAGGCGCTCCACGGCCTCGGCTTCCGGGATGTTGAATTTTACCGCGGTCTTGCCGACGTAGAGGTTGATTTTGTTAGGCGCGCCGCCGACGTAGCCGAAATCCGCATCAGCCATTTCACCGGGGCCGTTGACGATGCAGCCCATGACCGCGATGCGCACGCCTTTGAGGTGGCCGGTGGCTTCGCGGATTTTCTGGGTGGTGTGCTGGAGGTTGAAAAGCGTGCGACCGCAGCTGGGACAGGCGACGTAGTCTGTCTTGAAAATGCGGGTGCCGGCGGCTTGCAGGATGTTGTAGGCAAGTCGCAGGGATTGCCCGGGGGCGGTTTCGCCGCGCACGAGAATCGCATCGCCGATGCCGTCGCAGAGCAGCGAGCCGATGTTTTGTGAGGCCGGGAGCAGCGCATGGAGGAAATCCGTTTCTCCTTGCGGCGGGTGAAGCGTGTCCTTGAGTAGGATCGGGTGGCGTGGATCCACCCGGAAGGCGAGCTCGCGGAAGGCGTGGATGACTTCTAGGTCGAGGCCGTCGGCGACGGTGATGAGTTTCGGCTCGCTGGCGGTGTTGAGCGAGGAAGTGGCGGCTTCGTCGCGCGGGTCGATGGCGATGACGCCGGATTTTTCCAAAATGATTTCGGGTTTAAAATCGCCCATTCCGGCGATCTTGTGGGCAAGGGCGTTCCAGCGCTCCTGAGTGGTAAAAACCCGCACGGGGCGGTCGCCGCCGAGCTCGTGAGACATGATGGAGATCACAGAACTACCGCGGCGCTCGTAGGAAAATGGATCGTAGGAGGGAGCAAATGCGCAAGTGGCTGGGGCATCTTGCCCCAGGCTGTTGTTGGAGCGTGTGGCTGGGGCATCTTGCCCCAGGCTGTTGTTGGAGCGTGTGGCTGGGGCATCTTGCCCCAGGCTGTTGTTGGAGCGTCTCGCTCCAATCACCTCTTCCCACGAAGCCCCATACTTCGATCCAGTCCACTCCCCGGAAGCACTCCCCTTCGCAGGATTCAACAAGACATACTTCACCTGATGCTTGAAATCCTCCCCATCCCGGATCAAATGATCGTAATATTCCTCCTGCCAAAAAGCTCCCTTCAACCCGAGGAGCTCGTTCGCTTTCTTCGCGGTGAACGATTTCCACGCATGAAGAATTTCATTCAGCTCATGCCCGTCCGCTGGCCTGATCACCGCGTGGACGTGGTTGGGCATGACCGACCAAGCAAGCAGATCGTAGCGGCTACCGTTGAAGTGCTTCAAGGCACCCTCGACGATGGTTGCGATCTCCGGATTTTTCAGGTGGCAGGTGCCTTCGCCTCGATTGAGGGCATCCTCCATGACGGTTTCATGAAGATTTGAGATTTGCCCGCGGATGGTGGACAGGGCCTCAGTCGCACTTCGGGATCCAGCCTTGGATTCGATTTCCTGGAGGCGTTTGATGAGGATTTCCTTCTGCTCTTGGTAGTCGAGCTGGAGAGTTTTGGGAAGAGAGTCCTTGAGGCGGAAGGTGACCGAATAAGTTGCGCCGGGGATGCGCCAGTGGGGGAGGAAGGAGGAGGTGTTTTTGGTGAGCTGGTCCCAGTTGGGGTTGATTTTATGGGCGTCGGATTGGAGATCGACGAGGTTGGGGCGAGACGCCCCAGCAACGGCCTGGGGCGAGACGCCCCAGCCACCCGCCCCAGCAGCGGCCTGGGGGGAGACGCCCAAGCCATCTGCCTCAGCAGCGGCCTGGGG
>CALMKO010000403.1 GCA_937867415.1 uncultured Verrucomicrobiota bacterium | reverse complement strand
CCCCATGAACACAGCACCCAAGATGGAAGAAACCAAAACAAACCCCATCAACTACATTATCCAACGTCTCAAGGATGGCACCGCGCGTCTCCTGGTAGAACAGACGCCAGTCCCTGGCCCACTCACACGACCTGTTGCGGTTCGATATTTGATCGACGATCACGGTGAACCCGTAATCCGGAGAGGCGCGCTGCTCGGATATGATCGAGTCAATCCAAGTCTGCTTTTCCTGATCGTGAGAGCGGGCGATCTGATCTCGCTCGGAAAAAGAATGATAGGCGAAACATCGACCGTATGGACCCACTACAAGGTCGGGCGGGGATTCCGTTTGATAGAAATCGCCATCAAAAGACGGGGTCTCAGCTATGCTGAAATCTGTTCGCGAGTCGGTCCCTATCGACCGCTGGAACAACCATCCGAGTGCGACAACTCATTGCGCGAGTTCTTGTCCGATTCCGGTCAT
Source organism: uncultured Verrucomicrobiota bacterium (assembly GCA_937867415.1). GTDB lineage: Bacteria > Verrucomicrobiota > Verrucomicrobiia > Verrucomicrobiales > Akkermansiaceae > Luteolibacter. The sequence goes on along the minus strand of CALMKO010000403.1, from coordinate 2,224 downwards.
CCCAAGTGGATGCTTCCTATCCTCGAACGCCAGAAAAGGAAATGGCGAGCGAAACACCCCTCAAAGTACTATCATCTCGTCCCATCCGAAATCAAAGAATCGGAAATCCGCCGGGTAGTGAAAATCGCCCCAGGTGCCGCAATCCGTTTCCTTCAACCCAAACTGACGAAACCTCAAACTCGCCGTTGCACTCGTCGCGCCCTCGCGACTGCGGTCATCCACGCCTTCGATGAAATTCCGCCGACTCAGTTAAAAACGGCGATTCGTGACTATCCCGGCCTCCTGCTCAAGCATCAAGGCAAGCGCATTCCCGTGGACATGCTGATGCACTGCGTGCGGATTGAACCATTTGAGGCCTTCTTGATCCGGAAACAGTTTCCGCCAGCCCTTCACGCAAAAATTCTCGCCGAGACCTGCGTGCTCCCGTTCCAACTATTCAAAAGCGGAAACATCAGCCGGCTTCCTGCGGAAATTGAAACTTCCTTCCGTCGGTATCCAGTTGAATGGATCGAGATCTATCACAACGACTTCTCCAAGTTGTTTCGAGTCCTCGAACATCACGGACGAATGAAGATGTGTCCGAAACTCCTCAATTTTCTGAAGAGTTCGCTGCCACCTGAATACGGCCCGAGCCTATTCAAATTCATCGCAAACCAACTCTGAAATCATCTGCCACATGTTTTGCTACATCACGAAACAAAGCTTGTTTCCGCTCGGAAAAATTCTGATCGCACCCGCAATCGAGCACCTTGGAATTGAAGTCCAACGTCTGCTCCGGCGACACGAGTCGGGAGATTTCGGATGCATCGACCCTTACGACTCGGATCAGAACCTCAAGGCCATCAAATCCGGCGAAGGAATCCTTTCGCAGTATGACGTGATGGTCGGACAGAATACGATCCTGATCGCGGTGATGACTGAATCAGACCGTTCGTACACCGTGGTATTCATTCTGAATCAATCGAAACTCGACCTCCCCGATCTGCCGGAAGGTAAAATTCCACCAGGTTCAGAGCATTCCTAATTTTTATTACTGTCTTTGCTTGGCCTTCGGGTCGCGTGGCTTGCGCCTCATCGCTCCCGTCAGGCCCCACCGGGTGTGCAGGAAACATGAACTGCTAAATCCACAATGAAAAAAACATCCCATCCAAAAACAACAAATTACTGTATTCGAAGGACCGGCCGCGACTTGGCGAGGGTGGCTTTCGAAGTTCACGCTCCTATCCCAAACCTTTCATCGAGTTCCGTAATCCTCAGACGGCCCGCCAATGGAAAAGATACCAATTGGCTACCGGACGGACTTCTGCTGAGCCACCAAGGCAAAGGCACGGTTGTGGCCATCACCAATATCCAACCGGGCGATACCATCGCGATCCGCTGGAAATCCGACGCGTGCCGCTCCGAAGCCGTTTCGTGTTTCGAGGTCACTGCCACCTTCGAACCAGTCCAGATAGTTTCCATTTGCCCGGACCAAATTGGCAACGTGGAGGCCCCATCGAATGGGATCATCACCCACGACGGAACGCGTATCAGCATGCGCGAGGAAGACTTGCGAAAACTTCTATCCGCACGCCACCCCGCATGGCTCCAGTCACGGATCGACTCCATGCTGAATGCGTGGCGCGAAGACGATCCATCTTTCTATTTCCACATCGTTCCGTCCGTGAGGATCGAATCGGAGATTCCTTCGTTGGTTCGATGGGATCCTGCGCGAGCTCTCGCAGAGTTCAAAAGCTCTCTGGGCGAGGAATTGCTACGGGATTGCATCGCAAGAAATCCCGATGCCGCCGTTCATCACGCTTTTGAGCAAATTTCGCGCGCCGACCGCGCGGGAATCGTTAGATCGCATGCCACGTATGTTCTCAATCACTACCTCGACTGGCTCACCGAACTTGAACTTGAAATTGCTTCCAGCGCAGATGCGATGACCGCATACAACTTACGCCATTTCACCGAGGGTAGGCGTCACGCCATTCTCCTCGCAAGATCATACCCCGCTTCGTTTTTTGTCGACTGGAGTCGCCATGATCAAAGGTTCGCGGATGAAGTGAGGTTATCCCTGATGGAGTACCCCCGTATCTGGCATCGCATCCACCATCACAGTTTTCCGATTCTTTTCCGGAGTCTGGCATCCACCATGGGAATCGTTTTTTCCGGTGATGAAGTGCTCGAACTTCAATCCCGACTCGGCACCAGGCTGACCAAGGAACTCCGCCGCCACATC
>CALMKO010000402.1 GCA_937867415.1 uncultured Verrucomicrobiota bacterium | reverse complement strand
AAGCAGCGCGGCAAGAGCGGAGGCGTAGCTATCGCGATCCGTGGCGGCGAGCACCTGCGGCACGGTTTCCACGAATGCCGCATCCCAATCAAGATCACCATAGCCGAGACGGGGGTGATGGTATTTGAGGAAGCCCCAAAGGCGGCCAAAGCCCATCAGTCGCTCGGTGGTCGCGGGGTTGAGTGCCGGTACAGAGAAATCGTGAACGAGCGAGGTGGCGTCGGCGCGCAGACCATGTGCAGCCGCGCCCAGGGAAAGCAGAACGAGAAGGGCGTATACGTGAAAGCGGGCGGAGATTTGCATGTCGTTAAGCGAGGTAGGCGCTACCGAAGCAATGGATCAAGGGAAACCAGAGCCGGGTGCAGGTTTCGAACTCATCGAGTTTATGTGCATCGATGATGTAGCGGAGGTGGCAGGTGATCATGGAGAGGCTGCAAAGCAAAAGGGGAGACATGGTAGAAGGACAGGACTCGATCCTCTTTAGTTGGCGTTTCTGTGAATGATTTGTTCCCGGGTGAGAGTGACGGTGCGGATGGAGTCATCCGACGGCGACTGCACCCGCAGTGAAACGCTGGTGTTTGGTGCGCCACGGATCAGGTTAATCACGTCCTCTGGAGATAGCGTCCGGGTTTCCAACCAGGTGCCATCAACATCGCTTACGCCAAGAATTCGGTCGCCCTCTTTAATCGCTGCGCTCCGGCCAGCAACTCCGTCCGGCACGATCCCACGGATCACGGGAATGCCATCATTTTCGAAGTTGAGGACGGCACCAATTCCGACCGGTGCCGCATTTTGCATTCCTTTCTGGGCGGCGTTGCGGTCGGCTTGAGTAGGCAGCGACACGGCCCACTGCTCGGCGCTCCCGGTATCTTTTGCGGCCCAATAAGCGGCCACCTCTTCCAAAGATCTCGAACGGGCGGCATCTCCGGGGTCTATTTCCAGCGCCATGTTGGCAGCGGTTTCATGTTTGGTTTCCGCCTGCGTGGCAACAATGCTGGCCTGAAGTTCGGCTCGTGTTGCCATATCCGGAATGCCGGCAGCCCAATCCCATGCAGCGAGGGGTTGTTTCGAAGCCCAACCTGCGGCGAAACGTTCAAGAAAACGAAGTTGGAGATCGCCAGCCAAATCGTCTCCAAGGGCCAATGCCTTAGTAGGGTCGATTGGAGCCAGATTGGCTGCGGCCTCGGCCAGGAGCATTGCTCGTTGCTGGCCGTACAAAAAATCATCCGCCATGCGGGCGATTTCCTGAGGTGAAGTCTGTCCGCTTTCCAAAAGGTGCAAGCCTAGCGTGCCGGCCATACCGAATTCGGCCATGGTTGGATTTTGAAGAATCTCTGCCATGCTCGTGTTTGACCACTCGCCCATAAGAGTCAGGAGGGCTGAATCGCGGTCCTTACTTCTGGGTAGGTTTCTTGCCCAATCCAAGGCCGTAGGAACCCCCAGCGTTGCGGCATACTGAAATACACCCCGAAGGAAGGCCTCGCGCAGGCCACCCTCAGGGATTTCCACGAGCTTTGTCAATACTGTGACGAGACCACCGGTTGCGGACATGTATCCTTCGGATTGGGCATCGAGCACGGCTTTTAGAGATTGTGGAAGTTTTGAAGGCAATGGAGAAGGGCTGGACAAAGATGAGATCGACGACTGATCTACCAATGGGGGCGCGGCTGACAACTCCACAACATTGGACACCCGGCCAATTTGGGACGAGTCGCTCTGCTCTTTTATAGTAGACCAGAGGATCACGATCCAGACAAGCGAGGTGCCCGCTATAGCGAAGACGATACGAGTTTTCATTGAGCCACCCTCCTTGGATGGATGGCTGTTAGGATTCGTAAGCACGGGCCACTTGAGAGTTTCGTGCAAGTTGGCGATATAGTCAAAAGGCGGGTGATCATTTGGAAGTCACTTAATGGGCGTAGAGACAATCTGGCAGCGTAGGATCGCGCTATTTGATCCCTTTCTCATTTCTCTTTCTGTCCTCGATGGCATCAGTGATCATGGCGAGAATCTCTGGACGTGCCAAATCTTCAAAGCTTCTGATTTTTATATGTCGGATAGACTTTCCGGTGCCCTCTAAAAGCTTATCTCGATCGGGAAGATTGGCTCCGTGAAAGAAGCCGAGGTTCACGTAGGACTTCTGGGGCATAATGTAGCAATATGCCTGCTTCATTTTGCTGGGACCGACCCCGTAAGTCGTGGTCTTTTCTCCAAGCCGGGGTACTTCGAATACTTGCTGATCGAGGCTTATGAGCAGATCACGGATGGCGTATGCGATCCTCGCAGAATCTGCCGGGAAGAGGTCAGCGATTTGTTCAAATGTGCCGAGGCGATTATCAGTTTTCACGATTTTTTTGTTGATGAAAAGGAATTGTCTGGAGTTGCATTTCTGCACCAGCCTATGGTGCAACGAGGCTGCGAATTGATTTCCAGAAAGAAAACCCAAACATAATGGTTGATCATTGCTATTCCACTTGGGCTTTCAAGAAATACTGGACGTTGCCCCCCTTTGCGGAACCCTCTGCGATCAACCAGCCATGACTTGTTTTTTTTGGATCTCTGCAGAAAGGAGACTCCCTCCGGCGAACTCCATACGAATCCATGGCTTGCATAAGTGGAGACGTAGAAATCACGGTCTACATGTCCAACTCGAATCGATATCAACTCCAAAGGATCGCGCTCCA